>NZ_UHIA01000003.1:0-312500 GCF_900460215.1 Suttonella indologenes
TGCGGCAAATCCGAACCACAATCTTCAGGCACTTTTTGTGGCGACAAACGCAGCAATTGCACACGATCGGTTTCTTTATTTTTAAGATACAGAGCATCGGCTGGTTTGGGCACAAACACCTGTTTCAAGCTACCTGAATCGTCCAATTTCGCCAAAAACAAACCGTTTACCGCAATATTTTGCAAAGCCGCTACATCGTAGCTGCCTGAAAAACCGTCCTGCTGCTGCGCCCGACACCGTGCGAATCAAACCGCCGCCGCGCTGGGCAAAGGAAACATGATGTCGTCTGTGTCCGACTGTGCGCCAAAGGGTTTGCCACTGCGAAACACCAACGGCGAAAGCGCGTCAATGATGTAATAATTCATGATGTTCTCTCCTAAATCGCGTTGGGTTTTGGCCGCCAGCCAGCGGGCGATGATTAACTCGGTAGCAAGGGCGTTTAAGTCTTGCAAAGCATTGAGGCGGTTTTCCAATTCCGTTTTCACGACAGCATCTATTTTTTACCGTCATGAGTACGGGCTTTTTCCAACATACGCATCAATTCAGCCATGCGGATTTTTTCCAACAAGGCTTCATCTCTGGGTGTGGGAAAATCGGTAGCCGTAAAAATTTCACGACAATCATAAGCAATACGGCTGCTGATGGTTTTTTCTTGATAAGCCTGCTGCCAGAACCTGAATTTTTCCAATGCAGATGTATCATCCCAACGCAAACGCATATCTACAGTCGCACCGCCGCGCACCCCAATGTGATGCCCAAAGCATTACGCTGTGTTTTTTTGGGGTATTTATCGCCTTTAGCTTCTTTTTCGGCGCGTTTTGCCAAGGCACGGATATTGCCCAATGGTGTATTGATGTGGCAAATTGCCAAACCCACCGATAAGGTAGGCGGATTTTCTGCCCCCAAACCATCGGCAACTGGTTTCAAACTAGCTGAAAATTTTTCTGCCAGTGCTTCGGCACACTTAAGGGCTTGATTGAGCGGCACCAAACCCAACACATCATCGCCACCCGCATAAATACATTGCGCCTGATGTTTTGGCATGGTTTGGGGAACACCTTCGGCAAATGCGGATAAATGTTTAGTGATAGATTGATGATGTTCTATTTTTTCTGCTTTATCCAGCAATTCCCCCATGCGATCGCCGTCTGCCAACAACATGGCAAAATAAGGGCATGGCTCGCCATGTGCTTTCCAAATTGCTTTTAAAGCATATTTTAAATTGGTCCAATAATGGTTTATCGGCATCGTCACAGTTTGGGTAAGCTGCTTGCAAACGTGCAGGGTATAAAAATTGCGCGTCATACGGAAAATCCGCATAAATTTGATGATTGCCTAAAAACGCGTGTTGCCAAGCCATTTTTCACCAATTCTTCATAGGCTTGTTTCACTTGCTCAAAATCGGCATGGTGTTTGACTTCAGCAATCCAACTCTCTGCCGCCACGCGAGTGATGGCGGTGAATTGCTCCGGATTACCGCATAAACGCTTGACCACACCTGCACAATCCAGCTGCTCCGATTGGCTCAACCCTAATTTTTTGCGTAACAAAGAACTGTTTTTTTCAGGCAGCACGGTTTCACGCGCACCGTCTAACGATGATTTGGGTAAATTCACTTTATTAAGTGATGGAGCAAAATCACGAGTGGCTTTACGCGCTGCCAACATGGCGGCGGCTTTTTGGCTGGCTGAAACATATTCTTTCTCATCAGCCATTTTTGCCCACGCGTATTGCACTTCCACATAATCGTTTTTTGATTATCCCAAAGCTCTTGGCGCAACTGTTTACCGATTTTTTCAAAAACATCATCAGCTTGTTTAACAAAAAAATCCTCTGCGGCTTTTTTGGCTTCTTTGGCAATATTCAACAGCTCTTCTTGAGATTTATTTTTGATGATAACCTGAATTTTATTGCCCACATTTTCAGGCAGCTTGTTTTCTTCTGCATGAGGGAAAATCATTTCCGCACCGCTATTTAGCAAACTTTGCGCCGCTGCTTTGGCAATCTCCGACAACAACCACGACCCCGCCCACAAATCACGACTGCGCCGCGCCGAAGCAATAAATCCTTGCACCGGTCCTACAGACAGGATTAAAACATATGAATTCATTTTGTTTTCCCTAAAATGTTTTTCACTTCTTGGCTGCTATTGGGCAACATCAGCACCATAGCACGCCATTGCGAACCGTTATAAACAGGGCGACTAAACACCGTTGCCAAATGACGCGAATGTTCATCATTTTTGCCAAGTAATTTTCGAAATGCCTCTTTATGCTCACGGCGTTTTTCTTTCCAAGCATCAATCGCATCAATCCACGCGGCTTTGGCATTATTTTCTAGGCTGCCTGAATGCAAGATTTGACAACCCAAATCACGCATTTCCTGTTCTGAAACCAAATTCAAGCCTTGCACGGTAAATACGCCACAACCGCGTCGCGTTCGTCCACCAATACCGCCCAAAGTCGCCCACCAGCGTAGGGTTTCTAAAACTTGTTCTTTTTGTTCATCGCTGATTTTTTGGTCAAAGCAATATTGCAAATTCCAACGCAAACCTTCTTTACCCAACTTCATTTCAGGCAAGCCAGTTCGGGTGCTTCTGGCGGTAAATAAGGCATAACCTAATGTATCATTGATATTTTTAGCGTAGTCTGAAAGCAAGGCTTTTTGGAGTTTATTTTCCATTTCCACCCGCAAAAACACCAAACTCGCATGACCTCCGCCCTCATCGCCATCATTCATACCGCCCCACAAAGCAAATTCCGCTTTGCGAATATCTTTCAGCTTCCATTTATGTTGCGTCAACAAACGCCACCAAAAACGCAACTGTCCGCGAATCGCTGCCACACGAATCGGTAAATCCGCATCACTGTGTCTTGCTTCAACGCCACCACCGTGAATAGGCGTTACCAATTCACATGAAATGCTTTGCCATGCTATTTCAGTAGAGTGCTGCCCTGAATCTGTTGTAATAATTTTGCTGTCTTTATCAAACACAGGTGCGGCTAAATCAATTTTTCGTAAACTCATGATTATATTTCCCATGTTTCAATATATTGAATAATATCTTTTAGTTTTTGATGTAATTTTTCTTGGTTATTCAAAATTGGTAAAATATCAGCATTATCTGGCTTTGTACCATGTGCCATTGCGTTACGAATAGCAGAAATTTCGTTAAATAATTTTTTACCCGTTGAATTAAGAGTCTTCTTCAATTCATCCTTTGCTTTATCACGTAAACCATGAACATTTTGATCTTGATTATTAAATTTAATTTTTTTAGAAATCCATGCTTCATTACTCAAAATACTGGCTTGTAGATAATTGCCATTTTCCAAGTGTCGTTTCGCCAAATACAACTGGCGTTCATAATGACCTTTCTCTTTCACCCATTGAAGTCTCTGCACCCAATCATTTTTTACCAATGGTAAAAATAGATTATTAATTTGATTTGATTGTAAATTTTTATTAAACTCTTTCAACGATGAACGCGAAAATTGCATTTGGTTAATATTTTCAAAAAAAGCAGCTTCCTTCAATAATTGACCATTATGCGAATCTAACAATGGGATAAATGCGGCATAATTATCGCTTTGTTTATAAGCAGAAAGCGCATCTACCCAATCCAACATGGTCAGCATACCGCTCAAATCCACTACCGGCGTACGGTTATTCTCATTTCTCATTTCAAACGCGCCATAATAAATATGTTCAGTACGAATATTTTTTATACTTTTCAAAAAACGCGCCGCAACCAATGCCAACATAGGTAAATGTCGAAAGCCATGAGTAACATCGAGTGAAATACATTCATTTTCACATAATTCTCTGGAAATTCTTTGCAAAATAGCAATTTGCTCCACACTATCACGTGCATATCCAATCACGATACAGCGAACCTCACAACCCAATTTCTGCTCTAACTCAGGTGTGAATGCCTGTAAGAAGTTTTCATCAACTTCATTTTGGCTAGATTTTTCAATTAATTCCAATAACCTTTCATCTGTAGTGCCGTAGTGATCAAATAATACATCCCACATACTACCGGCTGTACCAATCAGCAATAATTTTTTAGGTTTTATTATTTGTGTTAAATCGGCTCCCATAAATTTAGTGGTAAAAAATTGATTATTTAACTCATATTCCGTTTCACGGTAGCCATTCATTTGCTTACCTAAAAAACTAATCAAAGTACTCATATCATCTCCTTGGTTAAAATGAAAATATATCAAAAATTATTAACTTAAAACTTTACATCTAAACTATAGCATTCTAAAAAGATGATAGTATAAATTTCAATCATTCGCTAGTTTTCTCAAGCGATAAGCCCCCAAACCAAAAACCGTTTCTTTGCCGATATGCAGCCACTGGCACAAATGCAAAAACACACTCAGTTCAGGCGGAATATCTTTAAACCGACATTCCCCGATAAGCCCACCTAAACTCATATGCTGCTGTTGGCGGTTGGAATAACGCGTCCAATCCTGCCATCGGACTTGGCTCTGCCAAACAACATCTTGGCATTGCCTAGCAAGAGCGGCATAGTCGGCCTCTATCGCTTGAGGAAAATAAAGCTGAGCGATGCTTGAGCTGCGCCGCATCGCCTGCCGCAGCACTTGGTCTGCACTAAAATGTTCTTCTTTAACGACCTTGCCTTGCTGCTGTAGACGCACAGGTGTTAGAAAATTCAGACAGATATGCTCTGGATAGCTCTCTGGCAAGCTGATGCTATTATGATGCCGGATAATATTCCTATCTTTGAGAATAGGATACCAAGAATCTTGATGCTCTACTGCCAATTCAATCAACTCCGCACGACTTTTCTGCCTACCGATTTGATGATTAAAAGCCTGCTGCAAAGCATAGCTAATCAGCGGCAGATAATGCCGCGCCTCGCCAATCAGCACAAGATTAAAACGATATATCTCGCCGCTTTGCCAATGCGTTTTTCCCTGTAGCGGCGGCTCGATAACATAAGGCGGCGGCGGCGTATTTCTCTGACTGCGATCAAGACGCTGACTCGGCGGCACACTGAAAACGCGGCTATAAAAACAATTATCTTGATGCGGATCTTGTCTGCAAGTACAAATATATTTCATCAAAGCATGCCCAAAAATACCGCGCAAAGTAGAGCCGGCATAAGCAGGAAATTGCACGGCTTGATGCAGCAAAAAACCAAAACGATAACGGGCAATCGGCAAATCGCTCGGCAAATTATGAGGCTGCATCGATCTTCCTTTCTTTTGCCGCCAATCTAAGCATCTCCAGCCCTCCTCACAACATCATGCCTTCAGCTTGCGCACATCAAAAGCCTGCAAACTTGCCCCCGCTTCACGCATCTCTTGCGCTGAAAACTCGCTACCGCGCATCGCCAAAGACTGCGGCATCTGCAAAAAATAAAACCGCGCACCGCGCTCGCAAACCTGCGCTGCCAAATGCACAGGCAAAGTCCCCAAAACCACATCGCCGGCATTAATCTCCTCCACCGCCAAATGCGGCACCACCCTATCCACCTGCCAAAGCTTCTGTTCAGCAATCCAGTCTATAGCGCCCTGATGACGCGAAACAAACCAAACCGTCATATCCAGCTCCTTATTGAAAACCGCATCATAAAACAAAGCTTAAACAAACTCGATAAAAACAAATTTTTCTACTCAAAAAAATTTACCATCACGCATAATAAACACCACAACAAACACATAAGGAAACCCATGCGCCACTACTACCTCTTTATCTACGACATCAGCTGCCCCAAACGCCAAGCCAAAATCCGCCGCCTGCTTCAATCCTATGCCACAGGTAGGCAAAAATCCCTCTACGAATGCAACCTCCACCCCCACGAGCAACAACAACTCTGCAACGACATCAGCGAACTCATCACCGAACAAGACAGCCTTCACTACTTCATTACCGACTCCGAAAAAGCCAAACACTACGGCATAGCCCACCCCTTGCGCCAAGACTATTTCATCATCAGCTAAAGGACAACACATGAGCACCCTCTATATCGACCGCCGCAACCTTAGCCTCAGCATAGAACGCGCTGCCCTAGTCATTCGCGAAAACGAACAACACCTCAACACCCTTCCCCTCAAACTCATCGAACGCCTCTGCATACATGGCGACCTTCAACTCAGCGCACACAGCCTAGGCAAACTCGGCGAACACGGCATTGGCATCGTCATCTTAAGCGGCAGAAACCGCCGCCCCTGCCTATTGATGCCCAATTGGAAACTAGATGGAAAACGCCGCCAACACCAATACACCCAAGCCCAAAACCCTGACTTTTGCCTACAACAATCCCGCCACATCTGCCAAGAAAAACTCCAAGCCCAACTGGAACACCTTCATCAATACCGCCAACCGCCCATTTACCGCCACATCAAATCCATTACCCAACACCTCTCCCACATAAGCCACAGCCCAAGCATCGCCCAAATTCGCGGCATAGAAGGCGCGGCGGCAGCCCAATACTTTGCCGCATGGCAGCACATCATTCCGCGCAATCTGCAATTTACAGGACGCAACCGCCGCCCACCGCGCGACCCAGTAAACAGCCTCCTCTCTCTCGGCTACACCCTGCTACACTTTGAAACCGTCAAACACCTACACCTCTGCGGACTTGACCCCTACATCGGCTACTACCACCAAACCGAACACGGACGCGAATCCCTCGCCTGCGACCTCATCGAAGCCCTGCGCCCGCAATACGATCAATGGATCATTCAACACATCAAACAACAACGCTACCGCGCCCAAGACTTTCGCATCACCGCCAACAATTGCAGCATCAACAAAACCGCCCGCCAACACTTCTACCAAGACTACGAACAACTTGCCAAACAACTGCGCCCCCAAATCCACCACCGCTGCCGCCAACTACTCAAAACCCTAGATCCCGCCCACGACAGAAACAGCGACCACCTCCACATCATCGACAAAACAAACAACAGCGAAACAACATCATGAACTGGATAATCGCCTACGACATCACAGACAAACGCCGTCTGCAAAAAATCCACCGCCAACTCACAGACATCGCCATCTCATTGCAAAACAGCACCTTTCTATACCAAGGCAATGAAACACAACTCATAGAAACACTCGAACAACTCATGCAAAACCTAGACCCTAAAAAAGACGACCTACGCGCCTACCCTCTCGCCGGCAAACTCTACCGCCTAGGCAAACCCAGCCTAGGCACAGGCATCAGCCTCGGCAACTTTCCGGAAACCCCATCGCCATATTTAAAACACAAAACATAAAACACCCCTTGAACGGCGCGCAAACAGCCTTTAAAATAGCGCGCCTCAACGTTCTTCCGACACAAAGCTAAGTCATTGAAAACTCGACAGCATGAAAAACTCCTTTTGGCAAAAAAGAAATTTAGCTAAAGCGCCTTTCAACCATTTGAAAAGCAAGGAGAAAAAACAGGCAGTCAGTTGGAACAACCGCCCCACACATCGGGGATTAAGACGCGGCATACGATGAATCAGCAGTTGGAACAACCGCCCCACACATCGGGGATTAAGACACTTGCAGCTTGTATGCCTCACCTACATCGTAGGTTGGAACAACCGCCCCACACATCGGGGATTAAGACGCTTTATACAGACCGTTCTCTGCTTCCGATTTTCGTTGGAACAACCGCCCCACACATCGGGGATTAAGACAAACATTCTAGCGACGCTTGCCCAGTCGGAACAAGTTGGAACAACCGCCCCACACATCGGGGATTAAGACCCACGGCAGGACAAGTACTGAGTTCCTACATGTGGTTGGAACAACCGCCCCACACATCGGGGATTAAGACCCAGTGATTCCGCGCGATACAAAGCACTGGGGAATGTTGGAACAACCGCCCCACACATCGGGGATTAAGACAAGCGCGAAGCATTGCAGGTGGTAGGCTGCCTCCGTTGGAACAACCGCCCCACACATCGGGGATTAAGACCTTAGATAAGCGAATAGCTAATCCAGGTGCTTTAGTTGGAACAACCGCCCCACACATCGGGGATTAAGACTAACAATCGAACCAATGTTGCTCGTGAGCATTAGTTGGAACAACCGCCCCACACATCGGGGATTAAGACGCTTTTTTGCACCATACCTTAAAACGAATATTTTCCCGCTCTCGTTTTATCGATTATTCAATCGCCAAACAAAAAAGCCGAGCATTGATATGCTCAGCTTTTTATTTGCCGTATCCATTAAATTCGGCTTGCGCGAATGCTGCCGCCAATAATGGCGGCAGATAGACTAGCCTTAGGATTTTCCCACTTGCGCCATAACAAAATCAGGCGAGATACCGCTGTCGGCGATGTAGTGGCGGTAATCAAGGTCTTTGAAAAAGCCGTGTCCGTATAAAAGCGCGGTTTTAATGCCATAGGCATTACCGCCTAAAATATCGGTATGCAGGGTGTCGCCCAGCATCAGGCAGCGTTCGGGCTGAAAGGCGATGCCACGCGCGGCGAGGCGTTTTACCACGATGTCGTAAATGGCGGGGAAAGGTTTGCCGAAGACGCGGGTTTTCTCATGCACGGCATCAGGGAAGAATAAGGCGTATGTACCTGCTTCGATAGACGATGTTTTGCCAAGGGGCGCGATGAGATCGGGATTGCCGAGCAAGACGGGGCGCGGATGATTGATAAGCGCGGCTTCCAATGCGGCTTGGCGTTCGGCATTCCAGCGGTGTGGCGAGAAGAATAAGAAGCCGTCGGCTTGCAGGAATTGCGGCGCATCTTGGTCGATTATTTGATAATCGGCAAGGTCTGTTTGATGTTCTGCCGCGCCGATTCTGCCCCAAGTGAGTTGACGCGGGTATTCCGCCAAGGCTTCCAAGAGGGCGTCGCGGCTGGTAACGATGTTTTCCAGCGCAAAATCATAGCCTAAGCCCGAGTATTTGCCGAGATAGAAGTTTTTTTCAAAGCCGGCGGCGTTTGAGACGACAAAGCATTCTTTGCCTTGCGCTTGTAGGGCGGCAACGACTTCCGCCGTGCCGGCAATTGCGCTGCTGCCTACGTTTAAGACGCCGTAGGCATCAAATAAAAAGACATCGAATTGTTCGGCGATTTCTTCTAAGCCGCTAACGGCAAGGGCGGGCGCGGCGCGCCGCACTTGCGGCAGGCGATGGCGGATACTTTGATAGCGCGCATAGGCTTGAACGGCTGGCATGAGTGTCTCCTAAAGCGAAAAGGCGCAGCTTAGCGCAGAAGGACTTGATTAGGCAATTCGTTGCCGTTGGGGTCGTCTTCCGAGGGCATGCGTTCACGCAGCAGATTGCCCACGTCTTCCAGCAAGGCTTCCAGCGCTTCGATTCTTTCTTTAGCGTAGAGTTTCGCTACCGCTGCATCCGCCAGAATCTGCCATTCTTTTTCATTAATCACGGTATTTAAGCCTTGATCGGCAACGATTTCCAAGCGGTGTTCCGCCAAATTCAGATAAATCAAAATGCCGTTGCGTTCCGCCGTGTCCCAAATCCGCAGATGGGCGAACATGTCTTCGGCACGCTGACGGATGCGCAGATGAAAACTTTGCGTAAAAGGCAGGCTGCGTTCGATGCACAGGCGGATTTCGCCGCGATGACCGCGCTCGGCAAGGGCAATCGCCGCTTCAAGCCGCGCCAAGGCGGCGGCATTGAGCCAGCGCGATTGAAAAGGGGTGGCGATCAAATGCGATAAAGCACGTTTTACTTTGCTGCCAACTGTTTGCGTATTCACCATGAACCTCCTGCTCCGCCACCTGAAAAACCGCCTCCACCGCCGCCATAACTGCGTCCGCCGCCAAAATTGCCACCCGAAAAACCGCCGCTGCCGCCGCTGATAATAATCGGTCGACTGCCGCCCGAAGCGCCTTGTGCGCCAAAGAAAAACAAAAAGATAACAAAGAAAAAGAAACCGAAAACAAAGGACAGCGCGCCCAAGCCGAAGATGAAATAGCTCAGGCCCGCCACCGCCGCGCCGCCCAGCAAGCCGCTGACAAATTTACCCAAGAGCATGGCAAGAGGAAAGCACAGCACAAAAATCATCATCGCGGTAGGCAGCACTTGTTCCAAAGGATCGCCGCTGTCGGCTTTTTTATCCGCCGCAATCATTTGCGCGCGCGTATCGGGGTCGGCTTCCAACTGCGTAATCAGTGCATTGATCGTATTTTCAATACCTTGCATGTATTGCCCTTGACGGAAAGCGGGCACTAATTGATTGCGCTGAATCCGCGCCACCGAGACATCAGGCAATGCGCCTTCAATTCCTCTGCCCGTCAGAATGAAAAAGCGGCGGTCTTGCAGCGCGACTAAAAACAACAGCCCGTTATTCGCCTGCGCATCGCCCAATTGCCAACGCCGCGCCAAACTCAAGGCATAATCAAAGGCTTCCACGCCGTCGGTGCTATCGACAATAACCACCGCCGCCTGCACCAATGCCTGATCGCGCAGGGCATAGAGGCGGTTTTCAATCCGCGCCACACTTGCCGCATCCAATAATTGCGCTTGATCAATCACAGGGCGGTCAAGCCTCAATTGCTCGGCAGGAACCGCCCACAACGGCGCACAGCAGAACAAGCAGAAAGCGGCGAGCAGATAAGAGAGGCGCGGCAGAAATCTTGCGTTCATTTTATTGTCCGAAGCTTACTTTAGGCGCGGTCGAAATTTGCGCTTCGTTTTCCACGCTGAAATTCGGCTTGGCGCTCAGTCCGGCAAAACCGGCAATCATATTGGTCGGGAATTGGCGCACGCTGCTGTTAAACTCGCGTACGGTATTGATATAGTCGCTGCGCGCAGTGGCGATGCGGTTTTCCGTGCCTTCCAACTGCACTTGCAGATTCTGGAAGACTTCGCTGGCTTTTAATTCGGGATAGTTTTCCGATACCGCAATCAAACGCGATAGAGCACCGCTTAATTGCGCCTGCGCCGCCTGGAACTGCTGCAAAGCATTGGCATCCAAATCGCCGACATTCACATTCATGCTGCTGACGCGGCTGCGCGCCTCGGTTACCTGTGTAAAGACCGATTCCTCATGCGCGGCATAGCCTTTCGCCACTTCCACCAAATTCGGCACCAAATCGGCACGGCGCTGATATTGATTGACCACGTCCGACCAAGCGGCTTTCACGCCCTCGTCCAAACGCTGCAATTTATTATAGGCAGGCACGCCCGTTACAAAGGCCAAACCCACCGCGCCTAAAATCACTATTAGCAAAATGGCGGAAATAGAAGCGCGTCCTTGTTGTCGATTCATGTGTTATCTCTCTTTAAAAAAACGCGCAATATAGCAGAAAGCCGCGCTTAGTCCGCATTTCACTATGGCAATACGCAAAGCGGGGCTTTTCGGGCGTATATAGTCGGAGAAGTGAAAAGTAGTACAAGGCGGCGAGCCGCAGACAGTACAAGAGCGTACGGCAAAGCGAGCCTACGCCGTAATACTTTTTCAATTCTTTGACTATAGGTTTAATTCTGCGCGGTCAAGCCGTATAATTAGCCTTTTGCTTTTTCGAGGGAACGCGATGTCTTTTTCGCAATTTTTTGCCGCCAACTGGCTGCTTTTTCTTCTGTTATTCATCGTCTTGGCAGCCATCGCCTTTTATGAATTCAATAACCGCGGCAAGAGCGGACAGCAATTAAGCAATATTGCCGCCAGCGCTTTCATCAATAACGGCGCTTTGCTGCTGGATACGCGCACCGCCGCCGAATACAAAGCCGGACATATTGCCGGTGCCAAACACGTCGGCGCCGATAAATTCGCCGATTATGCGCAAAGCCTTAATCTTGCCAAAGACAAGCCGATTATCGTATATTGTCAAAGCGGCTTGAGCAGCCGTCAGCAAGCCAATCTCTTGACCGCGCAAGGTTTTAGCAACGTCTATCAGCTCAAATCCGGCATCGACGGCTGGAAAGCAGAAAATCTCCCCCTAGTCTAAATCAACGAGGATTCTTATGAAAAACGTACTCATGTATATGAAGCCCACCTGCCCTTATTGCCAACGCGCCGCCGAATTGCTCGACGACAAAGGCGCAGTAGTGGAAAGTATCAATATCAGCAAATTCCCCGAGCGCCGCGATGAAATGATCGCCCGCGCCGGCGGACGCAGCACCGTGCCGCAAATCTTTATCGGCGGCACACACGTCGGCGGCTGCGACGATTTATACGCACTCGACGAGCAGGGCAAATTAGACGCGCTGCTTGCCGATTAATATGTCCATTCTCCCCAGCAAAATCGGGCTGCGCTACAGTTATGCGCGCCGCGGCAGCAATTTCATCGGGCTCAATGCGATTTTAGCCGTCATCGGCATCACTATCGGCATCGCCGCTTTGATTGTGGTGCTGTCGGTGATGAACGGCGTGGTCAGCGATGTGCGCGACAAGCTCCTCGCCATGACCGCGCAAGTCTCTCTGCGACCGCGCTTTAGCGAAACCATTGCCCCCGAATTTGATGCCGCCCAATATCTGCGCCAAGATGCGCGCATTCAAGCCTATGCCCCTTATGTGGAAGGACAGGGGCTAATCGGCATGGGCAATTCCTATCAGGGCATTTTGCTGCACGGACTGAATCCCGAAGAAGAAGGCAAAGTATCGGAAACCTTCACCCGCATTCCCGAGCAAGCCCGCAATGCCTTGCAAGCAGGCTCATGGAATATCATTTTAGGCAAAGGTTTGGCGAATCAATTAGGCGTTTTCCCCGGCGACAAAATCACGATTATCGTGCCCAAAGCCAATGCTTCCGCCGCCGGACTGATGCCGCGCCTCAAACGCTTTACCTATGTCGGCGCTTTTGAAAGCGGACATTATCAATATGACCATCAATATGTGATGGTACATGAAGCCGATGCCGCAACTCTATTGCAATTGCCCGCCGGCGCCAGCGGTTATCAAATTAAAATCGGCGACGCCATGCAGGCGCCCGAAATCCGTAAACATCTGCAAAGCATTCTGCCGCCCGACGTCTATGCCAGCGATTGGTCGCTCGACCAAGCGGTCTATTTCAATGCCGTGCAAATGGAAAAAAACGCCATGTTCATCATCCTATGCCTGATTGTGATGGTGGCGGCATTCGGGCTGCTCTCCTCCATGTATATGGTCGTTACCGAAAAACGCCGCGATATCGCCATCTTGCGCACCATGGGCATGACGCGCGGACAAATCGCGCAAATCTTTATCTCGCAAGGCATGATTTTCGGCAGCATCGGCACCGTCTTAGGCGTCAGTCTGGGCATTGTGATTGCTCTTAACGTACCCTATCTCATGGATGTATTACAGAAAATGACAGGCTATGAAATTCCGCCGCAACTGTATTTCGTCGAACAGCTCAGCGCGAAAATCGATCCGGCGGTGGTCATCAGCATCAGCGCGATTACCCTCATCATGACCCTGCTCTTTTCCGTCATTCCCGCCATTATTGCCGCGCGCACCGAACCCGCTCGCGCCCTATCCCAAGAATAAGCAGAGGAATAAGCATGAACCAAATTGTGCTGCAAGCAGAAAACCTGCACTTCACATACCGCAGCAAAGGCGAAAACCTCAGCATCTTACAAGGCATCGACCTCAGCATTTCACAAGGACAAAGCGTTTCCATCGTCGGCGCATCCGGCTCGGGCAAATCCACCCTCCTGCATCTGCTTGCCGGTCTGGACAGCCCCGACAGCGGCAACATCAGCCTTTGCGGTGAGCCTTTTGTGCAAGCCGGCAAAACCCAGCACAACCGCCGCAGCAAAATGCGCAACCGCTACATGGGCTTTGTCTATCAATTCCATCACCTCTTGGCGGAATTCAGCGCGCAGGAAAACGTCGCCATGCCGCTACGAATTCGCGGCATCAGCGACAGCCAAGCCATGCGCGAAGCCGCGCTGTGGCTGGAAAAAGTCGGGCTTTCCGCCAGAATGCGGCATAAACCCGCCGAACTCTCGGGCGGCGAACGCCAACGTGCCGCCATTGCCCGCGCACTTGTCAGCCAGCCGCGCTGCCTGCTTGCCGACGAACCCACCGGTAATTTGGACAACGACAATGCCGACAGCGTCTTCGCCCTCATGCAATCGCTGATTCGCGAACAAAACGGTGCGATGATTTTAGTCACCCACGACCTCAACATCGCCCGCCAAACCGATTCCTGCTACTATCTGCATCAAGGCAAATTACACACTCAAGCACCTTAAAGGTGCTTTTTTCATCAAGCAAGGAACAGATTCATGAACGCAGGCAAAGGATTATTGATGGCAAGCATCACGGTATTGATGTGGGGCTTTCTGCCGATGGCGGCGCAACCGCTTTTGCGCCTCATGAATCCGCAAACCCTCGTTACCACGCGCTTTGCCTTTGCCGCCCTGTTTTTATTCGTCTTATTAAGCCATCGGCGAGAACTGCCGACAGCGGCAACTATAGTCGGAGAAGTGAAAAAGTAGTACAAGGCGGCGAGCCGCAGACAGTACAAGAGCGTACGGCAAGGCGAGCCAACGCCGTAATACTTTTTCAATTCTTTGACTATATTCTGCAAACACGTCGCCTCTTCCTGTTACTACTCGGCATCATGGGATTATTCGGCAACTTCTTTCTTTTCAGCACAGTCCTACTCTATCTCAACCCCTCTGCCGCGCAAGTATTGGCGCAACTGCAACCCTTTCTGCTGATGTTCGCCGGCATCATCGTCTATAAAGAAAGCATCAACCGCCGCCAAATCATCGCATCCCTGCTGCTCTTTAGCGGCATTCTCCTATTCTTTAACCGCGAATTGCCGCATCTCTTAAGCAAAGACATGCGCAACCAACTCATCGGCATACTCCTAAGCCTGATTGCCTCCGCCGTCTGGGTCGTGTACAGTTTGGTGCAGAAACAATTAAACCGCACCATGGGCAATACGCAAATCCTAGCCCTCATCTATCTGGGCTGCGCCTTAGCCGGCATTGCCTTCATCGACTGGACAGCCTTCTCGCGTCTGCAAACGCATCATTGGGTATTACTCCTTTTCTGCTGCCTCAACACCCCGATTGCCTACGGGCCTTTGCCGAAGCCATCCGCATTTGGCAAATCAGCAAA
This sequence comes from Suttonella indologenes, assembly GCF_900460215.1. Taxonomy (NCBI): domain Bacteria; kingdom Pseudomonadati; phylum Pseudomonadota; class Gammaproteobacteria; order Cardiobacteriales; family Cardiobacteriaceae; genus Suttonella; species Suttonella indologenes. The sequence continues at coordinate 15,018 of NZ_UHIA01000003.1, forward strand.
GTATCCGCCACCCTGACCATGGTACCGCTCATTACCATCATCGCCACCGAAATCTTGCACAGTATCGCCCCGCAACTCATCACGTCCCCGAATTAAACGGACTTGCCTACTGCGGTGCCGCCATTGTGATTAGCGGCGCTTTATTGGCGGTTAGCGCGAAATCTTCCCAGAAAAATACCTAAGCGCCTTCGGCACACGACCGCTGCACCGGCGCGATAGGCACAACGGCAATGCGTCCGCTGCTGCTGCGTAAGATTTCCGCTTCAATGCCATAGACTTGGCGCAGACTTTGCTCCGTCAGCACTTCGGCAAAAGCGCCGCTGGCGGCTAATCGCCCCTGCGAAAGCAGAGCCACGCGCTGCATAAATTGCGCGGCAAGGCTTAAATCATGCACTGCCATGATGACTAAAGCGCCGCTGCTTTGCACATAGCTTTGCAAACGTTCGCAGACCATCATTTGATGTCGGATATCTAAGGCGCTAGTGGCTTCATCGAGCAATAATAATTGCGGCTGGCGCAACAGCCGCTGCGCCAATAGCACTAACTGCTGCTGTCCGCCTGATAGACGATTCATCGGGCGCTGATGCAAATGACTGATATGAAAAGATTCCAGCATATTAATCGCACGCTCAACCAGTTCGGATTGCACGCGCAAGCCTAATTTTTCATGACAACCTAACAATAAGGTATCCAGCACGCTCAGCTGCGCTTTCACATGGCATTGCTGCGGCATAAAGCCGATTTCCGCAATACGAATCGGGCGCTCCTGCCAAGTAATCCTGCCGCTGAAGGCACGCAGATTTGCAATCGCATGCAATAAAGTCGATTTACCTGCACCGTTCGGACCAACCAAGCCGACCATCTCGGCGGCATTTAATTGCAGGGACAGACGGTCGATAATCGGCTGCCTGCCTGCCGCAACACAGACATTGTCCAAGACTAACATCAGGTGTTTCTCCCTGTGCGGCGCAAAATAATCAAAAACAGCATCGGCACGCCCGCCACAGCGGTAATAATTCCGACGGGGATAACCGCCGCAGGCGAAATCCATTTACCCAGAACCGATGCGCCGATCAAAACAATCGCCCCGACCATTGCCGACATGGGCAAAGAAAAGCGATGGTCTTCGCCGACCAAAGCGCGCGCAATATGCGGCGCGACCAAGCCGACAAAACCGATAGTGCCGACAAAAGCCACGGCGGCGGCGGTTAATAAGGCGACAATCATAAAGCTGCGGCGGCGCAATTGCTCTACCGCCACGCCAAGACTTTGCGCATTCGCCTCGCCCAAGCGCAAAGTCGTCAATGCCCATGTATCGCGCGCAATCCACGGCAAGCACAGCAGCAAGACCACTGTCAGCACGGCAATACTTGTCCAGCTGGATTTCAGCAAACTGCCGAATAACCAAAACACAATCTGCTGCAAGACTTCAGGCGAAGCAAGATATTGCAATAAGGATTGAATCGATTGAAAGAAGAATAAAACCGCAATACCGCCCAACACCAACACTTCCAGCGCGGCGCTACGCAGCATGGCAAGCACATAAATCAAGCCGCAGGCAAAAAGCGTCATGACAAATGCCGCGCTCGGCACGAGAATAAACGCCGGCACGGCAAGAAAGCCGCCGAACATAATCGCCAATGCCGCACCGAATCCCGCGGCGGCGGAAAAGCCGAGCGTAAACGGGCTTGCAAGCGGATTGTCTAAAATCGTCTGCATTTGCAGCCCTGCCAAGCCCAAGCTCAAACCGACCAAAGTACCCATAAGGGTCGGCGGCAGGCGTACCTGCCATAAGATGGTGATGATTTTACGATTGCTGCCATCGGCTGCAATGCCCTTCGGGCCTGCCCATAATGCCGACCATAAACTGTCGAATGATAAACCCGCAGGTCCGGTCAATAAATCCAAGCCCATCAAAAACAAGAGCAGCGCCAATGCCAAAAGTAAATATAGCAGGGAACGGCGCTGCGCCTGCGTATGCGTATGAACAATCGCGGTATTCAATCGCTATCCTTAAGGCTGATATTGCCACATAAAAATACCGTCGGCAGCAATCGGCAGCCATTTGGCATAGTAATCGCGCAGATTTTGCGCAGGATCGATATCTTCAAACAAATCAGGATATAACTGCTTGGCGATATATTGCGCATAAACATAGTCGGACAAAGTACGCGCACCGCCGTGATAAATCGCATGCACACGGCGGTTTTTCACGGCGGGCAGTTCCGTCCAGCCTGGACGCTGCATATAGGCCTGCATACGCGTTTTCAAAACATCCGCCTGCGCACCGAAGCCCACCGTCACCGACTGCGGCTTATTTTTCCATTCCGAACCCGTCAAGAAAATGACATCGGGCTCTTGCGTCAAAATATATTCGGGATTCAAAGGTCCCCAGTTACTGATTTCTTTTGCCGCAATATTCTCGCCGCCCAACTGCGTGATCAAAGCGCCCCACATCGTATTGCCGTAAGAATTGCCGTATTGCTCCGCGCCGTTTTGCGCCAATTCGACATAGACTTTCGACTGCGATTGTGCTTTTTCCACCCGCGCCATGACTGCTTCCATCGCCGCCTGATAATTATCCACCAAGGCTTGTGCGCGCGACTCCTGTCCCATCAATTTGCCCAAAACCAAGGTCGATCGCACATGTTTTTCAATCGTTTGCGCATTGTAATCCAAAACCACAATCGGAACGCCCGCCGCCTCAATCGTATGCGCCGCCTCGCCCAAAGCATCGAAATCCCATGCCGCGACAATCAGCACATCGGGCTCTGCGGCAATCAATTTTTCCACTGAAAAACTGTCATTAGCGGTGCTGCCCATATCCGGAATATCTTTTAAACGCGGCAAAGCCTGCTCATAGAGAGCATATTGATTAGGCCGCCAATCCTTCCACGTGTAGCGCGACAAAGCAACCACTTTATCCAAGCCCTCTTTTCCTGTTACCGCCAAATAATCTTCATAATAAAATCCGAGCGCCACCCGCTCCGGCACCGCATTCAGCTTGACTGTCCGCCCTTTAGTGTCGGTCAACTCAATCTCCGCCCAAGCCAAACCGGCGCACAAAGCAAGCGCCGCCAATAACAAACGTTTTTTCATTTCTTTTCCTTGTACTGAAAGACAGAATAAAAAATTTCTGTGGAAAATTTTAGCGAAAATTTTAGCATTAATTGCATAACATTTGAAATACTTTTTCTTATTTTATGCAGATTATTAAAAATCTTGTCTTTTCCTGACAAAATCAAGCGGTGTTTTGCCCTATTGCAGAATGTTGATGGAAATTTAAGTGTTATAGAACATAAAAATCAGTGACAAAGTCAGGGTGGAAAATATCGTGGACAGCAGCATGGATGCCGTGCCGCGATTCATATGTCCGTATTGCTGGCATAAAATCGCGCCGGCGTTTGCCAAAGGCAGACCGCCCAATAAAGCGCCGGCGAAAATCATTTCGCGGCTGCCGCCGAACAAAGCGACAAATCCCGCACAAGCCGGCGGCATCAGCAGAATTTTTACCGCGGTAATCTGAATAATATCGGGCACACTGCCTTGCAAACGCAGACCATATAAGCTGCCGCCGATAATCAGCAGCGCCAAAGGCGAAGCCGCGTCCGCCAAAATCTCAATCGCTTTGAATACCGGCAAAGGCAATTGCCAGCGGCAGGCGGAAAAAAGCAGTCCCAACAATAGAGCTAATATCAGCGGTTTTTTCAAGATATTGATAAACATATGAAAAAGCTTCGGCTTTCCGCCCACCTGCGCGGCTTGCACATATTCCATCAAAGACAAAAACAGCGGCACCAAGAGCATCATTTCAATTAAAACATTCAGCGATAAATAAATCCCTGCCGGCCCGCTGCCCAAGACCGCCAAGCCCAAGGGATAGCCGACAAAAACGCTGTTTGAATAGGCGCTTGCCATACCGTCTACCAAAGCCCCGACAGTGGTCTGCCTGCGCCATAGGGCAAACCCCGCACTCAGGGCGAAGACGCAGAGCGTCGCCGCGCTGTAGCCGAATAAATAGGGCGCGATAAAAATTTCGCTTAATGAATAAGAAGACAATGTTTTGAAAATCATCATCGGCAGCGCCACCGCTATGACCAAGCGCCCAAATCCCTGCAAATGCTCGGCATTGATAAATCTGCTTGCCGCTAAAACATAGCCCAAAGCTATCACCATAAACATGGGCATCAAGGTGCTTATAATTTTTAACATCGCCTGTTCTCTGAATTATGCAAAGCTGCCTTTATACGCCGCTTGAGGGCGAATGTATAGTGCGCAAGCGGCGCAGGGAAAAACAGACTTGGCAGGCGATTTGGGATGCATTCTTTATTGTCTCATTTTAATCTGAAGAAACTATAATAAATGAGAATATCTGCTAATATGGTTTCAACATATCTTTTTTGAAGCCGCTTTTTCAGGAGAAACCATGAACGTCGTACGGCAAAAAATCCCCTTTATCAGCCTGTTATTCGCACCGATACTGGCGCTTTATCTGCTTTGTATGTATTGGCTTGATCACAAATCCGAATGGGGAACGACATTCGGGCTGATCAGCAATTTGATGTTTATTTTCTGCAATGCCTATGTCGCTTTGGCACTGAATTGGGCGCAATTATGGCAGAGCGAACAAAGCAAGCGTCTATGGAAGCTGATTACGGGGATTATTACCCTCGTTTTTTGCCTGATGCTGTGGCAGAAAACCCATTGGAAGGCTTTTTTCGGCACAGGGCAGTCGGAGGCTTACCTCTTCCTGCTGATGTTCTGCCACTCCATCGTCTGCCAACTGCTGATTTATTTAGGCATTGTCCGCCTCAGCCGACGCAATGCTTTTAGTCTCGACAGCAATTTGCTGATTGTCTTTAACCGCTATTTCAGCAGTGCCTTTTTGCTGACGATATTTGCGCTGCTGTTTGCAATTGTATTGGGGCTGGGTTTCGGATTGCTGTATTTGCTCGGTCTGTCCTTGAGTTCGGCAGCGATTTTTACCATCATCGGCTTAACACTGGGCAGCATTCCCGCTTTCTTATTGTTGATTCCGGTGCAAGCACGTCCCTATCCTTTCCCCTATCTGTTTATTTTCCAATGGATTGCCTTGGCATTTATCGGCATTTATCTCGCCATTTCCCTGCTGCGCCTCGATATCAATATCGACAGCGGCATGCGTCTGAGCACCGCCGCCTTTTTATGGTTGCTCGCCGTCATTGCACATGATCTCAAAAAACCGCAGATACTGCTGAATACGCTGACAGCTGCCGTCGGTTTGATACTGGTTGCCATGAGTTTATACGGTATCGGACTGCGTTTGCACAGCCAAGGCATCACGGAAAGCCGCTTAAGCATTCTATGCCTTGCCCTACTGCTTTTTATCGGCTTTATCGGTATCGGCATCAAAGCCTTATCCAGCGGTAAAGCCATCAGCGACCGCCTATGCACCTACACGCTCGGCATCATGACCGTTGCTTTGATCATCTTTATCTTCCTGCCGCTGCCGCAATGGACATTAGAAAGCCAAACGGCGCGCTATTTAGACGGACGCAAAAACGCCGAACAATTATTGAAAGAAGACCGCTATTTCTTCAAACAATACGGCGAAGCGGGTGAAGCCGCATTGAAGAAACTGGCCGCCCATTATCAAATTGATAATATAGAAGGCGAGCATGGTATCAAAATAGACAGCATGAATTACGAGCTCTGGAAACAGCGTCTGCCGGCGGATATCGACCGCTATTTCCACCGCATACCGGCAGATATGCCGCTGCCCGACAGTCTGCGCGAATCCCTGCTCAATCATTTATGGCACAGCGACGAAGAAGACTTGCAGCGCGTATTGAACAGCGAAGATCCCGATGCCGCCCTATTTATCATCCGCGTAGTCGATGCCGACCAAAATCCCGCCACCCCCGAATGGCTGGTACTGCCGAAGAATAGCGGTTCATACTTCTATCATTACCGCCTCATCTCAAACACAGAGACAGAGGAAGAGCGATTGGAAGAAAACCATCTGTATTTTTATGATGAGGCAAATAGCGCCGCTACCATTGCGCAATTTGCACAAGCGCCGCTAGATTACCGCCCGCCGCGTTACGAATACCATAACATTCTCATCGGCGAAGGCGAAGAGCAAATCCACTTGGAAATGCCGCTTATTGAAATAAAAGTAGAATAATATTTCATGAAGAAATCGACATTGTTTTTATTTGACGCAGCTATTTGAAAAAAAATACTATTCCAATGTTGTAATTGGCAACATCATATAGAAGGAGAATACCTCATGACAATGAAAGCAGCACGTTGGTATGGTAAAGGCGATATTCGGATTGAAGAAGTCGATATTCCTAGTCCGAAAGCACACCAAGTTAAAATTGCCGTTAAATATACAGGCATTTGCGGTAGTGATTTACATGAATATCTTGGCGGTCCGATTTTTATTCCGGTCGATAAACCTCATCCTTATTCTGGACAACAAGCACCACTGATCATGGGGCATGAATTTTCTGGTGAAATTGTCGAAGTTGGCTCGGACGTACATCATCTCAGGGTAGGTGATCGTATTACCGTAGAACCCATTTTGGCGGAAAACGGTTTAGTGGGGCAGTATAATCTTGATCCTAATTTAGGTTTTGTAGGGCTTGCTGCTGACGGCGGTTTTGCCGAATTTTGTGTAGTAGATGCGCAATTGGTACATCAATTACCGGAAAGCATCGATTTTGAACAAGCTGCATTAACCGAACCCGCAGCAGTTGCCTTATATGCCGTGCATCAAAGCAAAATTAAAGCCGGCGAAACTGCTGCGGTATTTGGTTGTGGACCCATCGGTTTGCTAGTTATTGAAGCCTTGCGGGCAGCAGGCGCTTCAGAAATTTATGCTGTCGAACTCTCTGCGGAACGTCAAGCTAAAGCTAAAGAATTAGGCGCTATTGTTCTTGATCCTCAAAAAGATGACGTACTCAAAACTATTAAAGACAAAACTAATGGTGGCTGTGATGTTTCATTTGAAGTTACAGGCGTACCGGCGGTATTACAGCAATCAATCGAAGCTGTAAAAAATGACGGTATGGCAGTCATTGTCAGTATTTGGGAACAAGAAGCCAGTATTCATCCTAATGAAATCGTGATTAAAGAAAAAACAGTAAGAGGTATCATTGCCTATCGTGAAGTTTTTCCTGCCGTATTAAAACTCATGGAAAAAGGCTATTTCTCAAAAGATGTCCTTGTAACTAAAAAAATCCAATTGGCTGATTTAGTCAATGAAGGATTCGAAGCTTTAGTGAAAGAAAAAAATCAGGTAAAAATATTAGTTTCTCCTAAATAAAAACATCTAAAAAACGCCGCAAAATGCGGCGTTTTTTATTGCATTTTCAATCGCTTTTCTTGCAGGTAGAAATTCCTAGCAAGCACCATATCGGGCAAAAGCTGATGGCGGCGGTAGCGATAAAAATCGCCCCTAAATAGCCCCACCAGCCAATCGTACCTGTTGCCGCTAAAACCACCAGCAACAAACCTAAAATGCCGCGTGCAATACGTTCCATTTTTCCAAGATTACAAGGCATAAGGATTCTCCAGATATGAATTAACCATTCCACGGCATACGCGCCAATAAACACAGGACTTGCAAACGGTGCGCATTGCTCAAGGTTTTGAGAAATTCCGCCGCTTGTTCGCTCTGCTGCTCAAAAGAAAACTTTTCTAATTCAGCCATACTTTCACCGTTTCTAATTTAGGCTTTTCTAGTATTTATGTCAGCTATATTTTTGCATCGACTTATAAAAATCTCTCCAATCCCGTGCTGCGCTGCGTAGGCTGTCGGATGGCGGCCTGCAAAGTCGCGGTTGGGGCGTACAGAGATAATTGCTCTTTGGCGCGCGTAATTCCCGTATAAAGCAATTCACGGCTTAATAATTTGTCTTGCTGCCCTGCCGCCAATACCAATGCCACATGTCTAAATTCCGAACCCTGCGATTTGTGAATGGTCAGCGCATAGGCTTCCTGCAAATGCGCAGGGTTAAGGCGTTCAATCAGCACTTGCTTGTGCGGCAAATGCAGGCGCAGGCGTCCGTTTTCGTCTTCCAAACATAGTCCGATATCGCCGTTAAAGACTTCATTGCGGTAGTCATTGGCAGTAATCATCAGCGGTAAACCGTGAAAATGTCCGCCGCGATAGGCGAGATTAACTTGTTGCAAATGGATATGACGCAGGCGGCGGTTGATTTCCGCCGTACCCAATACGCCGTGATGCGAGGCAAGCAAAATGCGGTATTCATCAAATGTGCTCAATAAGGTTTGCGCCGTCGCGCCTGCATTTAAGGCGGCAAAATACGGAGCATAGCCCTGCGCCAATTGCTGATAAATATCGCTTTCCAATTCATAATGATGAATATTGTCATAATGGGCAAAGCAAGCCGCCAATTTTTCCACCGCGGCATCGCCTTGCAAGACTAGCTGCGCTAATTGTCCGATACCGGATTGCGTGCCGAAACGGTAGTTTTCTTTCAAGGTCACCAAAGCATCTTGCAAACGCGGATGACGCGATAAATCTTGCAAGACCGCCCCCGCCTCCACCGCCGCCAATTGATCGGCATCGCCCAATAAAATCAGACGCGCATCCGCCGCTACCGCCGCAAACAATTGCGCCGCCAATTCCAGCGACAGCATCGAGGCTTCGTCAATAATAATCACGCGATGCGGCAAAGGATTCTCGCGATGATAATAGGCCTTCCCTTCGCCGTTAATCCCAAGCAGGCGGTGCAGAGTTTGCGCGGCGGCAATCTCGATTTTCGCACCGGCTTCTTTCAAAGATTTGTTCAAGGCTTCTTCCATACGTTTCGCCGCCTTGCCCGTAGGCGCGGCAAGCGCCAGACGTTCTGTCTGCCCTGCTGCCGCCAATAAAGCCACCAATTGCGCCACCGTGGAAGTTTTCCCCGTCCCCGGACCACCGTTAATCATTGTAAAACCATGACTTAATGCTTGACGTACCGCCTGACTTTGCTCTTGATTCAAAGACTGGCAATAGGCGGCAATCGTCGTCTCATCCAAATCCAAAGGGGCGGGACGGGCTGCCAAACGCGTCAAAATATCCTTGGCAAGCGCCTGTTCCGACTGATAAATGCGGTTAAGCCACAAATACTCGCCGTCGCTTAGCAAAGGCGCTGCATATTGCCCCTGCCGCACATCGCCGATTAGGAGCGAATGATTGATAGCAGGTTCTGTCAATTCACTCAGCTCCAGCAGCGTATGTCCTACCGCCAAAGCGCTTTGCACCGCCGTAAAGGCTTCTGCAAACGCCGCCTTTTCCGCTTCACTCCCAAAACGGCGCAACCAATAATCCGCCATTGCTCCGTCGATTTCCGCTTCTGCTTTCATTTCAACCCTTATTCCAAAAGAAAATAGCAGCGCTGCTTTACGCGCCTGTGATTGCAGGTTAGCATAGCACGCTTTATCACCGCACTTGCCGATTTGCCATTACTTCTATGAACTTCCAAGCCATTAACCGCATCGCCATGTGGCGCGTCTTCATTTTGTCCATGTCGGGCTTTATTTTTAACACCACCGAATTTATCCCCGTCGCCCTGCTGACCGATATCGGCAAAAGTTTTGCCATGAGCGCCGAACAAACCGGCATCATGATTACGCTCTACGCTTGGATTGTCGCCCTCTGCTCCCTGCCATTTATGCTGCTTACCGCCCATATCGAGCGGCGCAAATTGCTGCTGATACTATTCGCGATTTTTATCACCAGTCATATTATCTGCGTGATTGCTTGGAATTTCCCCGTGCTGATGATCGGGCGCATGGGCATCGCCTTTGCCCATAGCGTCTTTTGGGCGATTACCGCAGCTTTGGTCATGCGCGTCGCCCCGCGCAGCCGCAAAACCCAAGCCATCGGGCTCTTTGCTATGGGCGTATCCCTTGCCACCGTCTTAGGCTTACCGTTGGGACGCCTCATCGGACAATTCTTCGGCTGGCGCATGACCTTTGCCATCATCGCCGTTATTGCCAGCCTGATTATGATTAGCCTGTGGCGCATACTGCCGCAGCTGCCGAGTAAAAACTCGGGTGATTTAAGCAGTTTAAGCAGCCTCATCCGCCGCCCCGCCCTGCTCTGCCTGTTTGCCGTTACCGTGATTTTCGTCAGCGGACATTTCACCGCCTACAGCTACATCGAACCCTTTGCCCTGAAAATCGGCGGCTTCTCGTCCAGCCATACTACGCTGATTTTGCTCTGGTTCGGCATTGCCGGCATCATCGGCAGTCTGGTATTCAACCGCTTCCAACCGCCGCTCAAACAGCATTATCTGCCGCTCTGTCTCTTCATCAGCACCGCCATGATGCTGCTCTTCGCGCCCATTCGCGCCAGCAAAACCCTATGGATTATTCTGCTGCTCATCTGGGGTATTGCCGAAATGGGCGTCATACTCTGCTTACAAATCCGCGTCTTAAAACTCGCTCCCGACGCCACTGATGTCGCCAGCGCCATCTACTCGGGCATTTTCAACCTCGGCATCGGCGGCGGCGCGCTCATCGGCAGCCAAATTGCCGCCAGCAGCTTCGGGCTAAACAGCATCGGCTACACCGGTGCGGTATTCGTACTTACCGCCTTCGCCCTTACCTTGTGGCTAAACCGCCTCAGCCGCCATCTTTATCGCTAAAGGAAGACCATGCGCCAAATCATCTTTGACACCGAAACCACCGGCATGAACAAAAGCAGCGCCGACAAAGCCGAAGGACACCGCATTATCGAACTCGGCTGCATCGAAATCATCGACCGCCGCCCCACAGGTAAAACCTTGCATCTCTACTTCAATCCGGAACAAAAAGTTGATCCTGAAGCCGTTGCCGTACACGGCTTGGACAACAAACGCCTTGCCAAAGAACCGCTCATCGGCGACAAATGGGAGGAAATCGAAGCCTTTTTAGACGGTGCGGACGACCTCATCGCCCACAATGCTAGTTTTGACTGCCAATTCCTCAACCGCGAACTCGCCCTTGCCCGACGCGGCTACCGCATTGAAGACAAATTCAATATTATCGACACACTCGTCCTCGCCAGAAAAGAATTTCCGGGGCAGCGCGTCAACCTCGACGCCCTATGCAAACGCTTTAACATCGACAACAGCGGACGCGAAAAACACGGCGCCCTGCTCGACAGCGAACTGCTGCTTGAAGTCTATCTCAAACTCACCAGCAGACAATCCGCCCTCTTCGGCGCGCCGCAAGAAACCAGAGCGCAACACAAAAAAAGTACAAGCCATAATACGGCACAGCCGGCAAACGGTGCATTTACATGGCTCGCCGCTCAAGCCAGCGAAGAAGAAATCTCAGCACATCAAGCTATTATAGACAGCCTGCGCCGTTAATCACACAAAAAAGCCGCCCATTAACGGCGGCTTTCGCATCTTTTAGCATTTATAGCTTCTTCAGATTAAAATGAGACAATAAAAATTTTCAACATATTGAAAATATTTCAATATGTTGTTTTAAGGCGTATCATTTTAATCTGAAGAGACTATATATTATCCGTAAAAACAATAAGCTGATTATTGCAACCAAGATCCGTCCTGATGCTGCGCTTCTACGCCGATGCTGCCATAGACCCGCGTTTCGCCGTCCTCATTGCTAATCCCCACATGATTGCCCTGCGAAATGCGCGGCGGCTGACCTACCGGCGCAAACTCCGCCCTGCCTTGCAACTGCGGCGCTTGCTGGCAAGCACTCAAAACCAATAGACACAAGCCTGATAAAAAACAAGTTTTCATCGCTTTCTCCTTCGCTAAAAGGCAAGATTATACGCCCTTTTGCCGCATGAGTTATATCAAGTCAATCTATAAAAAAATTCTGTATAGTCTCTATTCATCCACACGACTCATAGTTAGCTTTTCCGCCCGACATTAGGCGATTAAGAAGATTTGTTTGGATTTAAGGAATATCTATTTACAAAGTCAAAAAACTTGATTATATTAACCTAACAAAAGGAGAAGTTATGTATTTACGTTTAGCCCTCATTGCTGTCCTCTCTGCCGCCCTGCCCGCCTTTGCCAAAGACTGCCCTCTACCTGAAGGCTTTAGCGCAGTCGATCCCTTTGCCGCAGCAATCAGCGACAGCAAAATGCCCGAAGGCTACGTCTTATTCAACCTCTGGGCATTGTGGTGTGCGCCCTGCCGCGAAGAACTGCCGCTACTCGATGCTTATCTCGCAGAAAAACCCGCAGCATTAAACGTATTTGCCCTTAATCTCAATGACGGCGAAGAAGCTTCCGCCGCTCTATTTAAAGACCTGAATATTCAGCACCTCGAGCCGCACAGCAGCGCAGATACGGAATTACTTAGCCGCTTCAAAGCGGTAGGACTTCCTTATACCGCCATTATCCGCGACGGCGAAGTCATCGCCACTAAAAACGGTATCTTAAAAGAAACCGACAGCATTACCGATTTCATCACTTGTCAAACAGGAGAAAATCCATGAAAAAACTCGCTCTTGCCCTTGCATTAGCCCTACCCTTTGCCGCCCAAGCCGCAGACACCGCCAGCAACCAACTCAGCGAATGCTACATCCAAGAAATCATTCCGGGTAAAAACATGACCGGCGGCGGCTTCCTGCTGCAACACAGCGGCAAAGAGCAGAAAATCGTCAAAGCGGAAATTCCCAGCATCACGAAAACTGTCGAATTGCACGAAATGATTATGAAAGACAATGTCATGCAAATGCAGCAAATCACGGAATATCCCTTAGAAGAAGGCGAAAACCGCTTTAAAAAAGGCAGTTTCCATCTCATGCTCATGAATGTCGCCGAAGACAAATTTCCCACAATCGGCTCAACGCACACGGTAAAACTCGGTCTAGATGACGGCGAAGTCTTAGAATGCGAGGCAAAAGTGCTGAGTGTCTCCGAAGTCATGGCGCTTTTTGAAACCAAAGTAGAAAGCGCGCATGCCCATCATCATGATCATCATGGACATAGCGACAAACACGATCACGAGCATGGCGACAAAGCCGCTCCCGCCGTACACAAACATTAAGATCTACAGCCGATATCCTGCGATATCGGCTTTTTTCAAATACCCTTCATTCAGCGATTATAGTTTCTTCAGATTAAAATGACATGCCTTAAAGCAACATATTGAAATATATTTCAATATGTTGGAAATTTTTATTGCCTCATTTTAATCTGAAGAAACTATAAAACAAGCCGAGACTCTATCATGGCTATCTTAATCGGCTCTAAGCGCATTTTTCCCTGCAATCTGCCATAAACGCGCCACATTTTCCGCAGTAGAAATCAAATTCTCGCGCCCTGCTTGCAAGGTATTTTCCAAGCTGTTTATTTGGCGGATAATCGGAAAGACCGCATCTATGCCGGCTTCATATACCGCAGGATAATCCTCGCGCAGACTGCCGACGATAGCAATAACCGGTTTGCCGGCGGATTTGGCAAGTTTCGCCACACCGATAGGCGTCTTGCCGTGCACGCTTTGTCCGTCCATACGCCCTTCGCCTGTAACGACGATATCCGCATCCGCGATTGCCGCCGCCAAATCCACCGCTTCAATCACCATTTGTACCCCTGAACGCAAACGCACCTGCGGCAATAACATTAGACCACCGCCCATGCCGCCTGCTGCGCCGGCGCCTTTCGGCGTTTGAATGTCTATGCCCAGCTGAGCTTGCACCTGTTCGGCAAAATGACGCAAGGCGGCATCAAGCCTTTGAATATCCGCCTTTGTCGCCCCTTTTTGCGCACCGAAAACCGCAGAAGCGCCATGCTCCCCGCACAAAGGATTATCCACATCGCAAGCCACTTCAATCCGCGTTTCCTGCAGGCGCGGATCCAGCCCGCTCATATCAATCTGCGCCAAATCAGCCAATGCCGCGCCGCCAAAAGACAGGGATTTTCCCGTCTTATCGACAAATTTCGCTCCTAAAGCCTGCAACATGCCCACGCCGCCGTCATTGGTCGCGCTGCCGCCGATGCCTAAAATAATGCGGCGCAATCCCTTATCCAATGCGGTGCTAATCAGCTCGCCGGTACCGTAGCTGGTGCTTATCAGCGGATTGCGTTTGTCCGTCGGCACCAAATGCAAGCCGGAGGCTTCCGCCATTTCAATCACGGCACTTTGTCCGTCGCCCGTCATGCCCCAAGAAGCGGAAACCTTATTGCCCAAAGGCGCGGTGACTTGCGTGCTGAATTTCTCGCCCTGCGTAGCATCGACAATCGACTGCACCAAACCTTCGCCGCCGTCAGCCATCGGTACCAGTCGATATTGCGCCTGCGGCAAAATGCGCCGAAACCCTTCGCCAATCGCCTCGGCAACCGCCAAGGCGGTCAAACTTTCTTTAAAAGAATCGGGCGCTATCACTATTTTCATAATTTTCTCCTCTTAAAGCAGCAGCAAAGATAATACATAAACGCTCAATATGCCTGTGATGCCCATGATAAAAGTTAGAGCGGTTTGCGTGCGATAACCCTGCTGCGGCGTGAGTTTGGAAAAATTCGTCACGACCCAGAAATAGCTGTCATTGGCATGGGATATGCACATCGCTCCGGATGCAATCGCCATCACGGTCAATGCCGCCGCCATTTCCGTATTTAAGCCTAAGGCGGTCATCATCGAGTCATCCGCATGGAACATGCCCATAATGGAAGCGGTAGTAATAATGGCTACCGTCGAACTGCCTTGGGCGGTTTTCAAAATGGCGGAAATCAAGAAGGGAAAGAAAATGCCGACGCTGCTTAAATTTTGTGCATTTTCCTTGATATATTGCACAAAACCCGCTTGCGTAATCACATTGCCCAATACGCCGCCCGCCGCCGTAATCAGCAAAATCGGACCGACCATCTGCAACGTATCGTTTGTCAATTGATTAAATTGCGGCATTTTGCCCGTATCCGCCAACAGCACAATCGCCGCCGATACGCCGATAGCCAAAGCAATCACCGGACTGCCCAAAAATAAGCACAATTGCGCAAATCCGCCGCTAAAGCCCGCAATTTTGACCACAGAACTCAAAGCCATAAAGAAAATCGGCAAAACAATCGGGGCAAGACTAAGCAGGACATTTGGCAAGCGTCCGTAATGCCGCAATAAATCTTCATAGCTTTGCTGCACCTCGACATCGCTTGCCTGCTCTTGCTCTGCAAGCGACATCTGCTTGCTAATATATTTGGCAAACAGATAACTGGCTAATAAAACCGGCAGAGAAACCAGAATGCCCACGCCGATTACTAACAGCAAATTGCCTTCCAAACCGACGGAAGCCGCTGCCGCAATCGGACCGGGCGTCGGCGGAATAAATACATGAGCGGCATACAAACCTGCGCTCAGCGCCACTGCCAAAGCCGCAGGATGCGCGAGTAATTTTTTACGAATCGCCTCGCGGATAGGATTTAAGACCACAAAACCGCTGTCGCAAAAAACGGGAATCCCCACAATCCAACCCATCAGCAACATCGCCAATTCAGGCCGCTTCTCGCCTACACGCCGCACCACCATATCGGCCAATTTCAAAGCGGCGCCTGTCTTCTCCAAGACCGTGCCGATAATCGCTCCGAAAATAATCACAATGCCGATGCTTTTGAAAATCGCGCTGAAACCGTCGCCGATAATGCCTGGAATGCTCGCCAAAGGCAGATTCGCCACCAAAGCCAAAGCCAAGGACACCGCCATTAAGGCTAAAAAAGGATGCACGCGCCATTTGGCAATCATAAAAATCATCAAAGCAACCGCGATGACAAAACACACAATCAATCCGATACCTGTCATACAAACTCCTCTATATATTTTTTTGCTGAAAACATTTGCCGCAAACCTATCATGCCGGCGCAAACGCCCTAGCATTGTATGCTATTTTTCAAACAAAACTATTGTAAAAATATTATTTAACTTCAGACTGTTAAAACAAAACACCCAATCAAAAATAAAATCATCCCGACTGATAAAAAACAAAGGATAATTTTTCCCTGAGCCGAATTCCGCTAAAATGCCCTTTTTTCTTAAGGACAAGCACATGATTGATAATGAAGTCTTTAAAGCCGCTATGCGCCTCTTCGCCAGCGGCATTACCGTCATCACATGGAAAACCACCGCCGCGCCTATCCAAGGCATTACCGTCAGCGCCTTTTCCTCCCTCTCGCTCAATCCGCCTTTGGTCTTGTTTTGTGTGGATCATCAGGCGCATATTTACCCGGAGCTCAGTCAGCAGCAACATGTCTGCGTGAATATTCTCGCCGCAGGACAAACCGCCCTCGCCTACCAATTTGCCGGCGGCGACCGCAACCACTTAGAAGCCCATCTACATCATAACAATGCCCTTGCCCTGCCCATGCTCAAGCAAGCTCAAGCCAATTTGCTCATTAATATCCAAAACATCATCCGACAAGGTGATCATGACATCTTCGTCGGTTTGGTCGAGGAAAGCGCCGTCTATCCGGAACGCGCACCGCTGTTGTATTACAACAGCAACATCAGCGACGGCGTCTAAGCATGGCGCTCATCGACTGCCTGCACGCCGCCAATAACGCACGCGCGGCGGATTATCAAGCCCTGTATATCGCTGGACAGCGCGTCGGACTCATCCGCCGCACACAGAAAAGCCTGCTTGCCGATTACGGCTTTCATCTGCACGCCCAAGGCGAGGCATTGCATTGGCAAAGCCAAGGCGATTGCGCCGCCAACACAGCTTTTCTTGCCGATATCTGCCGACAAATGGCAAAAGACGGCATTGTGCAAGGCTGGCGCGACGAGCTTTATCCCATCGCCATCGATTACCAACAGCTCCCGCTTGCCTTAGTCGAACGTGCCGCCATGCCCTTATTCGGCGCACGCGGCTATGGCGTGCATGTCAACGGACTGGTGCAGAAAACGGACGGCATCTATATGTGGCTGGGTAAGCGCGCCGCCGATAAACCCACCTCACCGAACAAATTGGATCAAATCGCCGCCGGCGGACTACCTTATGGCATCAGTGTCTTTGCCAATATGCAGAAAGAATGCGCCGAAGAAGCCAATATTCCCGCTGCCCTCAGCGCCCAAGCCCGCGCCGTCGGTATGGGCAGCTATTATCATGAAGTGGCAAACGGCATCCGTGCCGATATGATGTTTTTCTACGACTTATGGCTGCCAGCAGATTTTATCCCCAGCAATAGCGACGGCGAAGTTGCGGAATTCTTCTGCTATCCGCTGAGCGAAATCATCGCCATGCTGCGCCAAGACAATCATTCCATCAAATACAATTCCGCGCTGGCAATCATCGATTGCGCCATCCGCCATCAGCTCATCACGCCCGACGAAGCGCATTATCAAAGCATCTGCCACCTCCTGCGCGCACAAGACCATTTCGGAGAAAATTTTCCCGTATAAAAACCGAAAATTAAATAATTCCGCGGAATTTTTCGCCGCAAAGACTTGCAAGGCTGAAAAATTCCGCTATAATTCGCGCTTCCATTTTTTGATGGGTCGTTAGCTCAGTGGTAGAGCAGTTGGCTTTTAACCAATTGGTCGAAGGTTCGAATCCTTCACGACCCACCATCTTTATTATCTCCTTTCTTAGGGGGTCGTTAGCTCAGTGGTAGAGCAGTTGGCTTTTAACCAATTGGTCGAAGGTTCGAATCCTTCACGACCCACCATTTTTTATTCCTTTAGCAATTTGCATAAAAATTTGCCTCAGCAATCTGAGTATCTTATTATCTTCAAGACAAAATCCCTCTCTCATCTCTTCTTATTCCTCGATTAATCCTGCAAAAAAACGGCAGCATTGCCTAAACTTATTTCTCATTTCATTAGGCTGCTTATCAAGCATAAATTTCAAACGCATGAATATAGTCGGAGAAGTGAAAAAGTAGTACAAGGCGGCGAGCCGCAGACAGTACAAGAGCGTACGGCAAGGCGAGCCAACGCCGTATGCTCTGTGCTGCCTGCGGCCTGCCGCCTTATACCACTTTTCTACCTCTCCGACATACAAAGACGGGATTACAAAAGATGTAAAACGAATTAAGACCTTATTATTGCGATTAATCGACCATACAAACATCTCAAAATAAACCGCAGGAATGATCAGATGATGTAAAGAATTTTTAAGACAGAAATAGAAAAACCCCTAAAGGGGCATTCATAAATGGGGTGGATAATGGGACTCGAACCCACGACCTCCGGAATCACAATCCAGCGTTCTAACCAACTGAACTATATCCACCATTGATGTATTGTGGTTCTTCACCGATTTGCTGGCGCACCCGGCAGGGCTCGAACCTGCAACCTACGGCTTAGAAGGCCGTTGCTCTATCCAGTTGAGCTACGGGCACATAAGATAAAGCATTCTTTGATGGTCGGAGTAGAGGGATTCGAACCCCCGACCCCCTGGTCCCAAACCAGATGCGCTACCAAACTGCGCTATACTCCGTTTCAAAGAAGTGCGCATTTTATAGATGCGCACCAAATGCGTCAATATTTTTTTTCGCTATCTGCAAATATTTTTCTATCTCTATGTTTTAAAAAGATACCCAGCGCACCATTTGCGGCACAAATGCCAGAATCACGAGCATCAGCAGCTGCAAGGCGATAAAAGGAATCACGCCTTTGTAAATATCGGCGGTTTTCACGCTTATCGGCGCAACGCCGCGCAGGAAGAAGAGGGCAAAGCCGAAAGGCGGCGTGAGGAAGCTGGTTTGCAGGTTAATCGCCACCATAATCGCAAACCATACGGGATCCACGTCCATTTGGAAGAGAATCGGCGCCACAATGGGGATAACGATAAAGACGATTTCAAAATAGTCTAAAACAAAGCCCAGCACAAAAATCACAAACATCACCACAAAAATCGCGCCGATTTTGCCGCCGGGGAGATTAGACAGCCAATGCTCAATCAGCAAATCGCCGCCATAGGCACGAAATACCAATGAAAATAATGAAGCACCAATCATGATTAAAAAGACCATAGCGCTGATTTGCAAGGTTTCGCGCGGTACGTCAATCAACCAGCGCAGAGAGCTCGGTACGCCGTTTTTTCTATCGACCAAATAGCGGACAAAGGCAATGACTAATGCGCCGAATGCGCCGATGCTGGCGGCTTCGGTCGGCGTGGCAAGTCCCATCAAAATAGAACCTAATACGCAGAGAATCAAAGCCAAAGGCGGTAGCAGCACAAATAAGAGGCGCAAATAGAAGTGTTTGCCGCGCAATTGGGCGCGTTCTGATTTATCAGGCAGGGGCAAGTCGTTCGGCGTAATCAGCGTGCGGATGAATATGTACAATAAATACAAACCGACAATGCACAAGCCCGGCACGACCGCACCGGCAAATAAATCGCTGACGGAGACGGTATCGGGAGCGAAATTACCCATTTTCATTTGCGATTCGCTATAGGCATTGCCTACCACATCACCTAAGACAATCAACACGATAGACGGCGGAATGATTTGCCCCAAAGTGCCGGAGGCGCAAATCACGCCGGTAGAGAGTTTCGGGTCGTAGCCGTTTTTAAGCATGACGGGCAGGGAAAGTAAGGTCATGGTTACCACTGTTGCGCCGACAATGCCGGTGGCAGCGGCTAATAGTGCGCCGACAATGGTGACGGTAAATGCCAAACCGCCGCGCATGCCGCCGAATAAGAGCGTCATCATACTTAGCAAATCTTCGGCAATTTTCGCTTTTTGCAGGGTCAGCCCCATAAAAACGAAGGTAGGCACGGAAATCAGGGTTTCATTGGTCATCACGCCGCCGAACAAGCGATTGGTAATCATCGGCAAAACACTCATATCCACATCGAAGAGCGGCGCCATGCCCGCGAAAATCAGGGCAACCCCTGCTAAAGACAAGGCAACGGGATAGCCCATTAAGAGCGCCATTCCCAATGCTACAAACATGACAATTGCAAGCCATTCCATTTTACTGTTCCTCCGTGATATGCCATTTGCCTATTAATATCAGAATATTGCGCAGTAATTCTGCAATGCCTTGCATAAACATCATAATGGCGAAAGCCGGCAGCAGAGATTTGAGCAAATACACATAGGGCAAGCCGCCCGGTTGGGTGGAGGCTTCGCGGTATTTCCACGCACTGGCGGCATAATTCCAGCCGTAATAGGTAATCAAGGCAGTAAAAGGGAATAAAAACAAAATGGTGCCGATAATATTCAGCAGCGCGCGTTTGCGTGAGGATAGTGTGCGGTACAGCACATCGACCCGCACATGCTGATCGCTTTGCAGGGCATAGGCGGCACCTAGCATAAAGACGCTGGCATGCATATACATGACCAATTCTTGCAGGGCAATCGAGGTCATATTAAAAACATAGCGCATCACGACCAAATAGGTCGTAAGCAATACCATGGCTAAGGTCAGCCAAGCGCAGATTTTGCCCACGGCGATGCTCAAGCCGTCAATCAGACGAATAATTTGCTGCATAATTTACCCCTCTTTCAGATTCGTGCGAGGTTCTGCGGCGGCAGTATGGGCATAAGAGCGGTCTTGATAGAAATCTTCGATGATTTTCAACGCGCCGTCGGCATCATCGACCACCGTCATCAAATCCAAATCTTGCGCGGCGATTAAGCCCATGCCGAGCAATTGCTCGCGCAGCCAGTCCAATAATCCCTGCCAAAATTTGCTGCCGACCAAAATCACGGGAATTTTGCGGCTTTTACCGGTTTGAATCAGGGTCAGGATTTCCGCCAGTTCATCCAGCGTACCGAAGCCGCCGGGAAGGACGATATAGGCATTGCAATATTTGACAAACATGGCTTTACGGGCGAAAAAATAGCGGTATTTCATTGAAATATCCTGATAAGGATTACCTTTTTGCTCATGCGGCAATTCAATATTCAAGCCCACCGACAAGCCATGCGCCCCTTGATAAGCGCCTTTGTTTGCCGCCTCCATAATTCCCGGGCCGCCGCCGGAAACGACGGAAAAACCGGCATCGGACAAACGTTTGCCGATGTCTTCCGTTAATTGATAATAAGGATTATCCGGACGCAGGCGTGCCGAGCCGAAAATGCTGACCGAAGGGGTGATGACCGATAAACGTTCAAACCCATCGACAAATTCCGACATGATTTGAAATACTTTCCACGATTCTCTCGAGAGCTGCTCATTCCCTTCCCCATGCAAGGGCTTTGGCGGAATACGATGTTTTATTTCCATGATAAATCTGCGTAAAAAGTTCGCTATTCTGCCGACTTTTCGCATTTATCTCAAGTATTTCATGAGAGAGATTTGGCTAAATATCGGGTAGAAAAAACGCGGCGTTTTTGCCGCGTTATGAGTAAAAGACGGCTTTATTAAAAGCCTAATGATTTTATGTGGCGTTGAAGCTTTGTCTTACATTATTCCTCATCATAGGAATAGCCTTGTTCTTCGCCGAATTCGTCGTCGCTGTCTTCATCATCATAATACCAGCCGCCTTCATCGTCGCTATCGTCAGAAAAGCCGCCCCAGTTCAGACTGTCGCCGCCGAGTTCCTGCACTTCCTCTTCGTAGTCCTCGTCTTCATAGTCTTCATCAAAATCTGCTTCTTCGTAAGCATCGAAGTCGTCAAAATCTTCAAAATCGTCCGTTTGCATATTGCCTCACTTAAAGCGTTGTTCCAAATCCAATAAAAAAGCCTTACGTTCCAATCCGCCCGAATAGCCCGTCAATGCGCCGTTTTTCCCAATCACGCGATGACAGGGTACGATAATCGAAAGCGGATTTTTTCCGTTTGCCGCCGCGACTGCGCGCAGCGCCGAAGGCTTGCCGTAAAGCGCCGCCTGTTGGCTATAAGTCCATGTTTCGCCGTAAGGAATCTGCTTTAGCAAGTCCCAAACGGTGCGCTGAAAGACGGTGCCCGGCGGCGCTAATGATAGGCGAAATGCGCGCAATTTGCCGCAAAAATAATCCTCAAGCTGCGATTGCGTTTCCTGCAAGAGCGGAGTCTGCCCTACCCGCAGCCGGCATTGATAATATTTTTCTAATGTTTCTTCAATCGATTGCCGCATTTTCGGCTTGTCGATAAAATCCGCATAGACCAAAGCCGCATCCTCGCTTTGAGTATAAGCAGCGGCGAGCATGATGCCAATCGGCGTTTCTATTTCTGTACTGATTAAAGTAGGCATAGCAGGTTTTCGTTAAACAATAGAAGACTTATCTTACAAGACTACCGCCTATGAACAAACTCTGCGAAAATGCGCGCTTTATTTCTTGCGGAAATCTTTTTATGACTATTGATATCGCCATTACCCTCAGCATCGCCATCATAGCGACTGTTTTATTCGCCACCGAAAAAATGCGCATGGATGCAGTGGCGATTCTGGTGCTGGCAAGTTTGGCTTTATTCGGACAAATTTCACCGCAAGAAGCTTTAAGCGGCTTTAGCAATTCCGCCACGATTACCGTAACCGCTATGTTTGTATTAGCGGCGGGCCTGCAAATCAGTGGTGCATTGGACGGCATCGGCGCTTTGCTAGGACGTGTCAAATCGCCTTTGGCTTTTCTCTTAGTGCTGTTTGCGATTGTCTCGCTGATTTCACCTTTTGTGAATAATACGGCGGTGGTAGCGGTCTTTATTCCGATTGTGATTGCGGCGGCGAAAAACATTAAATTTCCCGCCTCCAAAGCTCTGATTCCGCTGTCTTTCGTCTCGCAAATGGCGGGAGTAACCACGCTTATCGGCACCTCGACCAATTTGCTCGTCAATTCCATTGCCCAGCAGCAGGGGCATCGCGGCTTCGGCATGTTTGAGTTTTTTCCGCTCGGCATCATTTTTCTGATTATCGGCTACGTGTATTTGCTGACGGCTGGACGTTGGCTGCTGCCGGATAATAGCGCTCATCTGATTGACGAACGGCAAGACCTCGGCAAATACGTCGCCGAATGGCGGGTCAGCGCCGAATCACCGCTTGTGGGCAAAACCATTGCCGATGCGGTGGATTTAAACCTCTATATCATCGGCGTATTGCGCGACGGCGAACGCCTTTCCACACCCTCACAGCAAGTCTTGCAGCGTCATGACATTCTGCTGGTGCGCGGTTTGCCGGAAGAACTGCTCAAACTGCGCGACCAATTCGCCCTCAAAGCCTTTTCCGTCTATGCGCATCAGCACAACAGCGATAATGCCGAAACTCAATGGGTCATCGCCGAAGTCATGGTTGCGCCCAATTCGCAATGGATAGGCGGCAACGTCGCCCTGCTCTCGCAGCGTTGGAATCGCAACAGCACCGTCGTCGGCATTCAGCGGCGCAGCAAAATCGTGCGCGAACGTCTGCGCCGCATTCATTTTCACGTCGGCGACATCCTATTAATGATTCTGCCCAAAGAAGACATCGCCGATTTGCGCCGCAATCAAGACTTCATCATTCTCTCGGAAAACCACGAACGCAAAAAAACCGACTGGCGCGCCCATTTTGCCATCGGCGTAATGATTGCCGTGATTACCGCCTCCGCAGTAGGGATTGTCCCGATTACCATTACCGCCCTCATCGGCGCCGTCCTCATGGTCTGCGCCGGCTGCTTGAGTGCGGAAGAAGCCTATGCCTCGATTGATTGGCGCATCATCATCTTATTGGCAGGACTGCTGCCCTTAGGCGCTGCCATGAACAACAGCGGCGCGGCGGCATTTATCGTCGAGCATACCCTCGGGCGCTTCAACGATGCAAGCCCCTTAACAATACTTGCCATTCTCTATCTGATGACCATGGTGCTCACCGAATTGATGAGCAATGCCGGCACCGCCGTGCTGATGACCCCGATAGCCGTATCCACCGCCAATATGCTCGACATTAACGCCTCACCCTTGATTATCGCCGTCATGTTTGCCGCCGCCACCAGCTTTATGACGCCGGTCGGCTACCAAACCAATACCATGGTTTACGGCGCCGGCGGCTACCGCTTTACCGACTTCATCAAAATCGGACTGCCGCTGAACCTGCTCTACTGGGCGCTCGGCATCCTCTTTATCCCTATGATTTGGCCATTCTCATGAACATCATCCTTTACGGCATCAACAACTGCGACAGCGTTAAAAAAGCGCGGCAATGGCTCGCCGCCCAAGCAATTGAGCATCAATTTATCGACTTCAAAAAACAAGCGCCGGATGAAAACCTTATTCGCCAATGGTTGGAACAGATCGAACTCGCCCAAGTACTCAACAAACGCAGCAGCACATGGCGCGGACTGAGTATAGAAGAACAAGCGCAAGCCGAAACCACAAGCGGCGCCATCGCCCTGATGATGCAATATCCCAACCTGATCAAACGCCCTCTGCTGCAACATGCGGGCGGCATTGCCCTTGGCTTTGATGCCGCCCTTTATACACAACTGTTCTGTGAGTAAGCCCTGATGAAATCCACCCTGCTGATCAGCCTGATGGCCGGATTTGCCGCCGGCAGCGCCGCCGTCGGCCTCTATCATTTCCACTTCCAGCGCCAGCTGCTTGCCGACTTCGACCGCCAGGTGCAGGCGCGCATCGAAGCGCTGGCGCAAGAGCAAAACGCCGCCAGGGCGGCCGCCGTGGCCGATGCCCTGCATAAAGAATATCTGCTGCAAGCCGTGCGGGCGGTGCAAGGACTGCGCACGCCCATTGACATCCTGCTGGCAGAAGAGGCCCGCCTGCCCGCCAATTTGCCCGATCTCGGCCTGCCCCCGCAATGGCAGATCAACGCCAGCGTAGCGCCTGTGCAAATGTCTCGTAAAGGCGAATTCATCTTACAGCCGCTGCCTGCCACCGGCATCCGCGGCAGCGTGCGCATTACCATCGCCGACCCCGACGCCTTGGGCGAGAAAGACGGCTTTTTCCAAGGCGTACGCCTGGAATGCGTCAGCGACATCGACTTTGTCGCCCAATATCTGCCCGACTGCCGCTATCAGTCTGTGATGCCTTAGGCGATATTGATACTTAAGCGACTTTAAGAAACTCTTCGACAATCATAAGATAAGGAAATACACCGAATCATTCCCCCTTTCTATTAGATGCTTATAGATTTAGACGCTGCGCCGGGCGCTGCTTTTTTGCCTTGCCAAAGAAAGTAAGCAAAGAAAGGCAAGCCCGTTGCGGCGATTCGCTTAGCAAATTTCCCTCGCCAATTTGAATTTTTCGGCGCAGGCCAAACTCGCTACGCGCAAACATGGCCTGCTTACTCCCAAAAAATTCTGCATTGCCTCGGCGCCGCAAAGGGGATTTTGGCTTCTCCGTCAGTAGGTATTAAGGATTTTTTTGCAAAAATTGCGCTTAAAACTAATTGTCAACACGTCCTAATACGATTCCAAAGCAGTTTCCAGCACAAAGCGCGGCTGTCTGCCTGCGGCGGTTTCCACTTGCGCGCAGAAATCCGCCACCGGGCGCAGCCATAGTCCGTAATCGCTGTATAGCGCGCGATATAGCACAAAGACTTCTTCCGTATCGCAATGTTTCGCCACCTCAATGACTTGATATAAATTGCCTTTGTAATGCCGGTAAATGCCTTTAATAAGTGGTTTTTGCATATTGTTCTCCGAAATATAGTCTCTTCACTTCAAAATGCGATGATTTCAAGCGCTTCTCCTGACAAAACATGCATCTCTATAGTCGGAGAAGTGGAAAAGTAGTACAAGGCGGCGAGCCGCAGACAGTACAGATAGTACGGCAAGGCGAGCCAACGCCGTAATATTTTTTCAATTATTCGACTATAAATACCATTTTGACGTTAAAACACTATTGCTAATAAAAATTCTTTGCGCCCAAAGGCGTTCTGCCTAATAAGGCGGCAACAT
Organism: Suttonella indologenes; assembly: GCF_900460215.1. Lineage (NCBI taxonomy): Bacteria > Pseudomonadati > Pseudomonadota > Gammaproteobacteria > Cardiobacteriales > Cardiobacteriaceae > Suttonella > Suttonella indologenes. The sequence continues at coordinate 40,731 of NZ_UHIA01000003.1, forward strand.
CTATCTGCCCGCGCCCCAATGCCTTGACTTCATGCCCTGTCGATAACAAGGCTTGCTTTACCGCGCGCCCGATAAAGCCGCTGCCGCCTAATAATAAGACTTTCATTATTGCTTCTAAAACCGTCTTCAATCCGCGATATAGCCAAAGAATTGAAAAAGTATTACGGCGTTAGCTCGCCTTGCCGTACGCTCTTGTACTGTCTGCGGCTCGCCGCCTTGTACTACTTTTCACTTCTCCGACTATATTGTACGCGCCCGACAAAAAGCCCTACAATCACCTGTTTTCAACCATCGGGACATTCTCATGACGATTGCTTTTTTCTGCGTGCTGCTTGCCGCGCTTTTGCCGCTTTTCTGTGCTTTTTATGCCAAAATCGCCGGCGGTTTTGATTTTCAACGCGATAACGGCGAACCACGTGTTTTTCTTGCCCGCAGCACAGGCATTGCCGCCCGTGCCAATGCAGCACAGCAAAACGGCTATGAAGTTTTTGCGCCTTTTGCCGCCGCCGTCATCATCGCCCATATTTCGGGCAATGCCGCACCGAATACCATCAACCTTTTCGCGGTCTTATTCATTCTTTTTCGCTTGGCATTCATCGCCTGCTATCTTGCCGATAAAGCCTTGCTGCGTTCGCTGATGTGGACAGGCGGATTTTGCTGCATCATCGCGCTTTTCCTCGCGGCCATTTAAAAGCGGCAGGCACATATGTAGCTAACTATAGTCGATTAAATAAAAATGAGACAAGGCGGCGAGCCGCCTTGTACTACTTTTTCACTTCTCCGACTATATCATTGCAATTTTAATCGACTATATTAGGCTATCTTCTGTTTTTTCAGACGCAAGGCATTAGCCAATACGGAAATAGAACTCGCCGCCATTGCTGCGCCGGCAATCACGGGACTGAGCAAACCGAAAGCCGCCAGCGGTATACCCAAGAGATTGTAGAAAAAGGCGAAAAAGAGATTTTGCCGAATCGTTTTCAGCGTCATTCTTGCCACCGTCAAGCCCTCTGTCAATTGCTTGAGACTATGCCGCATCAAGGTTGCCGAAGCGCTGTGTGCCGCCACCGCCGCCCCCTCCTGCATGGCAAAACTCACATTTGCCGCCGCCAAAGCAGGCGCATCGTTCACGCCGTCGCCAACCATCGCCACGACCTTACCCGCCGCACGCAGTGCCTGCACCGCCGCCGCTTTCGCCCGCGGACTCATCTCGCCTTGTGCATCGGCAATGCCTAATTGCGCTGCTACCGCCTGCACCACGCTGTTTTTGTCGCCGCTCATAATCAGCACTTCAATACCTAGCGCCTGCAATGCCGCTACCGCCGCCGCGCTATCGTCTTTTAAGGTATCCGCCAAAGCAAAAGCACCCAGCGGCACATCATTGACCGCCACCGCTACAAGACTCGCCGTCTCCCATACCTTATCCGCATGCGACGGCAACTCAAATCCGCACCATGCCGCCTTGCCGACCTTAACCAAGCCCAGCCCCGCCACTTGCGCCTGCACGCCCTCGCCGACCACCGTTTGCACTGCTTCTGCCGAGGGAATCTCCAAGCCGCGTGCTTGCGCCGCCTGCCACAGCGCCTGCGCCAAAGGATGCCGCGCATATTGCTCGACCGCCGCCGCCACGCGCAGCAATTCCTCCTCGCTCACGCCCTCCGCCGGCAATACCGCCACCAACTCTGGCTTGCCCTGCGTTAGCGTGCCGGTCTTATCCAAGACCACCGTATCTACACGCGCCGCCTCTTCCAATGCCGCCGCATCTTTAAACCACACGCCCTGCCGCACCGCTTTACCCATGCCGACCATCACCGCCGCCGGCGTTGCCAAACCCAAGGCGCAAGGACAGGCAATAACCAAGACCGCCACCGCATGCATCAAAGCCTGCGTCCAATCGCCTTGCAGCCAAAACGTTAAGACAAAAGTCACAGCGGCAATCGCCACCACACTCGGCACGAACACCGCCGCCGCCTTATCCGCCAAACGCGCAATCGGCGCTTTTGTCCCCTGCGCCTGCGACAAAGCCTGCATCATATCGCCCAAGACCGTCTGACTGCCTAATTGCTCGGCGCGATATTCCACACTGCCCTCGCTCAACATCGCCCCTGCCAACACGCGGCTACCTACCGCTTTAGGCTCCGGCAAAGACTCGCCGGTAAGATGACTTTCGTCCGCCCAAGCCTGACCGTTCAAAACCACGCCGTCGGCCGCAATCCGCTCGCCGTGGCTGGCACGCAAGACATCGCCGATGCGCACTTCGGCAAGCGGCAGACATTGCCAATTCCCCTCGCGCCGCACATTAACCTGCTGCGGCGTGAGCTTAAGCAGCAAAGTCAAACTATTCAAACTCATTTTCTTGCTGCGCTGCTCGAGGAATTTGCCCAAAGAAACAAAAGCCACCACCATCACGCCCGCCTCAAAATACACCGGCGCACCATGATGCTGATGCGGCGCAAAAAACAACATGAAAACCGAGTAAAAATAAATTGCCAAAGTTCCCAAACTGACCAGTACGTCCATATTCGCCACACCGCCGCGCACACTCGCCCATGCGCCGCGATAAAAAGGCAGAGCCAGCCCCCATTGCACCACGCTCGCCAAAACAAATTGCCACAGCGGCGGCAACATCCAATCATGCCGCCCTATCAGCATGCCCGCCATGCCGAACAAAAACGGTAAATTAATCAGTAATAACAAAACCAAACGCCAGCCCATCTGCGGCGCTTCTTGCTCCGTCCATTCATCGGCATCTGTTTTCAGCTTCGCGCCGAAACCCGTTTTAACAATGATTTCCTCAATAGCCGCTGCCGTCGTTTGATTGGCATCAAAAAGCACCTGCGCCTCTTCGCTGGCAAAATTCACACTCGCCTCACTGATAAAAGGCTTTTTATTCAGCACCTTTTCAATTCTTGCGGCGCAGGCTTGGCAAGTCATGCCCTCAATCTGAAAACGCGCGGCGGCGGCATTACTCTGTATCATGCTTTACTCGGCGTGCGCTTCAAAACCGCCGTCTTCAATCGCGGCAATCATCGCCTCGGGCGTAATCTGCGCGGCATCATAAGCAACCGCCGCCTGCTTTTGTTCCAAACTGACTTCCGCGCTCTGCACGCCGTCTAAGCCCTGCAAAATATTGCTGACGCTCTTCACGCAACCGCCGCAAGTCATACCCTCAATATGTAAAACAATCTTCTGCATCTGTACTCTCCAAAAACGCGGCCACGCCGCAAAACTGCTACTATAAGCCTTTACCATAGGTTAAGGTCAAACATGTTTCAACACGTAGAGCGACACATAAAGCGTCGCTCTACGTGTTGCCCTGAATTGGAAGAGGTTATACCTCTCCCACAAGATTATCTTCCCTAAAGGGAGGGGTTTCAACCAGTAAGGAAATTTTGATGAATATCAGCCAAGCCGCCGCCGCATCAGGACTATCCGCCAAACAAATCCGCGACTACGAAAAATACGGACTCTTGCACAGCAGCCGCAATCCTTCCGGCTATCGTCAATACAGCCCCGCCGACATTAAACGCCTGCAATTTATCCGACAAGCTCGTGCCGTCGGCTTCTCCCTCGCACAAATCTCCCGCCTGCTGCATCTGCAGGAAAATCCGCATCGCCACAGCAGCGAAGTCAAAAGTCTGACCGCCGCCCATATCGCGGAAATCAAAACGCAAATTGCCGATTTGCAGCAAATGCTCGCCCTGCTGCAAGACTGGCACGACGCCTGCCAAGGCAATGACTGCCCCGACTGCGCGATTTTAAAAGCCTTAGAACGCCAGTGGCTCTAAGGCTTTTTCTTCCTCCTGCGGCGAAATAAAAGGCAATTTCTCAAGCCGCGATAAAACATCCTTCATCTGATGATTTTTGATAAATTTTTCAATCTCAAGCGCTTGGGCTTTTATCTCCTTAGGCATATTTGCCTCAAGCTCCTCCAAAAGTTTCGGCAAATTAGCCTCCGCCAAACGCTGCCGCTCTCTTCCCGCAGCTTTTATCCACGCCGATTTCAACAGCATATATGCCGCCGTGCTGTTCGATTTATTCTTTGGAAAACCCTCATTGCGGGCATACATCAAACCAAGCGCATAAGCCGATTCCACATTGCCATTCTGAATAATCGCTTGGCGATACCAATAAATCGCCTTTTCCTTATCCATCTTCGTGCCTTCGCCTTTTTCATACATCTGCGCCAGCGCGTTTTGCGCATGAGAGTCGCCTTTTTCCGCCGCTATTTGAAAATATTCAAAGGCTTGCGCATAGCCACTTGCCGTATGTCGCTCGTCCAAACACATACCCAAATTATCCGCTGTCTTGGCATCTTTGAGCTGCTGATATGCCGATTTGAACAACTCGCAGGCTTTGGCATTATCCTTGGCAACCCCCAAACCTTGCACATACGCCACGCCCAAATTATTCTGCGCTTTGCCATGACCTTGTGCAGCTGCCTTTTCCAACCACGGTACGGCGTTTGCCCAATCATTTTTACGTATATAGTCATGAGCAATACGATATTGCGCCTCGGCATCGCCGGCTTCTGCACGCGCCGACACATTATCCGCCGCGCCTTGTCTTTCCGTTTGCAGCCCTAAACCTAATCCCGACTTCTCTTCCGCCTGTCTGCCGCTAACACTTATCCATACGAAAGCTGCTAAAGCAAGCAAAGCCGCCAAGACTGCAATCGTCACCCCTTTCGGCAAGCCATGAGCAGACTCGGAATTTTGCACGGTTTTATTTGTATTTTTCACACAGCACTCCTGAACACCATAAGATTAAAGACAAATATAGTCTCTTAATCTCAAAATGAGATGATTCCAAACGCTTCTCCTGACAAATGCGCATCTCTACATCTCATCTTGACGTTCAGCTACCATATCTAAAAATTGCAAAATATACAACTGATTAAATGCCATATCAGGAAAGCGGAAGAAAACCTTATCCATAAATTTTTTTCATTCTTCCATAATATTAAATCATTTTTATTCATCTAATCTTTCGCTTAGAGTATTTCTCATTAATTTACGCAAGAAAGGAATCCCTATGAGCCAGTCTAATATTTTTTATTATTCCGTTAAAAGCCATGTTTTTGACGAGCATTACGAGCCGGCGAGCAGCACGCGCCTGACCACCAATTTTGCCAATTTGGCGCGCGGTGAGAACCGTCAGCAAAATCTGCGCAATACCATCGACATGATCAATCACAGATTCAACGATTTAGTCTATTGGGACAATCCCAATGGCAACCGCTACAGCATTGAGCTGGAAATTATCTCGGCAGATTTGCATATTGAAGGCAATGAAGAAGCCTTTCCCTCGATTGAAGTGCTGAAAACCAATATCATCGACCACGAGAAAAATCTGCGGATTGAAGGATTAGTCGGCAACAGCTTTTCATCCTATATCCGCGATTATGATTTCAGCGTCCTGCTCTTGGATTACAACAAAGACAAAGCGCAATTCAGCGTTCCGCAAGGTTTCGGCGATTTGCACGGCGAATTGTTTAAATATTTCCTGCGTTCAGAAGTGTATCAAGCGCATTTCCAAAAACCGCCGGTCATTTGTCTGAGCGTTTCCACCACCAAAACCTACCATAAAACCAGCAATTACCACCCCGTCTTAGGCTTTGAATACCGGCAAGACCAAGATTCGCTGACCGATGAATATTTTCGCAAAATGGGCTTGGAGGTGCGCTATTTCATGCCGCCGAAATCGGTCGCGCCTTTCGCCTTCTATTTTGGCGGCGATTTATTAAGCGATTACAGCAATCTGGAATTGCTTGCCACCATCGCTACTATGGAAACCTTCCAGAAAATTTACCGTCCGGAAGTGTATAACGCCAACTCGGCGGCAGGACAGATATACCGCGCCAGTTTGCAGTATCAGGATTTTTCAAAAACCGCCATCGAATACGACAGAGAAGAACGGACGCAATTAGCCATCAAGCAAGGAAAATACGCGGAAGCACATTTCATCAAACCGCAGCAGCAGCTCATTGCGCAATGGCTGAACACCTTAGCCTGATGGCTTTGATACAATCGTGCCGGAAGCTGAATGTGACAACCTTCAGCTTCCGGCTATTCGCATGATGCTAACCATCATTTCAGAGAACTATTAACAATGTTTCAACACGTAAGGAAATTTTGATGAACATTTTATTACCCACTTCCACCGCCGGCAGCCTGCCCAAACCCAGTTGGCTGGCAGAACCGGAGCAATTGTGGTCGCCTTGGAAACTCGCCGACGAGCAACTGGCGGCCGGCAAACAGGACGCTTTATTGCTATGTCTGCAAGAGCAGGAACACGCAGGGCTTGATATCGTCAGCGACGGCGAACAGACCCGCCAACATTTCGTTACTACTTTCATCGAACATCTGGACGGCGTGGATTTTAACCGCCGCGAGACCGTGAAAATCCGCAACCGCTATGATGCCAGCGTGCCATCAGTGGTCGGTGCAGTTGCGCGTTCCAAGCCGGTCTTTGTGCAAGATGCGGCTTTTTTGCGCCGCCACACCCGCCGCCCGATTAAATGGGCATTGCCCGGCCCGATGACCATGGTCGATACCCTCTATGACGGCTATTACCACAGCCGTGAAAAACTGGCTTGGGAATTCGCCAAGATTCTCAATGAAGAAGCCAAAGCTCTCGCCGCTGCCGGCGTGGATATTATTCAATTCGACGAACCGGCGTTTAATGTCTTTTTTGACGAAGTCAAAGACTGGGGCATTGCGGCTTTAGAAAAAGCCACCGAAGGGCTGCGCTGCGAGACCGCCGTGCATATCTGCTACGGCTACGGCATCAAAGCCAATACCGATTGGAAGAAAACCCTTGGCTCGCAATGGCGGCAATACGAGGAAATTTTCCCGAAACTTCAACAATCTCAAATCGATATTATTTCCCTAGAATGCCAAAACTCCCATGTGCCGATGGAGTTAATCGAGATTATCCGCGGTAAAAAAGTCATGGTAGGCGCGATAGACGTTGCCAGCAATCAGATTGAAACGCCGGAGCAAGTGGCGCAAACCCTGCGCAAGGCTTTGCAATTTGTCGATGCCGACAAACTCTATCCTTCCACCAACTGCGGCATGGCTCCGCTGGCGCGCCATATTGCCAAAGGTAAAATGCAGGCTCTAAGCGTGGGCGCGGCAATCGTCAGACAGGAATTAAGTGTGAAATAGCGTACAATGCTTCCCTATATCATGAATCAAAGGGCAATACTGCCTTTACATATAGGGAGTTTCAAAAATACATTTTCAATCTATTATTGCAGTCTTCGGCGACTAATCCCTAAGACTGCAATAATTTCTTCAAATCGCTAATCGTCGCCATGTTTTTCGCTTTTTCGGCGGCAGGGTCTTGCGCTTTGCGTCCGTCCTGCCAGTTAATTCCTTCTTCGGGCAATTCGTCTAAAAAGCGGCTGGGCTCGCTGCTTTGCCACTGTCCGCCTTTTTTGCGCTGCTTGGCATAGCTGAGGGTGAGGTTGCGTTTGGCGCGGGTCATGCCCACGTACATCAGGCGGCGTTCTTCGGCGATGCCTTCTTCCGTTTCGCTGCTATTGGCATGCGGCAGCAGTCCTTCTTCAATGCCAATCATATAGACAAAGGGAAATTCCAAGCCTTTGGCGGAATGCAGGGTCATCAATTGCACGGCTTCGCTGTCTTTTTCTTGACGGTCGAGAATATCGAGCAGCATAAGGTGTTGCATCAAGGCGGCAAGATTTTGAAAGCGTTCTTCTTCTTGCAGTTTGCCAATCCATGCTTTGAGTTGCCCGATACGCTCGAGGCGGGTTTCTACTTGTTTGGGTAGGGCATAGAGTTCGTAGAGATAGTCGCTGTATTCGATGTCGGCAATGACTTGCTCGAGGACGTCTAGCGGCAATTCGTTTTCCGCCATTTGTGCCATATGGTTGAGCCAGTTGCAAAAGCTGCCGAGGGCTTGGGTGGCGCGGTTGCCGAGTTCGCTTTGCAGGGCTAAATCGGTGGCGCATTGTGCGAGCGGTTGTTGGCGGCGGTGGGCATATTCGCCTAATTTGCTGAGTGTTGCCGCACCGATTTCGCGTTTCGGCACATTGCAGACGCGCAGAAAGGCGGCATCGTCTTCAGGGTTGTTGATAAGGCGCAGATAGGAAAGCAGGTCGCGGATTTCGCTGTGTTCAAAAAAGCTGGTGCCGCCGCTGATGCGGTAAGGAATGCTGAGTTCGCGCAGTTTTTGCTCCAAAACGCGTGATTGGAAATTGCTGCGGTACAGAATTGCGAAATCGCTGGGGCGGGCTTGGTGGCGGATTTGCTGGGCATGAATGTCATAAGCGATGTTTTCCGCCTCGTTTTCTTCATTGCGGGCGGAAATCACGCTGACGCCTTCGCCTAATGTGAGAGTGGACCAGAGTTTTTTCTCTACCAAATGGCTGTTGTGGGCAATCAGTTCATTGGCGGCATGCAGGATTTTTTGATGGCAGCGGTAGTTCTGCTCCAATTTGATGGTTTTTAACTGCGGATAATCTTGCTGCAAATTCAGTAGGTTTTGCGGCTGTGCACCGCGCCATGCATAGATGGATTGGTCGTCGTCGCCTACAGCGGTAAAGGCACAGGAAACGCCGCTCAGCAATTGCATCAGCTGATATTGGCAGTCGTTAGTGTCTTGATATTCATCGACTAATAAATAGCGCACATGGCTTTGCCAATAATTGCGCGTCTCGCTTTCGGTTTTGAGCAATTGCACGGGCAGCAGCAGCAAATCGTCAAAATCCACCGCATTATAGGCGCGTAGGCGTTCTTGGTAAGCGCCGTAGGCGATTGCGCTTAATTTGCTTAGTTCGTCATCGGCTAATTGCAGAGCCTGCGCCGCATCAATATTGCTGTTTTTATAGGCGGAAATGCGACTTTGTACGGCCTGCAGTTGGGCATTGTCTTCGCTTTTGGTCAGCTCGCGCAGCAGCGTGATGCCGTCGCGTGCATCTAAAATGCTGAAGCCTTTGCGCAGTCCCAGTTTGGGATATTCGCGGTGCAATATGTCCAGTCCCAAGCGGTGAAAGGTGGAAATATGCAAACCCCGCGCCGCGCTGCCGAGTAGATGACGGCTGCGCTCGCCCATTTCGCGTGCGGCTTTATTGGTAAAAGTGACGGCAAACACGCTGTTTGCCGCATAATTCGCCTCTTGAATCAAATAGGCGATTTTGCGCGTAATCACGCCGGTTTTGCCCGAGCCGGCGCCGGCAATCACGAGCAAAGGCCCACCAAGATAGGTAACCGCCTGCTGTTGCTGCGGATTTAAAGGAATCTGTTCTGCCATCTTATCCTTGCGCGCGCGGCGAAGTCTGCCATATCACGCTGAAAATAATAATTAAACCGATACATTGTGCCAAAAGCAAAGTGCCGACCACACCCTGCCATTGCCATGTTTGAAAACTCAAAGCGCAGAGCCATGCGCCAGCCGTTCCGCCGCAATAATACGCCATATAATACAAACCTGTCGCCAAAGAGCGGCCTTCGCGCACATGCAGGGAAATATAGCTGATAGTGGCGGATTGGGTGATAAATACGCCGGTGCTCATCAAAATCAAGCCGCAAAAGACCAGCATCAGCGGCTGGGCAAGGCTGATCACTATCCCGCACACAGACAGCGCGAGGGAAAGCGCCATTGTGCGCGGCGCGCCGAATTTTCGCAATAGCCATGTTGCCGCCGGCGTAATGATCATGCCGATTAAATAGACGCTGAAAATATTTGCCAATTGCGCGGTATTCAAATGATAAGGCGCTTGTGCAAGGCGCAAATTGATAAAAGAAAAACAGCCGACTAAAGAAAACAAAACGAAAAATCCCAAAGCGCAGGAAGATAAGACAATGCGGTTATGCAGATGCGAAACCAAACTGCGCATCGCTGTGCTCAATTGCGGTTTGGCGACAAAATGCCGTGAAGGCGGCAATTGCCACAGCACCAGTAAAAAACCGGCGAAACTCAAGCCCGAAAGCAGCAACATGCTGAATTGCCAACCGATCCACTGCGTTAAATGCCCGAGCAGAAAACGCCCGCTGAAACCGCCGAACACCGTACCGCAGACATAAAACGCCATCAATTTGCCGATATGCTTGCTTTCAAATTCCTCGCCCAGATAAGCAATCAGGCAGACCGTCATCCCCGGCACAAAAACGCCGACCAAAAAACGCAGTAGGGTAAAACTCTCGATCGTCGGCGCATAAGCCGATAAAGCCACCGGCAGGCTATAGAAGAAAATCGCACTGCAAATCATCCAACGCCGCCCGAAAGCATCGGAAAGCATGCCGATAAAAGGCGACATCAGCCCCATGCCCATCACGGTAACGCCCACCGCCAAACCGATTTGCACCTCGTCTGCCTGAAAATGGCGCATCAGCAGCGGTAAAATCGACTGAATGGAATAAACCTGCATAAACGCCAGGGCGCCGATAAAGGCCACCGTGAGGCGGAACAGAAAGGAAGAAGGAGGATATGCGGACACCGTCAGACCCGTCGGCAAAAGCGGCATGATAGCAAAGCCGCCGCTGGAAACGAAATCCTCCCCCGCCCGCCCGTGCTTGCACCCTCTTAAAATCAGGCAAGCCGGCACACCATTGCGATAAAAAAGCGGGATTTTTCCCGCAGCCGATTGCCTGCGCCGCAATTTATGGCACAATCGCATTTTTCATCTCATCATTACAAGGCAATGTTTTCTTCTCTTTCAGCGCTGAATCAAGCGTTTTTGTCTGCTTTGGCGGATAGCGGTTTTCACGGCGAATTTTCTACGGCGGAGGCGCAGCGCAGCGTCTATGCCACGGACAATTCGGTTTACGAACGCACGCCGCAGGCGGTGATTTGGCCGCGCAGCACGGCGGACGTGCAGGCGGTGTTGGCTTTGGCGGTGCGCGAGGAATTTCGTCAAATCATGATTACCGCACGCGGTGGCGGTACGGGTACTAACGGACAATCGCTGACCGACGGCATTGTGCTGGATGTGTCGCGTTTTATGAATGATATTCTTGAGATTGATGTGCAACATCGCCGCGTGCGCGTGCAGGCGGGAGTGGTGAAAGATCAGTTGAACCGCGCGCTTAAGCCTTACGGTTTGTTTTTTGCCCCCGAATTGTCCACTTCCAACCGCGCCACTATCGGCGGCATGATTAATACCGATGCTTGCGGGCAGGGCAGTTTGCGCTACGGCAAAACCCATGACCATGTGCTTGGCTTGCGCACGGTTTTGCTGGGCGGTGAAGTGCTGGATTCCGCCGCTTTGCCGCGCCATGACTGGCAGGCGCAGATAGCGGATAAATCGCCGCCGCAGCAGGCTTTGTACGCGCAGATTTTCCGTCTTGCTGCTGATAATCAGGACAAAATCCGCCGTTCTTTTCCGCCGCTGACGCGCGCACTGACCGGCTATGACCTGCCGCATGTGTTGGACGAACAAAGCTTTAATATCAACAGTATTCTCTGCGGTTCGGAAGGTTCTTTGGGTATTATTTGCGAGGCGGAGCTCAATGTGCTGCCGATTCCGCAGCATCGCGCCCTCATCAATATCGGCTATGCCGATTTCCAATCCGCTTTGGAAGATGCCAATGCCTTGATGAGCCAATCGCCGCTGTCGATTGAAACGGTGGATTCCAAAGTCTTGGCGCTGGCGCAGCAGGATATTGTCTGGGAAAGCGTGGCGCGCTTTTTCCCCGCTGCCGAGGACGCACCCGTGCAGGGTATCAATCTCTTGGAAATCGATGCCGCCGACGCCGTTGCTTTAGCCGCGCATCTGAGCGCCATTCTCGCGCATTTGCAAAGCGATAACAGCGTTACCCGCCTGACTTGCACGGTAGCCCGCGGCGAAGCGGAAATCGAGGCGGTCTATCATATGCGCAAACGCGCGGTGGGCTTGCTAGGCAATGTGCAGGGCGAGCAGCGCCCCCTGCCCTTTGTGGAAGACACCGCCGTGCCGCCCGAGCATCTTGCCGCCTATATCAAAGCCTTCCGCCAAGTTTTAGACGACAAAGGCTTGGCTTACGGCATGTTCGGGCATGTGGATGCGGGAGTGCTGCACGTGCGTCCGCAATTGGATATGAAAGTCGAGGGCATGAAAGACAGCTTGCGTGAGATTACCGAAGCGGTCGTGGCGCTGACCCATCGCTACGGCGGCGTGCTGTGGGGCGAACACGGCAAAGGGCTGCGCTCGGAATATGCGCCGACCTTTTTCGGCGATTGCTGGGATTTGATTTGCCAAATCAAATCTGCTTTTGACCCGCATAATCAGCTCAATCCCGGCAAAATCGCCGTGCCCTATGCCGGCGATGCCGAATTGACGCCGCTGATCGCCGTACCGATGCGTGGCGATTTCGACCGCCGTATCGACAAACAAGACTGGCAGAATTTCGGCAATACCCTGCAATGTAACGGCAACGGCGCCTGTTTTAATTTTGCCTTTGACGACCCCATGTGCCCTTCATGGAAAGTGACGCGCGACCGCCAACATTCGCCCAAAGGGCGTGCCATGCTGCTAAAAGAATGGCTGCGCCGCAAAGCAGACAGCAACCTCACGCCCGACTTCGAGCAGGAAGTCTATCAAGCCCTGCACGGCTGTCTGTCCTGCAAATCCTGCGCCGGACAATGCCCCGTGAAAGTCGATATTCCCGACGGCAAAAGCCGCTTTTTGGCCGAATATCATCGCCGTCACCGCCGTCCGCTGCGCGATTATCTGATCGGCTATTTGGAATACCTGATTCCGCATCTGGTTAAAATCGCGCCGCTGTATAACCTGATGCAGAACAACCGCCTGATGTGCAGCATCAACCGCAAGTATCTGCGCTTAAGCGATGCGCCGCTCTTTCATCCCCAAGCGCGCGCAGACCTTGCCGCCTACGGCGTACAAATGCTGCGCAAAGGCGAAACCCCGCCCAAGCAAGACAATGCCGTCATCGTGCTACAAGACGCCTTTACCCGCTATTTCGACACGCCGGTATTTCTCGACTGGCTGCGGCTCTTACAGACTTTGGGCATCAAAACCTATCTGCTACCCTATTTTCCCAACGGCAAACCCCTGCATGTACACGGTTTTCTTGCGCATTTTCACAAACTGCGCCGCCATAACGAGCAACTGCTTGCCGCCGCCGCAGAAAGCGGCTTACCGATTATCGGCCTAGACCCCGCCATGACCTTAGTATTTCGTCAAGAATATCTGAAAGATACGCCGCAGCAGCCCGACCGCCGCATTTTGCTGCCGCAGGAATGGTTGCGCGATGACTATCTGCCCAGGCATGTGCCACTAGATAAGCCATCAAACAAGCAAGGCACAACCTACTATTTCGCCGCGCATTGCACCGAGAAAACCCAATTGCCCGGCTCGGACAAAGACTGGCAGCGGATTTTCCAACATTTCGGCTTGGATTTGCAGCCGGTAGCGGTAGGCTGCTGCGGCATGGCGGGCACCTTCGGGCATGAAAGCGAACATCAAGCACAATCGGCGCAACTATTTGACATGTCTTGGCAAGCGCCGGTGGCCCAATACGGCGGACAATTGCTGGCTACAGGCTACTCCTGCCGCAGCCAAAGCAAGCGCATGAGCGGCACCATTTTGCAGCACCCAGTGCAAGCCTTGCTCAAGCGCTTGGATGAAGCCGCTAATCGCGAGATTGTGGCTTAAACACTTTGTCGCGGTCTTGCTCAAATTCGCCCCATAGAGCGTTTAAGATCGCGAGTAAGACGGCGAAGCCGAGTCCGAGTATCCATGCAAAATACCACATTATTTTCTCCTAATAGGCATTATGGTCGTTTTCGCGCAGATATTGCGCGGTTACTTTGCCGCTCATGATGCGAAATGCCCATGAGGTGTAGGCGATCACAATCGGCATCATCACGATGGTGGCTAGAAGCATCACGATGAGGCTGCGGTGGCTGGCGGTGGCGTCCCAGACGGTCAGCCCCGAAGACAAATCGCTGCTACTCGGCAAAATAAAGGGAAAGAGCGAGACGGCAAAGGTGGCGATGACGCCGATGATGCCGACGGAGGAGGCGGCAAATGCCAATAAGGTTTTGTCTTTGCGCGCCAAGATCCATGCGACACTAAAGCCGAGATAAGCCAAGGCGGGAATCAGCATTGTCAGCGGATATTGCCGATAATTATTCAGCCATGCGCCTTGGATGCGGCTGACGCTTTTGGCCAGCGGATTGGCAATTCCCTGCGGATCGATGCTGCCTGCCGCCGCTGCATAGCCTTGGATATGGGCGATCCAAATACCGCCGAGGCTGAATAAGACTAGGCTGAGCAAGAGGAAATAGGGCAGGCTGCGACGGGTGCGGGCGTAAATTGCGCCTTCGCTGCGGTGCATCAAATAGATGCCGCCGTGTAAGATCAGCATGGCGACGCAGAGCAGACCGCATAGCAGGGCAAAAGGATTGAGCAATGCCCAGAAAGAGCCGGTGTAGAAGATGCGCATATCGGCGTCGAAATGAAAGGGTACGCCGAGTATGACATTGCCGATTGCCACGCCGAATAATAGCGCCGGCACAAATGAGCCGACAAATAAGCACCAATCCCAAGTGCGCCGCCAAAGCGGATTGGCAATCATGCTGCGATATTTAAAGCCTACGGGGCGGAAAAACATCGCCCATAGAACCGCCAGCATCGCCCAGTAAAAGCCGGAAAAGGCGACGGCGTAAACCATCGGCCATGCGGCGAAAATTGCGCCGCCGCCGGTAATCAGCCAAGCTTGGTTGCCTTCCCAATGCGCGCCGATGGTGTTGATGACGATGCGCCGCTCTTCATCGCTTTTTGCCACAAAGGGCAGGAGCGAGCAGATGCCCATATCGTGTCCGTCCATAATCGCAAAGCCGATTAATAAAAAGCCGATGCACAGCCACCAGAGGAATTTCAAGGTGGCGTAGTCGAAAAGATTAATAATGTCCATGGTTTATTCCTCGCCGCTTTCTTTGTCGTAACGTCCTGTGCCTAAAGAGCCCGGGCCTTGGCGCACGTATTTGCGCATCAAATAGACTTCCACAATCAGCAGCACCGTGTAAAACAGGATAAAGCCCGACAAGGACAGATACAAATCTCTCGTCGTTAGAGAAGATGCCGAGAGATGGGTGGGTAAAACGCCGTAAATCGTCCAAGGCTGGCGGCCGTATTCGGCTAAAAACCAGCCGGCTTCAATCGCTATCCACGGTAGCGGCAGGGCATAAAAGGCGCTGCGCAGCAGCCAAGGTTTGTGCGTAAAGGTGTTTTTGACCGAATGCCAGAGGCTGAGGCTGAAAAGCAGCAGCATCAAGACGCCGCACAAGACCATGAGACGGAAGCTCCAAAACATCGGCCAAACTTTCGGCACCGAATGACGCGCTGCCTTGTCCATCATATCGGGGCTTGCCTGCGCCACATCGTCGGTATATTGCTTGAGCAATAAGCCGAAGCCCAAATCCTGTTTATGCGCTTGGAAAATTTCCATCGCCTGCGCATCGTGTTTATCGCGGCGCAGGGCTTCCAAAGCGATGACCGCCTGCTGTCCCGAGGCAATGCGTTCGCGGTTGTGCGCCACGATTTCCTTGATGCCCAGAATTTCCTGCGTCAGCGATCGCGTGCCGATAATGCCCATGAGATAGGGGATATGAATGGCGAAATCGTTTTTCATTTCCGCTTCATTGGGAATGGCGATCACATTAAAACTCGCCGGCGCCGGCTCGGTTTCCCACATCGCTTCCAGCGCGGCTAATTTGGTTTCCTGCGCCTTGCCGATGCTGTAGCCCGATTCGTCGCCCAGTACAATCGCCGAGGCAATCGAGGCAAAGCCGAAAGCGGCGGCAATGCGGAAACTTTTTTTCGCAAATTCCACATCTTGCTTTTTCAGCAAATACCAAGCGGAAATCGAGAGCACGAACATCGAGCCGGCGACATAGCCGGCGGAGACGGTATGGACGAATTTATTCTGCGCGTCGGGATTGAAAAAGACCGCGCCGAAACTCACCAATTCCATGCGCATGGTTTCAAAATTAAATTCCGCGCCCACAGAGTTTTGCATCCAAGCATTGGCAATCAGAATCCACAGCGCAGACAAATTGGTACCCAATGCCATGAACAGCGTAACTAAGAGATGTTGGCGGCGCGACATTCTTTCCCAACCGAAGAAGAACAGACCGACCAAGGTCGCTTCCAAGAAAAACGCCATCAAGCCTTCAAATGCCAGCGGTGCGCCGAAAATATCGCCGACATAATGCGAGTAATACGACCAATTGGTGCCGAATTGGAATTCCATCGTAATGCCCGTGGTTACGCCGAGGGCGAAATTGATGCCGAATAATTTGCCCCAAAACTGCACCATATCGCGGTAAATCACTCTACCGGTCATGACATAGACCGATTCCATAATCACTAAAATCCACGACAGTCCCAAGGTCAGGGGCACGAAAATAAAGTGATACAGCACCGTGACGGCGAATTGCAGTCGCGACAGCTCGACAACGTCCATATATTCTCCTCTTCTGCTTAAAACGGCTTGTCCAACGACAAGACGCTGCCATTATCCGGTAAGTGATGACTGGCAACAATCAGCCAGCCGTTTTTTTGCACCGTGCGCAGATGCCGCCACAGCTTGTGCCGTGTGCCTTCATCCAGTCCGGCAAAAGGTTCGTCCAGCAGCAATACCGGCTTGGGGCGCAGCAATAGTCGGGCAAGGGCAATCCGCCGCGCCTGTCCGCCGGATACGGCGCTGCCGTATTCGCCCAAAGCGGTCGCCAAACCTTGCGGCTGCGACCGTGCCCAGTCGGCTAAATCGACGCTTTCCAAGACCGTCCACAGCGCCTCATCGCTGAAATTCTCGCCTAAGCGTAGATTATCCGCCAAGCTCAAATCGAAAATATCCACTTGTTGCGCCAGATAATTGCTATATTCGGGATGATAGGCTTGTGCATCCAGTCGCAATCTGCCCGAGAGCAGCGGCAATTCTCCGCCTAGGGCATCGAGCAAAGTCGATTTGCCGCCGCCTGAACGCCCGCACACAATCAGGGCTTCGCCGCGCGCCAAGCGGAAAGAGCAATTCTCGACGCCGTTTAAAGCTCCTGCATGGCGGGCGGAAAGCTGTTCGGCAATCAGATATTCGGCTTCATTCGGCGTGGCATTGACCGGCGGCGCGACAATTGCGACCGAGCGTTGCGGCGGCGCTAAGGTATTGAGACGGTCGCGCGCGGCAAGGGCAAAGCCGAGCGCCAAATATTGCGCCGTCAAGGCTTGCAGACTTTCCGTCAAACTCAAGAGCGCCAAAACAATCGCCAGCAGCAGCGGCAGGCTTAAGGCTTGCGTTTGCAGCAGCGGCAGGGCTTGCCACAGCAAGAGCAGCAGAGCGAAAGCCAAGAGGCAATGCTGCGCCCATTGATAAAATGAAGCCCAATATTGCTGCCGCTGTTTGGCGTTGCGGTAAACGGCATCGGCGGCAAGAAAGTCGCGGCGGCAATCCGCCCAGCGCTGCCATAATAAGAGCGGCGTTAGCAAACGCAGGGGTTCCAATAATAAACTGCGCCGCTGCTGCGCCCAATCGGCATCGGCGCGCGCGAGGGCGCGACCTTGTATAGCGGCGGCGGCAGGCAAAATTATTCCTGCCAGCAATAGGGGCAGGCTCAGCCAAGCCGCCAAAGAAGGCGCAATCCAAAGCAGCCACAGCAGCAGTAGGGCTTGCAATGCCAATGCCCACAGCCAAGGCATGAAAAAGCGCAGCGGCAAATTATCTAGCAAATCGATATCGCTGCTTAATCCTTGCAGAGCATGGACGGAAACGAATTGCCGCTGGGGATTAGCGGCGATGCGGGCAAAGAAATGTCCGCGCAAATCGCGCAGCAATGCCAAGACCGCTTCATGCGAAGCAAGGCGTTCGCCGTAGCGTCCTGCGGTGCGCGCAATCGCCAGAGCGCGGATAATCGCGGCGGGGCGGAAGTAGTCGAAGCTGAAAATGCCGGCAAGCGCGGTCAAGCCCGCCAAAGCGGCGGCGCTGATAAACCAGCCTGAAACGGCAAGCAAAGCCACGCCGGCAAACAGCGTTATCGCGCCCAAAGTCCATGCCAAGAGCCATTTACCGCTTTGCAGGCGGCACAAATCTCTCAGCCGCAAAGGATTGTTTTTCATCTCCGCTCCAAATCGATTAAACCGTCTAGCCACGGCAAACCGCCGATGTCGTGCCCGACCAGAATCAGGGTTTTGTCCCGACTCAATTCGCCTAACAGGGCATAAATTTCGGCGGCGGTTTCAGCGTCCAAATGGGCGCAGGGCTCGTCTATCAGCCACAGCGGCGCATCGCGCAGCAATAATTGCGCGAGACAAAGACGCTGCTGCTGTCCGCCCGATAAGCCGCCGCCTCTTTCGCCCAAACAGGTATTGATGCCCTGCGGCAGGTACGCAATCGCTTTCCATAAGCCGACTTGTTTCAATACGGCTTGCAAGGCGGCATCGTCGGCATCGGCTTGGGCAAGGCGCAAATTAGCGGCAATGCTGCCGCGCATCAGGCTGGGCGATTGGGCTAAATAAGCGATGTGTCGCTGCCAGTCGCTGCGTTTAATCGTATTGAGCGCAATGCCGTTAACCCGTATCTCTCCCTGATAGGCGGCAAAGCCGAGCAGCGCTTCTAAAAGACTGGATTTACCGCTGCCGCTGCGCCCGATGATGCCGATGCGTTCGGCGGCGGCAATTTCTGCCGATAAGGCGGCGAGTCGCCGGCGTCCCTCAGACGTCTGTATGCTGAGATGGTGCAGCCGAATCTGCGGCGGCTGCGATGTCAGCGGTGCTTCGCCGTCCGCCTCGGGTAATGCGGGCGTTTGCAATAAGCCTTGCAAAGATTCAATCGCCGCTTGGGCTTGCGCTTTGGCATGGTAATCGCTGCCCAATTGGCGCAGCGGCAGATAAAATTCCGGCGCCAATAAGAGAATGAATAAGGCGCTTTGATAAGGCACCGGCACTTCGCCCTTTGCCCAAGGCAGAATGCCCAATAATCCCAAGCCCAAATAGACTGCTACCAAGGCAATGGCTAAGGCGGAAAATAATTCCAAAACCGCGCCGGATAAAAATGCCAGACGCAGCACCCGCATGCTGCTGCGCTGATAGGCACCGGCGGCAGACAGCACTTCCCGCTGCGCCCATTGCTGCGCACGCAGACGGCGCAGGGTCGGCAAACCGCGCAGCAAATCTAAAAAACGTCCGCCCAATTGTTCCAAGATCTGCAATTGCTCGCGGCTTTTCTCCGCCGCCAAGCTGCCGACCAATATCATAAACACCGGCACCAAAGGCGCGCTGAGCAGCAGCAATCCTGCCGCCAAGGGACTGTGGAAGCACACCGCCGCCGCAATCAATAAGGGCGTGAGCGCGGCGACTCTGCTTTGCACATAAAAGCGGCTGATAAAGCCGTCCAAGGCATCGACTTGTTCTAAGATTTGCATACTTAAGGCGCCGTCATTGCCGATATGCGCCCGCGCCGGACCGAGGGTTGTCAGAGCATCTAATAAACGGCGGCGCAAATCGCCGCGCACAAGCAGGCTTAAGCGCTGCAATAAGATATCTTTGAACACATTCAGGCTGGGGCGCAGCACGAAACACAGCAATAAATACGGTGCATTCTGCTGCAAAATGTCTGCCTGCGGGGGGATATTGCGGGCAAGGGCATTCAGCCAATCGGCAAAAATCATCGCCAATAATGCCGTTTGCACAATCAATAAGCCCATACCGAGCATCGCCAATATCAGCGGCAGCCGCAAACGGCGGCGGTAAGGGCGTATCAAATCATTAAGCAGAGAAGCGGCAGGCGGTCGCGGCATGAAGGTTCACAATGGCGGAAAACGCGGCTAGTGTAGCGGTCTTTGTCGGATAAACGCTGAAAAATTTCGATAACATCGGTTTTATCGGCATTTTTATCATAAAACAAAAGCAGCTTGCGCTGCTTTTGCGGTGTTGAAAATTAAATCGGCGCCTCGCTGAAATCATAATTAAAGTTGGCAAGCGGCGGTACGATGCCGTCGCCTTGCAGAATTTGCAAATCATAAGGCCAAACGCGCGACAGCTGCGCCGGAGATTCCATGTGATCGACAATCAAAGTGGCATGATGCTCTTCGGCATAACCTTTAATCGCTTCCATAAAGCGCGGCTCTTCATCTTCGTCAAAGGTATCAATCTCGCGCATATCCAGCTTGATAACATCCGGCTTGATGCGTCCGAAGATTTCTTTGATTTCCTCGTCAAAACGCGCGATTTCCGTAATCGCCACTCTGGCGCCCAAAGGGCGCATTTTTTCTGCTAAACGCAGCAGACCGCTAAAGGCATTGGTCGCACCGTCCAAACTGATTTCCAAGACAATTTGCTGCGGCGCAATACCGGTTTGCTTCAGCTGATTGGCAAGCCAATCCGGAAATTCCTCATCGTTCAAGGCATCATTGCTCAGCGATAAAAAGCCGATCAGATGCCGCTGATCACCGTCATAAGATAAGACATCCTGACAGAATTGGCGGACTTTGAGTCGGTCCAACTGCCGCCCCAAGCCGTAGCGGTCGGCCAATTGCAGCATCATATCCAATTCCATTTCTTCTTCCATTTCTTCCGCTGTCGCCAAAATATTAATTCGGGTGGCAAAGCGCGGCACGCCGTCGGGCTCTAACATGGTAATCGGCTGATAGAGGAAGTTAATTTGGTTATTATCCAATAATTTATTAATCATATTTAAGCGGCGTTCATCTTTGCGCGACATATCTGCCGCCGCCGGCTCCGCCACCCGATCTTTACCCTGCCCCAAAGCCAAACCGCGTACGGCACGGAAGCTTTTCGCAATCAAGTCTTCATAGTCGCTGTCTTTACGCACTTCCTGCATGCCCGCAAAAGTATGCGGATGAATCAGACGGCCGATATTTTCCGGCACCAATTCGTCTAAATTGGCGACCAAATTTTGCACGCGCGTAATCGCTTGTTCTTTATCGCCGTCAATCCACAATACTAGGGCATCGTCGGTAAATCGCGCCATTTCTGTCGACGGCGGCAACAAACGCTGCGCCGTTTCCGCCACGCTGTGCATCAAGATTTCAGCAGGTTTGTAGCCGTCTTTTTGCAAGACTTCGCGGTAATTTTCCAGCCATAAATAAATCCAAACGCCCAAAAACTGATTTTCCGAACGCTCTTGGGTCTGCGTGATAGAAGCTTTTAAAATATTGCCTACCCCTAAACCTGTGGTCGGGTCTACACCGCCGCCTCCGCCCGCACTGGCATTGCGCAAATACATCTGCACCGCATCTTCGCCGCGGAATTTCACTTGACTGACCTGTGCAGTAAGCTCTAATTTGCCGTCTTCATTATCGTGAAATTCGAGTTTCTCGCTCGGCACGACGTCTTTTTCCATTGCTAATTTCATCAATTGCTTCACATTACGCTCGGATTTCAGCGGCACAAAACTCATAATGGTTAAGGACTCAAGCGCCGCCTTATCTTTGACTTTGAATAAGCGTAAAAAGGCAGGATTGGCATCTAAGAACAAACCGTCCTGCAAATAGCAAATAGCAAATAGGATCGGGCAAATCATCAAACAAACGCTGATAACGCTGTTCCACCCCCTGCAAATGATGCTCTGCATGAATCATCGCCGCTTCATTGGCATGAAGACGCATCACATGTTGGACGGCGCGAATCGCAGTCAGTAAATCGCGGCGTGCGCTGACGAATTCCGCCCCTAATTTCACATAAGTGTCGCTGCCGCTTTGCCAATCCGGCGCTACGGTCAAAACAGGAATATGCCGTCCCAAGCGGTGCAGAAGCTGCTTGACTTTATCCATGCTCGGCAAGCTCTCATCCACCGACAGGACAATCAAATCCGCACGATAATCTTTTAAAACATTTTCCACTTCTTCAAGCGTATCCGCCGTTTTCTCTTGCGTAAAGAAAAACCGCTGCACCCCTTTTTGGAAAGCATTCAACCATTCCATATCGCGGCTGATAAAGAGCAAAGAACAGGTTTGTTTTTGGTCTGACATGAAAATCCTTTCAAATGAATAACGGCTGCGCAAAAGCAAAAAGCAAGCCATGACGAAAAATGTGA
Source organism: Suttonella indologenes (assembly GCF_900460215.1). Classification (NCBI taxonomy): domain Bacteria; kingdom Pseudomonadati; phylum Pseudomonadota; class Gammaproteobacteria; order Cardiobacteriales; family Cardiobacteriaceae; genus Suttonella; species Suttonella indologenes. The sequence continues at coordinate 62,750 of NZ_UHIA01000003.1, forward strand.
CTATGATAACAGAATTCGCTCCCTGCTATAGAGCGCAATTTCTCTGCGAGTTTATTCGTCGCCATAGAACCGCTATAATCCGCGCATTATCTTATAAAGAGAAAGACTATGGCTTTTTTAGACAATGCCCTGACCCAATCCTTGGATTTGCGCACTCCCCTTTGGCAAGCTCCCCTGCCCTTTGAACTCATCAGTTCGCAGACGACGGGAGAAATCAGCGCAGCAGGCGCTTTAGGCATCATCACCATCGGCGAAAGCGGCAATTGCCGGCAATTACAAGACGCCCTTGCACAATACGGCGAATATCATCAGCAGCCCGGCATCTGCTTTAGCCACCGCCTGCCGCAATCCCCGCATTGGCAAATACCGCAGGACGCGCAAGGACAGCTGCAACACTTGGCGCATCAATATCAAATCGATTATCCCTTGCCGAAAAACGATCATTTTTTAGACCTACTCGATACGGCCATACAAGCTTCGCCGCGTCTAATCGGTTTTGCCAACGGTATTCCCGAAAAAGACACCATCGCCTTTATTCAATCGCAGCAAATTCCCACTTTCGCTATTTGCCACAGCGTTGCCGAAGCGATTGCCGCTGCCGATTTTGGCATTGATTATTTAGTCTTGCAAGGCGTCGAAGCCGGCGGCGAGCAGCATCGTTTTGAAAACGCCCTGCCCGAATTACGACAAAGCGCTTTGGCGCTCCTGCAGCAAGTCCGCAATCATGTGTCCCTGCCGATTGTTTTATGGGGCGATTTCACCCACGGCGCCGATATTGTCGGCGCTCTACTTGCCGGTGCACAGGCAGTGATGCTTGACCGCCCGCTGCTACAATGCACGCTGTCCGCCGAACAAATCGAAGTTCTTAAAAAAAGCAGCGAATACGATTTCCGCACAGATTACCGCTTCACGAACCGTGCCCTGCGTTATCTGCCGATAAAGACGGACACGCCGAATCTGGATTATCTCGATCCTATGCTGCGCCAAGTCTTCATGGAGCACTATTTCAGACAATATCCTGAAGCCAAACCGCTGAGCATGAGCGTCAGCGCCAATCAGCTTCCCACAACGCTCCATCAGCTCTTAAACAGCCTCAACGAGCAAATGCGGCACTATCTTGGCTAAACTACTGGATTACGCGCAGATTGAATACGACAGCAACAGTCTGCGCAATAGGCTCTACGGCGATATTTATTTCAATCCGCAACAAGGCTTTGCCGAAAGCGAACATGTGTTTATCCGCGGCAACCGCCTTGCCGAACGATTTGCCGCCTTAGACAGACGCACACATTTCACCATCGGCGAAACCGGCTTTGGCAGCGGCATGAACTGCCTGCTGGCGGCAGACTGTTTCTTAAAACAAGCGCCTGATGACTGCCGCCTCATCTACATCAGTTGCGAAAAACACCCGATTCCGCTAGAAGACCTGCGCCGCATCCATCAAAACTGGGAAAATCCCGAACGGCGCGCAGCCCTCTATCAGCAATACCCGCATTGCCGCCACGGCTTTCATTGGCTGCATCTGCATCCGCGCATCGACCTCTTATTACTATGGGGAGAAGCCAATGAACTCTTACCCGAACTGCATGGCAGCGTTGACGCTTGGTTTTTAGACGGCTTCGCCCCCAGTAAAAACGCCGACATGTGGTCGCCGCGCATTTTTCAAGCCATTGCCGCCCATAGCCGTCTTGGCAGCACCATTGCCACCTTCAGCGTCGCGCGACAAGTCCGCGACGGGCTAAATCAAGTCGGCTTCAGGCTGCAAAAACAAAGCGGCTTCGGACGCAAACGCGACATGTTGGTCGGCGAATTCCAATCCAATCATAATTCTGCGCCCCATTGGACAAGGCTCGCCCCGCCTATAAACCCTCACAACAGCGTTAAAATCATCGGTGCAGGGCTTGCCGGCATGGCAAGCGCTTGGGCATTAGCCAAACGCGGTATCGCCGTAGAAATCTATCACTCGCCGCAGCGTCCTGCCGCCAGCCAAGTACCGATTGCCGTCCCCTTCTTGCAAGTAGGGCGGGAAGATACACCGATGCGCCGCTTTCAACTGGCGGCATGGCGCTATAACAAAGGCTTTTTTGCCCAACTGAGCGCACAATTCCCCGAACAAATATTTCTTTATCCGCAAGACATCGTCTTAAGCGCCAAAGACGACGCCGCTGCCGAACGCCACCGACAAATTGCCGCCGCCCGGCTCTTCAGCCCCGATGAATACCGTTTAGAAGCAGACCGCCATCTCATCTTGCACGGCAGCGGCACCATTGACACACCGGCTTTGCTCAACATCCTAAGCCGCCATCCGCTGATTCGGCTCATCGAGCAAGACATTGACAGCAAACAACTAGAGACTTGGCAAAACGACAGCGTCATTTTTGCCAGCGCTTGGCATCATGATTTGCTCCCTCAAGACTGGCATCGCCATCTGCGCCCTTTGCGCGGACAAGCCTGCATCGCAGGCGTCACACCGCATTTCGAACCAGCCGCCACCTGCGCCCACTACAGCATCCTGCCCTTTGCGGACAGACAAAAAATCTACATCGGCTCCGCATACCAGCCCAATTGCACAGACGGCAGCATCCGTTACGCCGATAACGAGCTGCTGCTCAAACATTTTCAAGACAGCTATCCGCAATATGCCGCTCATTACGACAGCGCCTTTGCCGGCGTACGCGCCAGCAGCCGCGATTATCTGCCGTTTATCGGACCAATCCCTAATCCTCAAGCGCTTAAGCAAGCCTATCACAAATGGCAATTCGACAAACATATCCCCATACGCGCCAATCCCGAATATCCGCGCGCATGGTATCTGCATGCAGGGCTTGGTTCCAAAGGCTGTCTGACTGCCTTTTACGGCGCCGAACTCCTTGCCGCCATGATGCTTAACAGTCCTCTACCTATCGAAGAATCATTAATCAGCCAACTGCTGCCTGCACGCGCCCTTATTCGCGACATCATCCGCAGGCAGGCAACAAACTGATTTTCTGCTATCATAAGCGCATTTTGACAATGGAGGTCGTATGAAATCTTTTCTTTTTCTAGTCGGTGTTATCGCTTTTTATTTAGGCGTCAACTATTTTTCTTTTACAGAAGGAGCAGTTCAGCGTTGGGCGAAAAAAAGCCAATTTCCTGATGAAGAAAGCACTGCATTATTTTGCAATATGCTGCAAGCAGAAACTATCATTAATTTTAATTACACAATCAACAGCCGTAGCACTAAAACAATAGAACCAAATTCAAGTTCTCTATGTAATTATTACAAGCAAAATATTATTCCTGGTGCAAAGCCTCACACTGTCCGAGTACATACTAAGGTCATTTCCCATCAGCATAGCGAAGAATTACCATTTAATAAAGGAAAAAGCCAAATTGAAATTTCTATTATAAAAGATAAACTTAAAATTAATAGAAAAATTGATATAGAATTAAAACGCAATCTCCTAGGTGATTTTACAATCCTTTCCATTAAAGGACATGACCAAATCACTCAAGAAGAGAAACCCAGACATCGTTATTAAAAAAAGACAATACAAAGCAGGGATTAATCCCTGTTTTGTATTGCTTATTTGAATCAATAAGCAAGCTTAACCCAGTAACAAACTATCATCGCTTACGGTCTGACCGCGTTGTTTTTCAAACAATGCCAATAAATCCGGTACATCTAAAGAAGCGCGTTCAGCGCCGCTAATATCAAAAATGACTTGACCTTGATGCAGCATGACGGTACGGCTGCCGATATCCAAGGCTTGGCGCATGCTGTGCGTGACCATTAAAGTCGTCAGGCTTTTTTCCGCCACGATTTGCTGGGTTAAAGACAAGACAAAATTCGCCGTTTTAGGGTCAAGGGCAGCAGTATGCTCGTCTAGCAATAAAATGCCCGAGGGTTGCAGACTGGCCATCAGCAGGCTTACCGCCTGTCTTTGTCCGCCCGAAAGCAAGCCCATGCGGTCTTTCAAGCGCTGTTCGATACCCAAATTCAGAGCCGCCAACGCTTCTGTAAATTGGCTCAAATAACGTGCCTGTACAGCGCGTGCCAAGCCGCGTCCTTGTCCGCGTTTCATTGCCAAAGCCAAATTTTCTTCGATACTGAGATGGGCGCAGGTGCCGGCAAGCGGATCTTGGAAAACACGCGCCACTTGCGCGCTGCGTTTATACGCCGGCAATTTACTCACCTCTTGCCCATTAATCAGCACGGCACCGCTATCCACGCGTATTTCTCCCGAAATGGCATTGAGCAAAGTGGATTTACCCGCCCCATTGGAACCGATGACAGTTACAAACTCGCCTTGCTGTAGAGATAAGGACATGCCGCGCAAGACGGGATTTTCCAAAGGCGTATGCGGATTAAAGGTTTTATAAATCTCGCGTACTTCAATCATGACTGCCCCCGCTTCAAACATTTGGCGGTAAAACTGCGGATATCGCCTAATTTAATCGCTAATAACATCAGCACGGTAGTGATCAAATTAATATCTCCGGGCTGCAAGCCGATATCGCCGCCGCTTAGGGCAAAAGCGATAACCAGGCGGAAAATAATCGAGCCGATCACGCAGGCCAATAAAGCACGCAAAACCGTTTTAGGTGATAGAACCGCTTCGCCGCCGATTAGGGAAGCCAAGCCGACGACCAATACGCCGACGCCTAAAGTCACATCGGCAGAACCGCGACTTTGGGCAAATAAACCGCCCGCCAAAGCCGCCAAACCATTGGCAATAGAAATGCCCAAAATGACCATCAAACCTGTCGCTACGCCTTGCGCACGCGCCATATTCGGATTGGCTCCGGTGGCGCGCATCGCCAAACCGATTTCGGAATTCATAAACCACCACAGCAAAATGCCCACCACCGTCAGAACGATAGCAAACAACATCACGGGCACAATTTCTAATGCCAGCGGCAATTCGTAAAAGGGCGTGAGAATGCTGTCTTCGCCCAACAGCGGCAGATTCGGGCGTCCCATAATCCGCAAATTAACCGAATACAAACCATACATCACTAAGATTGAGGCAAGCAGGTGCATGATTTTAAAGCGTACATTTAAAAAACCGGTAATCGCGCCGGCAAACATGCCCGCTATAACGGCAACGGCAATCGATGCCCAAGGATGCCAACCTTGCAAAATCAAGGCTGCCGATACCGCCGCACCCAAAGGGAAACTGCCTTCTACGGTCAAATCCGCGAACTCCAACACGCGAAAAGATAAATACATCGCAAAAGCCACAAGGCTATAGACCAGCCCGGTTTCCATCGCGCCCCAAAATGCGGTTGAACTCAACATAATGCTTCACAATTCTTGTTTATTTTAGACATCTTGCCAATAGAAAAGCCGCCCGCAGGCGGTAATTCGGCAATTGCCGCTATTTTGACACTCTCAATCCGGTCAAGCAAGCGGCAATCCTGTTTTAAAATGACAGCTGCCTAAGGCAGGACATGCGCCGCACTGTCAATCACAGACTGCGGCAAAGTCAGTCCCATTTTCTCTGTTGCCGCTTTATTTAAATACAATTCAGGGTTTTGCATAAATTTCACCGGCATATCGCCAATCGCCTCACCTTTTAAAACCGCGGCAATCTGCTTGCCGGTTTCGCGACCGATTTCATAGAAACTAAAGCCTAAAGCGGCAATCGCACCCTCTGCCACAGAACCGGTATCGGCAGAAAACAAAGGAATATCTTCCGCTTCCGCCACTTGCACGATAGAGCTGAAAGCCGTTACCGCCGTATTATCCGTCGTGATAAAGAAAGCGTCCGCTTTGCCTACCAAAGAACGGCTGGCATCCAATACTTCGCCGGTTTTTGTTGCCGGTGCCTGCAGTAATTTCAATCCCTTACTGCTGACAACCTGCTCCAGCTCCGCAACGGCGGCAACAGAATTCGCCTCGCCCGGATTAAACACCGTACCGATGGTTTTTACCTCAGGCATGAGGCTTTGAATCAATTCAATATTTTTTTCAAGCGGTACCGCATCGCTGGTACCTGTCACATTTTTGCCGGGTTTTTCTAAATTATCCACTAATTTTGCCTGCAAAGGATCGGTAACGGCGGTAAACACAATCGGAAAACGTCCGCGCGCCGCTGCTGCCAAACTCTGCGCCGACGGCGTGGAAATACCGACCAATACCGCCGGTTTTTCGCCGACAAATTTTTGCGCGATTTGCGTGGCAATGCCCATATCGCCCTGCGCCAATTCGCGTTTAATCTGCACCGTTTCGCCGTCTTTATAACCGGCTTCCGCCAAAGCATCGACCAAACCCTTAAAATCCGCATCCAAAGAAGGATGCGCGACAATCTGCGCGACCGCCACCACCGGCACATCCGCCGCCCAACTTTGCCATGTACATAAAGCCAATAAGGCGCACAATGATTTTTTCAACATTATTTCTTCTCCTCAACAATTTCAGAAGCCTGATCCAATAAATTTTGTGGCAGAGTCAAACCTTGACGCGCCGCCGCTGCGGGATTAAGCACAATGCGGCTTTTTTCCACTTCCGCCACCGGCAAATCGCCCGCTTTGGCGCCTTGCAAAATCGCAGCAACCTTATCCGCCGTTAAACGTCCGACATCAAACTCATCATAACCAACACCTACCGCCGCGCCAATCGGCACAGAATAAGTATCAAATACGAACAAAGGCAATTTATGCTGCTCCGCCACCTGTACCAAAGAAGGCAGACCGCTGACCGCGGTATTATCCAAAGTAATCAGGAAAGCATCGACTTTGCCTACCAAAGAACGTGCCGCATCTAACACTTCGCCGGTATTTTTTGCCGGCGCGCTGACCAAGGTCAAACCGCGCGGCTGCATGGTTTTTTCCAACATCGCATTGCTGGCATTGGAATTATCCTCGCCCGGATTAAACACCGTGCCAATATGTTTTGCCTCAGGCAGCAGACTGTGCAAAATCGCCACATTTTGTTCATAAGCCAAGGCCTCTTTGACTCCCGTCACATTGCCGCCCGGCTTTTCCAAATTATCCACCAATTTTGCGGAAATCGGGTCGGTAATCCCGGTGAAAACAATCGGCAAACGCCCTTTTGCCGCGGCAATTACCGCCTGCGCCGAAGGCGTGGTGCTTGCCACAATCACATCCGGCTTATCGCCGACGAATTTTTGCGCAATCTGATTATTGATTGCCATATCGCCTTGCGCAATCTGATAATCGATGTTTAAATTTTTGCCCACCACATAGCCGTGCTCCTGCAAACCCTGCACCATGCCGGCATAAATCTCGTCTAAAGCAGGATGCGCGATAATCTGGCTATAAGCAATCTTAGCCGCCTTCTCCTGCGCCATGACCGCCGCGCTAAAAGCTATGGCGGCGCTTAACCATAATTTGCGAATCTTCATCGTTTTCCCCTCGTTAAAAACACAAGCATAAACAGAAATATTCATGCCGACAAGCAAGAAGCGCAAACCTTCCTCTCGGAAAAAGCGTAAAATAACCGTTTTTGGACAAGCACACATGAGTCAATGGATTGAAAGCCAAGCGGGTTTTATCAAATCTCGCGACCTACAAAACATCAGCAATGCCCTCGCCGGCGGCGCAATCGCCGTCATTCCCAGCGATACCGGCTATGCTCTCGTCTGCCGTCTAGGCGATAAAAACGCCGGCAACCGCATCCGCCAATTGCGCGAACTGGATAAAGACCATCCCTTTACCATCATGTGCAGCGATTTAACCCATTTGTCGCAATACGCGCGTGTGGACAATGTGCAATTCCGCCTGCTCAAACGCCTTTTCCCCGGCGCCTTTACCTGCATATTGCCAGCAAGCAAAGAAGTACCACGTCTCGTGCAACATGAAAAACGCAAAACCATCGGCATCCGCATTCCCGAACACGGCATTTGCCAAAGCATCATCGCCGCACATCAAGAAGCCCTAATGGGCATCTCTCTCAACAGCGATGAAGAACAATACTTCATCAATCTGCACGATATGGACAAGGCTTTTATCAATGCGGTGGACATCATCGTCGATTGTGGCGAACTGCCCCTGCGTCCTAGCACCGTTCTGGATTTGACCGAAATGCCTCCCCTTATTTTGCGACAAGGCGCAGGCGACATCAGCCTTCTGCAGCAAGAATCATATCGTTAACAATAAATTGATAACACTTAAGAATTTTCAAATCACTAGGTTTTTCTTTATGCTGACGATTTATTTCTACTTTCACAGTACTTCCAAATCAAATCCACAAGTATTACACTATAAAGCCACAAACATATTCTTCTGAAGGATAAATATGAAAGCAGAAACGACCGTAGACAGACGCGCCAAAATCCGTCAAATGCTCGAAGCGAATAATGTGGTCAGCTCACAACAGCTTGCGGAATTATTTAACGTATCTCTGATGACCATCTATCGCGACCTTGACAGTCTACAAGAACAAGGCATTGCCAAACGCCAGCACGGCGGCGCCATTCTCGCCAACCGCTTTGTCTCCGCTCGTCTGCGCGGCAAAAAAGCCAATATTCATTTAGATGCCAAACGTGCCGTCGGTCGTTATGCCGCCCGCCACCTTATCGATACCCAAGACGATGCTATCATCATCGCAAACGGCTCCACCACCTTGGAATTCGTACGCCAATTGCCCGACGTACCCATCAACGTCATGGCGAACAGCTTGGAAGCCCTCTCCATTCTCAGCACCCATGCCCATACCAACCTCTACTCGCTCGGCGGCGAACTGCGCAAAGACGTGATGGCATTTGGCGGCGCAATGACGCAGGAAAACCTGAAACAATGCCATTTTGCCAAAGCTTTTATCGGCGTGGACGGTATTGACATGCTCTCGGGGCTGACCAGTACCAACGAACTGACCGCGCGCACCGCCCGCCAAATGACCGAGCAGGCCGACCAAGTCTTCGTACTGACCGACAACAGCAAATTCGACCAAAAATCTTTCCGCACCATCTGCAGCTTCAAAGCCATTGACGCCATCATTACCAACCGCGGCGTGCCGGCAAAATACCGCGCCTTTTTAGCGGAAAACGATGTGGAATTAATAGAAGTCGATTAAGCACCGAACAAAAACATTCCTTATTTTTTGCTTTTGCAACAAGAGCAAAGCCTGATTTTTAGCGGCAAAATACGAAATTTCACTAGCAAAAATTTAATTTTTATTACAAAATGCGCGCAGCGTGTGTCGCACACGTTGCTTTTGCACAATGAAATAAGGAATTATGATGAAAGAACAACAAGTCACATTAACTAACCCGGCAGGTTTACACGCTCGTCCCGGCAAGCAATTAGTCCAATTGGCCAAAGGCTACGAAAGTGAAGTGACCCTCATCAAAGCCGGCGAACGCTATAATGCCAAATCGCTGATGAAACTCTTGCAAGCAGGCTTAAGCCAAGGCGACGTATTGACGGTTGAAACCAACGGCGCGGACGAAGACGCCGCATTAGCCGCGATTGTTGAATACATCAACACCTTAGAAGAATAATGAACCGCCAATTAAAGGGGCTTGCCGCCTCTCCGGGCATTGCGGCAGGCAATGCTTGGATATTCATCCCCCAAAGCCCTGCAATCCATTTTCAAGCCAGCGATAATGCCGAAGCAGAAATTGAAGCCTTCCGCCATGCGCAAAATACGGTAGAAGCACATCTGCAAAGCCTGTATGAAAAAGTGCTGGCGGAGCAAGGCGAAGAGGAAGCCGAAATCTTTTCCAGCCATATCGAACTCTTGCGCGACGAAGAATTCGAGCAAGACGTACTGGCATTGATGAAAGACGAACAATACAGCGCCACCAGAGCCGTTAAAGAATATCTCGATCAAGCCGCCGCCACCATGCGCACCTTAGACGACGATTACCTCAAAGAACGCGCAGCGGAATTTGAAGATCTACAAAAAAATTTATTGCTCGCGCTCAACAATATGCCCTTTGCCTCTTTAGGCGATGCGCCTGCCGATACGATTATTTTCGCTCAAGATCTAAGCCCCAGTGAAACCGCACAGCTCAATCCCAAAAACGTGCGCGGCTTTGTTCTGGCAGGCGGCGGCTTGACCAGCCATGTGGCAATTTTAGCGCGCAACATCGGCTTGCCGGCAGTGATGGGCATCAGCAACGTTTTAGAACAAGTGCAAAACGGCGAAAGCATTTTGCTTGACGGCAGCCGCGGCGAAATCATCGTGCAACCTGATGAAGCCACGCAAACGCAATTCAGCCAAAAAGCAGCGGCGGAAGCGCAATTGCAGGCCGAATATGCTGCCCTGCTTCATCAACCCGCCACCACGACCGACGGACAGACCATCAAACTGTATTCAAACATCGGCTCGCCCAAGGATTTGCACCTTGTTGAGGACAATGGCAGCGAAGGCATCGGCTTATTCCGCAGCGAATTCTTATTCATGAGCGCCAACAGCGCGCCCAGCGAAGAAGCGCAGTATCAGGCCTACAAACAAGCGGCAGAACATTTGGGCGAACGCCAATTGATTTTGCGCTTAGCCGATATCGGTGGCGACAAACCCCTGCCTTATCTCAACTTTCCGCATGAAGAAAATCCTTTCTTAGGCTGGCGCGGCGTGCGCATTTACGATGAAATGCGCCATGTCTTTGACGCGCAAATCCGTGCCGCCCTGCGTGCTGCGGTTCATGGCAATCTGCAAATCATGATTCCCATGGTCAGCAATGTCGATGAAATTTTGTTCGTGCGCCGTGAAGTCGCCGCGCAAGTCGCCGCTTTGCAGGCAGAAGGCAAAGCCTGTAATCCCGACATCAAAATCGGCATTATGATTGAAACGCCTGCCGCCGTCCTGATTGCGCCGCAATTGGCCAAACATGCCGATTTCTTCAGTATCGGCACAAACGATCTGACGCAATACATCATTGCCGCAGACCGTGGCAATACGAAAATCTCCTCGCTTTACGACAGCTTGCATCCTGCCGTCTTACGCGCCATGAAAATGGCGGTAGATGCCGCACATGCCGCCGGTATTGAAATCGGTGTTTGCGGTGAAATGGGCGGACAAATTGAAGCCACGCCTTTCTTAGTCGGCATGGGCTTTCACGAACTCTCCGTTTCGGGTCGCGGCGTTCCTGCCGTTAAGCACCGCATCCGTCAATTAAGCGCCAAAGATTGTCGCGCCTTGCTTGAAGAAGCCTTGCAATTAGACGACGGCATTGCCGTACGCCAATTGCTTCATCAACGTCTTCCTTAAGCATTTTCACAGCAAAACCGCAGAAATCCTCTGCGGTTTTTTATTTCCTGCGCTACAATAAACGCCGCAATCATTTTCAAAGGAAGGCATCATGAAAAGTTTAGGCGAATTCATTATTGAAAAACAAAGCGAATATCCGGAAGCCAAAGGCTCATTGTCAGGCATCCTATCCGCCATCAGACTCTCCGCCAAATTCCTCCACCGCGACATCAATAAAGCAGGGCTCATCAATGACGTCCTCGGCGATGCCGGCGCAGAAAACGTACAAGGCGAACAGCAGAAAAAACTCGACGTCCTTGCCCATGAAACAATTAAAAAAGCCCTTTTTATGCGCGATGATGTGGCGGGCTTTGCCTCCGAAGAAGAAGAAAACTTCATCGCTTTTAATACCGAACGCGGCAAAAACGCCAAATATATCATTCTTACCGACCCGCTCGACGGCTCGTCCAATATCGACGTCAATGTCGCCGTCGGCACGATTTTCTCCATCTACCGCCGCGTAACCCCTATCGGCAGCCCCGTCACATTGGAAGACTTCTTGCAGCCCGGCAGCCGCCAAGTCTCTGCCGGCTATGTCGTCTACGGTTCTTCCACCATGCTGGTTTACACCACCGGCAACGGCGTAAACGGATTTACTTACGACCCTTCGCTAGGCATGTTCTTGCTGTCGCATGAAAACATTCGCATTCCCGAGCAAGGCAGCATTTATTCCGTCAATGAAGGCGGCTATGTCCGCTTCCCGCAAGGCGTGAAAAAATACATCAAATACTGCCAAGAAGAAGCCCCGCAGGAGAATCGCCCCTATAAATCACGCTATATCGGCTCCTTAGTCTCCGATTTTCACCGCAACATGCTCAAAGGCGGCATTTACATGTATCCGCAAGCCAGCAGCTATCCGCAAGGAAAATTGCGGCTTAATTACGAATGTAATCCGATGGCATTCCTTGCCGAACAAGCCGGAGGCTTAGCCAGTGACGGCAAACAGCGCATTCTTGATATCCAACCGCAAAGCCTGCATCAGCGCAGCCCTTTCTTTACAGGTTCGCGGCAAATGGTAGAAAACGTCATGCAATTCATCCAAGATTATCCTGACGAATAATCATATAAAAAATAACCGCCTAGAATAGCTTTATCTAAAAAGCGCTAAGCGGTTCAAAAGGCGCAGTACATTTTTATTCGTTAATTAAATAATTTTAATCATTTTCACTAGCATCAACTAATCAAAGCGTGTTAGATTAATAAATGCAATTATATTGCAGTAAAAAATGCTTAACAAAAAAGGAATAATTATGAAAAAATTATTAGTTTCTACACTCTTGCTTGCCAGCAGTATGGGCATGGCACAAAGCAATATGGCAACCGATGCTGCGCAAGCCGATGCCGATACCGTCAAAATACGCGAAGTCAGCTATTCTTGCCGACAAGGCGGAAACTTAGTCGTTACCTACGGATTTAACGCCCAAAGGCTGCCGACATACGCAGAAGCGTTTTTAGGAGGCAAAACGCGTTTCATGCCGATTAATCTAAATCTCTCCAGTGTTGCCGGCACCACCTTCGGCGAAAGCGAAGACAGTTGGCGCTTGGACGCCGATTATATGGAATTAAACAATTACCATAAAATCGGTTTGGCAACGGTACAAGACCCTGCCAATGAAATCACGCATAAAGATTGCCGCGTCGTCAAAACGCGCAAAATCAAAGGTTAATTGCCGAGCATCAAAAAAACAGCCGAATGGCTGTTTTTTTATGTGTCAGTGTTATAGTCAGTTCATGACAAAGAAGAATATTATATTTTTAACCTTAGCTTAGGCATTTATGCCTGAAAGCACACATCATGATGAATTGTGTTGGCATAAACACCTAAGCTACTAATTTATAAAGAAGCAGGTCGGATTCTTGAATCCGACAAATTTATGTTTTAAGTAATGTCGGATACAAATATCCGACCTACCCGATTGAAAAATGATTAATTTTGCCATGAATTAACTATATCAATAGAACAAGCAGAGGCTTAGGCATTCTCCGCATCGTCGCCATCCTCGGCATCACCCTCTTCGTCGCCGCCTTGCTCGGCAATGATTTTCGCCACCGCAATCAGTTTTTCCTGTTCATTGGTGCGAATGAGGCGCACGCCCTGCGTATTGCGTCCGCTGGTAGAAATTTCCGCCACGCGTGTACGCACCAAAGTGCCGTTATTGGTAACCAACATGATATGCTCATCTTCCTCCACTTGCACCGCATATACGGCTTCTCCGTTGCGCTCGCTGCACATAATCGACAAAATGCCTTTGCCGCCGCGACCTTTTGTCGGGTAATCGCTAATCGGCGTACGTTTGCCATAGCCGTTCTCGGTAATCGTCAGAATCGCGCCCTCTTCTTTGACTACACATAGGGCAATGACGCGCTGATCATCTTCCAAACGCATACCGCGTACGCCGCCGGCTCCGCGCCCCATGCTGCGCACATCCTCTTCATTAAAGCGCACGGATTTTCCCGCATTGGAAAACAGCATAATGTCCTGCTTGCCGTCGGTAATTTCCACATCTACCAATTCGTCATCTTCACTCAGGCTGATGGCAATGATGCCGTTGGCGCGCGGACGGGAATATTCGGACAAAGGCGTTTTTTTCACCGTTCCCGCCTTAGTAACGAAGAATAGGAATTGGTCTTCAGGATATTCCCGCGTGGTCAGCACGGCATTCAGACGCTCGTCTTTTTCAAAGGGCAGCAGATTGACAATCGGTTTGCCTTTTGCCTGTCGCCCAGCCTGCGGCAATTCGTAGACTTTCAGCCAATAGACTTTGCCCTTATTGGAAAAGCACAGCATAGTGTCGTGCGTATTCGCCACAAACAATTGCTCGACAAAATCCTTGTCTTTGACCGCCGTCACCGATTTTCCCTTGCCGCCGCGCCGCTGCGCTTCGTAATCGCCCAAAGGCTGAGCTTTGATATAGCCTTCATGGGATAAGGTAATCACGCGGTCTTCTTCGGCAATCAAATCTTCCAAACTTAAATTCAAATGCGTGTCTAAAATCTGCGTACGGCGCACATCATTAAATTGGGTTTTAATCTCCAGCAATTCTTCCTGTATGACCGCCTGCAAACGCTCCGGCACTTGCAAGATTTCAAGCAAGTTTTCGATATTGCTTAAAATTTCTTGAAACTCTTCAAGAATCTTATCCTGTTCCAGCCCCGTTAGGCGGTGCAAACGCAAATCTAAAATCGCCTGCGCCTGCTCCGGCGACAAATGATAGCCGTCCGCCAATAAGCCGTACTCTGCCGCCAAGCCGTCGGGGCGCGAATTTTCCGCACCTGCTCTTTCCAGCATATCGACGACCTGACCGGGGCGCCAAACACGGCTAATCAAGGCTTCTTTGGCTTCCGCCGGCCCGCTGGAAGCGCGAATCAGAGCAATGACTTCATCAATATTCGCCAAAGCCACCGACAAGCCTTCCAAAATATGCGCACGTTCGCGCGCCTTGCGCAGCTCAAAAATCGTACGGCGCGTAACCACTTCGCGGCGGTGCGCCAAAAATACCTGCAAGACTTCTTTTAATGACAATAATTTCGGCTGTCCGCCGACCAAAGCCATCATATTGATACCAAAGACGATTTGCAATTGCGTGAGTTGGAACAGATTATTCAGCACCACTTCCGCCACTTCGCCGCGGCGCAATTCAATCACCATACGAATGCCGTCTTTATCCGACTCGTCGCGCAAAGCGGTAATGCCGTCGATTTTCTTTTCCTTGACTAAATCCGCGATTTTACTCAGCAAATTCGCCTTATTGACCTGATACGGCAATTCATCGACGATAATCGCCTGCTTGCCGCCCTCATCGCCCTCAATATGGGTTTTGGCGCGGATATAAATCCGTCCCTTGCCGGTTTCGTAAGCCTCACGAATCCCCTTAGCGCCGTTGATAATCGCGCCGGTGGGAAAATCAGGACCGGGCAAATGATGCATCAAAGCCGTGGTATCGGCCTGCGGATTGGCAAGCAAATGCAGGCAGGCGTCAATCGTTTCGCCCAAATGATGCGGCGGAATATTGGTCGCCATACCCACCGCAATGCCGGAACTGCCATTGACCAATAAATTCGGAAAGCGTGCGGGCAAAGCCACCGGCTCCAACTGGCTACCGTCGTAATTAGGCGTGAAATCGACCGTTTCTTTTTCAATATCCGTCATCAAACTATGCGCGATTTTCGCCATACGCGCTTCGGTGTAGCGGTGCGCCGCCGCAGGGTCGCCGTCAATCGAGCCGAAGTTGCCTTGCCCGTCTACCAGCGGATAACGCAGAGAAAAAGACTGCGCCATGCGCACCAAAGTGTCATAAATCGCGCTGTCGCCATGCGGATGGTAACTCGCCATCACATCCCCGATAACCCGCGCTGATTTCACATATTTCTTATTCCAAGCATTGCCGTTTTGATGCATGGAATACATCACACGGCGATGCACAGGCTTCAAACCGTCGCGCGCATCAGGCAAAGCACGCCCGATAATCACGCTCATCGCATAGTCCAAATAAGAACTGCGCATCTCATCGACTAAATTGATAGGGAGAACTTCTTTGGCAAAATCACTCATTTGACTTCTCTTTTGCTGAATCTCTAAAAATAACGCGCTATTCTAGCACGTCGGCGCCGTTTTTTCTGAGCCGAAAGGCGCATCAGCCTTCATTCACACCCCACAACCACGCCGCGCCGCGCACGCCGCTCGAATCGCCGTGCAAGGCTTTTTTGATAGGCGTGAAAAATTCACGTCCGAAAATATATTCGTTCACCAAAGGCGGCACATTTCGATACAGACGATCAATATTGCAGACGCCGCCTGCCAGCACCACCACATCAGGATCAAGCGTATTCACATAAGCCGCCAAGGCTTTTGCCAAGCGGCGCTCGTAGGCTTGCAGCGATTGCTCGGCAATCGGATCGCCCTGCTCGGCAAGTGCGCTGATTTCATTGCCTTTTAAACGCCGACCGCTGCGACGTTCATAATCATCGCACAAGCCCGTGCCCGATACGAACTGCTCCACGCAGCGGTATTTTCCGCAATAACATTGCACATTATGCGAACGCTCCTCCTCATCCTGCCAAGGCAATTCATTATGCCCCCATTCGCCGCCGATACCGTTCGCGCCGTTCCAAGGTTTGCCGTCAATCACAATCCCCGAACCGCTGCCCGTGCCTAAAATCAATGCCAGCACCACTTTTTTACCCGCACCGGCACCGTCGGTCGCCTCGGATACCGCCATGCAATTCGCATCATTGGCGATGCGCACCTCGCGTCCCAAAAGCGCCTTCAAATCGGCATCCAATGCCTGCCCGTTCAGCCAAACGGAATTGGCATTCTTCACCTTGCCCGTAAAAGGCGAAATCGTGCCGGGAATGCCGATGCCGACCGTGCCGTGCCGAGCGGTCGCCGCTTCGGCATTATCGACCAAACGTTTAATCGCCGCCAAGGTCTCGGGATAAGAACCGCGAGGCGTGGCAATCCGTTTGCGGAACAATTCCTCGCCGCTGTCGCTCAAAGCGATTACCTCGATTTTTGTGCCGCCCAAATCAATACCGATACGCATAATTGCTCCTTAATGATGAATAACCAGTCCATTTGATAAAACATAGGATTTTATACTAATATTTTATATACTTGTATTTTTAACACACCTCTTTTGGATACCTTTCATGTCGCCTGCCATGTCTATTTTAGTGATTGACGATGATATTTCGCTGTGCGAGCTGCTCAGCGATACTTTTGAAGAGTACGGCTATCAGATGAGCTGCGTACAAAGCGGGCAGGCGGCATTGGCTTTATTAAGCACGGGTCAGCAGTTCCAACTGATTTTTTTAGACCTTATCCTGCCCGATATCAATGGGCTTGTGTTGCTGCAACAGCTCAAAAACCTCGTCAATACGCCGATTATCATGTTAAGCGGCTTAAACGCGGAATCGGATGTAGTGGTAGGCTTGGAAATGGGCGCAGACGATTATATTGCCAAGCCTTTTTATCCGCGCGTCGTGGTCGCTCGCGCCAAAGCTGCCATTCGCCGCGGCCAGCCGCAAAGCTGCCCGTCGCCGCAGCAGCAGGGATTGCGTTTTCAACAATGGTTTTTAGATACCGATAAACATAAATTGTATTCGCCGCAGCGGCAGGAAATCGAGCTCACTCAAGGGGAATACCTACTGCTATTCACTTTACTCTCCCATGCGCAAAAAGCCTTGTCCCGCCAGCAATTGCTGGAATTAACGCACAGCGAAAACTTGGAAATTTTCGACCGTACGATTGACGTGCTGATTATGCGCCTGCGCAAAAAAATCGAACCGAATCCGAAAGCACCTACTTTTATCCAAACGGTACGTGGCATTGGCTATATGTTCAATTTTTCGGTAGAAAAATCAGAATAATCAAAGCCCAATACCTGATAGCGATTGATGGCGGATAAAATCCCTTAAGCGCGGATAATCAACTGCGCCTTCGGTTGCGGAAACGGAAAATAAATTGAAATAAGCCAAGCCATGCCCCAGCTGCAATGTTTCCTGCAAAGGCAGATTCTCATGCAATCCGTACAAAACGCCGCTGCAAAAGGCATCGCCTGCTCCTAAAGTGCTGACAATTTTGTCTTTTTCCACCCAATAGGAAGGCAGTGCCAAAGAATTGCCCTGCCAATCGCAGGCTGCCGCATATTTCGGCGAATGCACGACCACCGCCTGCTTCACGCCTAAGCGCATAATGTTTTGCGCCGCCATTATCAAATCTTTTTCCGTAGAAGCCGTCTGCTTCGCGGCGGTCAAACTTTTCGCCTCGACATCATTAATAATCACAATATCGACATAGGGCAGCACCGGAAGAATCATATCGGTAAAAATCTGCTGATTTTCGACAGAAACCAAATCGATGGAAATTAAAAAACCTTTTTCTTTCAGTGTAAGGAGCGTCTCTTTCAATACCGCTACATCCAATAATGCCGGCAGCAGCGGTAAATAGGCGATATGCGCGATTTTGGCATCACAATCAATCGCCGCCACCGCTTGCGCGTCATAATGCTGCATCGCCCCGATATAGTGGAAAAAAGTACGCTCTCCGTTTTGACTGTTAATCATCACATCGGTAAATGATGTGGGTAACTCGCTTTCTATGAGCGCGCTTAATGCCACTTTATGTTTTTGCGCTTGCCGCAAAATAAATTGCCCTTCGCTGTCTTTACCGATAGCGCCGCTTAAAAACAGCGGCAGCTCGGCATCCAGTTTGGCTAAATTGAATAAAACATTGGTGCAGCCGCCGCCGCAATGTAGCCCCATCTGCGAAATGGTCGCCAGCATCGTTTCTTTGGGATATTCCGAGATGACTAAGGTACGATCGACTAATAAATTCCCCAGCGCCAGAATTCCCTTACGTTCCTGCATAATGCTCTGCTTTATTCACGCTGTTGAAAATGTGCATTTGTTCGGCGACCGTTTGGCGAACCGCCTGTTGCATATGCGCCATGATAATCAAATATTGATTATATTTTCCGCCGGATTCCGCCGCCTTCATGCTGGCAGCTAAGCTGTCCAATGCCGCCTGCGACATGCCGGTAAAGAAATTGATTTTGCAAATGCCAAGTTCGATCGTTTTGCGGAAATCCTCTGCGCTGATGCCCGAACCGCCGTGCAACACCAAAGGAATGCCGACGGCTTTATTGATGTCTTCCAAACGCTGAAAATCGAGCTTCGGCTCGCCTTTATATTTGCCATGCGTATTGCCAATAGCAACGGCAAGCGCATCAATGCCCGTCTGCTCGACAAATGCTTTTGCTTCTTCGACTTTGGTATATAAGGCGGCATCCGCGCTACTTTCCAATGCGCCGCCTTCGTCGCCGCCGACTGCGCCAAGCTCGCCTTCAACAGAAATATTATAAGGACGGCACAATTCCACCACTTCTCGAGTTTGGCGGATATTGTCTTCATACGGCAATGAAGAGCCGTCAAACATAATCGATGAGAATCCGCAATCGATTGCCGCTTTAATCGTCGGCAGGGTTAAGCCGTGATCTAAATTCAGGCACACGGGAATGCCGGCTTGATGCGCTTTCTTTTTGATATATTCGGCAGCCGAAGGCAAATCGATATATTGCAAATGCACTTCCGCCACATTGATAATGACGGGCGATTGCTGCTCTTGAGCGGCGGCAAATACCGCATCGATAAAGTTCGAATCAATCGCATTAAAGGCGCCTACGGCAAATTTGTGTTCTGCGGCAAGAGCAAGCATATCTTTCAAATTAATCAGCGGCATAAAAACTCCTTATAATCGCTGCAAAGCAAATGGATAGGGGCTTCGTCTTCCTCAATGGCGGAAAAACGTCCCAGCGGATCTAAAAAACGGTTGTCGGTAAGATCGTCGTTCACCATCGAGACTTCGCCCGCCAAAACATTGCCCTCTTCCGCCCAAAAGCTGTGATAAAGCGTAGGCGGCAGACAAATGCTCTGTCTGGGATGCAGGCGGATTTTGTCGCCGGCGGCAATTTGCCGTCTTTCGCCGTCTATGCTGACTTCAATGGCACATACCTCGTCCAATAAATCCGTGATTTCATCGCGCTTATATAATTGCAGGCTTAAAACGCCGCCGCCCCGATTGATAATATCTTCCATTTTTTTCCAATGGTAATGCATCGGCGTAACTTGATTTTGCTTGACCAGCATAATTTTTTCGGCATAGGGTTTGCCGTTTTTTTCAGATTGATTGCGCAAAGTAAACAGGGTTAATCCTGTTTGCGCAAAATTGCCCAAATTAAAATCGGTCACATCCCAGCCCAAATTGGATTTCAATATTTCCGCATACGGCTCTAAGGAAAATGTCTGCCAGTCTTTTGCAGAAAATTCGGCAAATTTCGGCAAGGAAAAACGGTATTGCGCCATGATTTGCTTGGCGTCTTTAATTGCCTGATTGATTTCGGAGCGTTTCATCAAAATTTCCTTACTGGTTGAAACCCCTCCCTTTTTTAGGGAGGATAATCTTGTGGGAGAGGTGTAACCTCTTCCAATTCAGGGCAACACGTAGAGCGACGCTTTATGTGTCGCTCTGTGTGTTGAAACATTCTTATCTCCTGTAAAGGAATGTTTCCGTCTGTTTTTCGGCAACACATTCCTTATTTACTGTTTGATTGCATCGTTAAGCCGTTGCACAAGGCAACGGCTTATACTTTGCAGCTTATTTTACTGTCCAGCCTTTGTAATCTTTGATGTTATCGCGATTAATTAAGGTCACCGGAATCAAGACGGGTTTTTCCGGCGCCGCTTTGCCTTGCAAAATATCGTAGCCGATTTGCACCGCTTCCGCCGCCATGACTTGCGGATCTTGTGCCGGCGTGCCTTTGAACAAACTGTCCGCCTGCTTCAAAGCATCTTCGCCGTCAGGAGAGCCGTCCACGCCCATAATGAAAAACTCTTTGCGTTGTGCCTGTTTCGCCGCCAAGTCCGCGCCGATAGCGGTCGGGTCGTTGATGGCAAATACCGCATCGATTTTCGGATGGGCGATAAGCAAAGAAGTCATCACTTCCAAACCGCCTTCACGGCTGCCTTTCGCATTTTGATTATGGGACAAGAGATTGATGTCTTTATGTTTTGCCAAGACATCCATACAGCCTTGTACGCGGTCTTGCACGGCAGATACCGGCGGGCCGTTGATAATCACCACATTGCCTTTGGCATTGATGGTATCCACAATCGTTTGACAAGCGATTTCGCCTGCTTGGTAATTGTTAGATGTTACGGTGGCATCCGCGCCGTCAGCCGCCACATCCACCGCAACCACAACAATGCCGGCATCGCGCGCCCGCTTCACCGCAGGACCGATGCCTTTGGAATCCGCCGCATTCAGAATAATCATATCAGTTTTGGCGGCAATGAAATTATCGATTTGCGCTACTTGCTGACCTAAATCGTAGCCGCTGGAAACCGAGGTGACATTCACTTTGTCGCCCGCCAATTCTTTGGCTTTCAACTCTGCTCCTTTTGCGATTTGCACGAAGAACGGATTAGCCAAATCGCCCACGGTTACCCCGATGGATGTTAACTCTTTCGCTTGTGCAAAAGGCGCGGCAGCGAGCATGACAGAGATGACTAAGGTTTTTAATTGCATACAGAATCTCCTGTTGAGAGTAGTTAAAAAAGTGCTAATTTGATTTGCGCGTACGGTATTTGTCGATTAATACCGCCACGATAATCACAGCACCCTTAATAACGAGTTGCCAAAAATAGGACACGCCCATCAATGTCATTCCGTTATTCAATGTCGCGATAATCAGGGCGCCGACTAAGGTGCCTGTAATCGTGCCGATACCGCCGACAAAACTCGTACCGCCCAAAATGACGGCAGCAATCGCATCCAATTCATAACCGACGCCAAGATTTCCGTTAGCGCTGTACAAACGCGAAGCGCTCATCACGCCGCCCAAGCCGGACAATAAACCGCTGGCGGCATAAACGAAAATCAGGACGAAGGAAACTTTAACTCCTGTCAGACGGGCAGCCTGCAAATTGCCGCCGACCGCATAAATATGTGTGCCCAAGGTGGTGCGGCGCAGAATAAACCAACAGACCGCAATCACGGCAAAAGCGATAATCACCAACCAAGGCATCGAACCGAGATAACCGTTGCCAATCCAAGCAAAAGCGATATTGGAATTAATGACTGTGGTGCCATCCGCCGCCAAATAAGCGAAGCCACGCAGCGCGGTATAAGTGCCGAGCGTCACGATGAAAGGCGGCAATCCGGCATAGGCCACTAACAAACCGTTAAACACCCCCATACCCAAACCGGCGAGCAAAGCAATCGGAACGGCAAAATGCGCGATGGCGGGATTTAAAGAACTCACCAACGCCAAAACGGCGGTAACGCCTAATATCGAACCTACGGACAAATCGATACCGCCGGTTAAAATCACGAAAGTCATGCCTGCCGCCAAAACGATATTAATCGATGCCTGCCGCGTAATATTCATGATATTGGCTTCGGTCATAAAATTCGGCGCGATAAAAGAAAAAACCACCACAATCAGCACCAGCACAGGCAAAATACCCATGGCTTGCATGGCATCGGCTAAGACCGACTTTTTCAAACTTGGTTTCGCGGCAACATTGTCCATTTTTTACTCCTTACTGCAAAATTAGATGTTTACACCACAAGCCAGCGCCATGATGTGTTCTTGCTTAATATCCTGCCCGGCGACTTCGCCCGCAATTTCCCCTTCGCGCATCACGTAAACACGGTCGCTCATGCCTACGATTTCAGGCAACTCGCTGGAAATCATCAAAATTGCCACACCCTGCTTCGCCATTTCGGTCATCATTTTATAAATCTCGCTTTTCGCCCCCACATCTACGCCGCGCGTCGGTTCATCCAAAATAAACAGTTTCGGCTGAATCGCCATCCAGCGGGACAAGAGAACTTTTTGCTGATTGCCGCCGGACAAACCGCTCACCTCCACATTGGCATTGGGTACGCGGATATGCAGATTATTGATCGCCTGCTCGGTATCCTGTTTGCCCTTTTTCTGATTGACAATCATCATAGTGGCATCGCGTTCCAGCGTAGCGATAATCACATTTTTAAACACGTTCATATCAAGGAACAAACCTTCTTCTTTGCGGTTTTCAGGTAATAAGGCGACACGTTGGGCAATCGCATCCCGCGGCGATTTAAAGCGGATTTCCGCGCCATTGAGATAGATTTTGCCCTGCGTCGGTTGGCTTGCTCCAAAAAGCAAATGCGCCAATTCCGAACGTCCGGCACCGATCAAGCCCGACAAACCGACAATCTCGCCGGCTTTGACCGTCAGCGACGCATTTTTGACTTTCTTGCCGTCGCCGAGATTTTCGATGCGAATCACTTCTTCGCCCGCCGGCACTTTTTCCTTATTGAACAAATCCGTCAAAGGACGCCCTACCATCATCTGTACAAGCGTGTTGGAATTCAGGTTTTCGCGCACCAAAGAACCGACATATTTGCCGTCGCGCAGCACGCTGACCCTATCCGCCAGCTCGTAGATTTCCGCCATGCGGTGGCTGATATAAATAATCGCCAAACCTTCGGAACGCAGCTTTTTAATCAATGCGAAGAGCTTTTCGGTTTCGCGGGAAGACAGCGCCGCCGTCGGCTCGTCCATGACCAAAATACGGCTTTTACGGTGCAAAGCGCGGGCAATTTCTACTTGCTGCTGCTCAGCAATCGTTAAAGAAGAGACTTTCTGATGCGCAAAAAATTGCGCCCCCAAACGGTCTAAAACCTCTTGGGACTCTGCCTCCATCTGTTTGCGGTTTAAGCCGAACAGCGTTTTGATTTCGCGCCCCAAGAAAATATTCTCGGCAACCGTCAAATTCGGCGACAGATGAATTTCCTGATAAATGAGGGTAATGCCCGCACGAATTGCATCTTTGGGCGAAGCAATCGGAAAAATCTCCCCGCCAATCTTAATTTCGCCCGAAGTGGCGACATAGGCGCCGGCGAGAATCTTCATCAGCGTACTTTTGCCCGCGCCGTTTTCCCCCATCAAGGCATGGATTTCGCCCGAATAAACATCTAAATCGACCGCTTGCAAAGCATAAAAATCTCCGAAACGCTTGGCAATTTGGCGCATTTCCAATAAGGGTGCGCTACCGTTCATCGGGGCGCTATCGTTGGCGATAGAATTAACGGCGTCTTCCATGCTTAATGTCCCTCAAGGCTATTTGATGGACGCCCAGTAAAACACAGCTTTATGAACAGAAAATGTTAAACATCCGTTCATATTTGTCATAATCCGCCGAGCGACAAGGCTTAGAATCCAAGAAAACACTATGGCGAAAAAATGATGCAAACACCCCGCTTCTCTAAAAAAACCTACAGCGTAAAACTGCGCCTCATCGCTTTTGTGGCGCTGGCGGTGCTACTCGTAAGCTCTATCAGCATCATGTCAGCGGCAGGGCTTCATTCCACCTACCATTCCCTGTCTAATTTGCGTGAACGCTCCCTCAGCCAAATGTTCTTATCGATGACCCTCGGAGTAAAAATCACGCAAATCTCCACTTACGCCAACAGGCTGCGCGAAACGGTACGCGCTTTGGAATACCAAGAAGCATCGGCACAACTGGCATCGCATTTGCAGCAAGTGCATCAATATCTGGAAGAAGGCAGGCAGTACGGCGAAGTGGAACAAAGCCAATTTGCCGATATCATTCATTCCCTTGAATTGCTGGAAAACAGCGTACAAGATTTATTGCAGCAGACTCATCAGCGCCATGTCTTAAACACCACCATCATCAGCAAACTCAATCAATCCCTGCTGTATTTGGAACACATCAAGCGCTTGGAAAAACGCAGCGCCTCTGCTCTGCCCGAAATCTCGCACCATACCGCTGCTTCGGCAGCCGCATCGCCGTTTAGCCAAATTCAAACCCTGATAGAAACCGCCACCAAAGGTTCGTTTTCATCCGAAACCTTCATTGCCATCCACTCGGTCTTTAATTTTCTGCCCGAACAAAAACAACCCGATATTCAGCAGGAATGGCAAAAAATAGAACAGGAATTTGCCCACATTATTCAAGCCGCCTACCAATTGGAAGCCATCAACCAGCGGATTCAGTTTCTGACTTTCCAAATCGATTTTCTGGTCGCCAAAATTGATGGCGACTACAGCCGTCTGGCACAGGATAAAATCATACAAGTAAATGAAAATTCAAAACAAATTCAAACCGCACTATCCAAGCAAATTGTCTTAATCCTGCTGACCGCACTGTTTACCATTGCGCTGATATGTATTCTGGGCGGCTATATTTATCATCTATTCGGCAACCGCCTATATTCCATTACCCAAGCCCTGACCCGTTTATCGCAAGGCGATAAAGCCATACAAGTGCCGCAGCAGCAGCGTCAAGATGAAATCGGCGAATTGGCGCGGGCATTTTATATTTTCCAGCAAAATGTGCTGAAACTGGACCATGCCGATGCCCTCTTAAAAGAGAAAAGCGAATTGCTGGAACGCACCTTCTTCGCCATGCGCGACGGTTTGGCGATTTTCAATCCGCAAGACGAGCTGATTTCCTACAACCGCCAATTCATCGAATTGCTGCATTTGGATACCGAACAAATCGCTATGAACTTCTCACAACTGGCGGCTTTTTTGCAGCAACAGCAAGGCAGCATTTACGGCAGCGGACAAGTGCTGAACGAAGATGCGCTGCGCGAAATCCGCAGCGAGCAGGAACCGCTGGAAATCGACTATAAACAGCAGATTTTGGAATGGCGGATTAGCGCCCTGCAAGATGGCGGCTTGGTCGCGTTTTTAATTGACCGCACCCAGCGCAAAAAATTGGAACTCGATTTGGCGCATAGTCAGAAAATGCGCAGCATCGGGCATTTAACCGGCGGTATCGCGCATGATTTCAATAATTTACTAGCCGTCATCATCGGCAATTTAGACCTCATTGACGCCGGCAGCCTCAGCGAAAAACAGAGAAAACGTCTGCAACGCGCCTTAAAAGCGGCGGAAAACAGCGCCACGCTTACCCAACGCCTCTTAGCCTATGCCCGCAAACAACCATTAAACCCCAGCGCTTTGGACATCGACCGCCTGCTGCTGGAATTTTCCGATTTTATGAAACACAGCCTGCCGCCAAGCATTAAGCTGAATTTGCACCTCGACGAACATTTGCCGCCCGTATATATGGACAAAAACCAACTGGAAACCGCCCTAGTCAATCTGCTGCTCAATGCCAAAGACGCCTTGAACGGCGAAGGCGAAATCCTAATCCGCACGCAAGAACGCCTCATTCAGCGCACCCACAAAAGCGAACAGATGATTCAGCTTTCCATCAGCGATAACGGCTGCGGCATGGACAGCGACACCTTATCGCATATTTTTGAACCCTTTTTTACCACCAAGCAAAACGGCAAAGGCAGCGGCCTAGGTCTATCTATGGTCTACGGCTTTATCCGCCAGTCCAAAGGGCGAGTGGAAGTAGAATCTGCATTAGGCATCGGTACAAGCATTCATCTGCAATTGCCTATCGCTGCGCAAGCGCCGCATTTAGCCGCGCAAAGCCTCAAAGAACAGGTGGCGGAAGAAAAAACAGCCGCCCTATTATTGATAGAAGACCAAGCCGAATTGCGAGAAATCTTGCAAGAACAACTCAATCAAAGCGGTTATCGCACGATAAGCGTAGAAAATGCCGAGCAGGCATTGGCATATTTGCAGCATTGCCATTCGCCGCCGGACTACATCCTCTCCGATATCGTCCTCAACGGAAAAATGACGGGCATCGATTTGACCAATCAACTCAAATCCGAAATGCCGTCAATCAAAATACTCTTAATGACCGGCAACCACACCCGATACATCAGCCAGCTCAGCGAGTTTGCACTTATCAATAAACCCTTCAAACAAGAAGACTTATTGATACGTTTGCGCCGCCTATAAACCTTTCAAACGCTGATACAGCGCTGCGTATTTCGCGCGTTTTTCCGCATAAAACGCGCTTAAAGATTCGCGCGGCCGATAAACCGCTTCCAAAGGCAAAGGCTGACAAAAACTCGCCATATCCTCATGCGGATGCAAGGCAATTTGCGCCAATTTCGCCGCGCCCAATGCCGGCCCGACATCGCCCCCGCTGCGGTATTCCAAAGTTTTTCCGCTGATATCCGCCAAGAGCTGCCGCCAATAGGCGCTCTTTGCCCCGCCGCCGATGAGGGCAATGCTCTCGCTTTCCAGCCCCGTTTCATGCAGCACATCAATACCGTCGGCCAAAGCAAAACTCACGCCTTCCACCACCGCTTTTGCCATTGTCGCCGCATTGTCATTATGACCCAAACCCCAAAACACCCCTTTGGCATAAGCATCATTATGCGGCGTACGTTCGCCGGACAAATAGGGCAGAAAAATCGTCTCCGAACGCACCCCGCTTTGTTCAATCTCTTGAAACAAAGTCGCCACATCCGCCGTATGCGTCAGATTTTTCACCCAATCCACCGCCGATGCTGCGCTTAAAATAACCGACATCAAATGCCAACGCGCTGGCAAAGCATGACAAAAACTATGCACCGCTTTTTGCGGATTTGCGATAAAACTGTCGCTCACAACCAAATAAACGCCGGAAGTACCGAGGGAAAGCATTGCCTGCCCTGCCCTATGCAAACCGATACCTACCGCACCGGCAGCATTATCGCCGCCGCCCGCAACCACCGGCACAGACGGCATCTTCCATTTATCCGCCAATTCCTTAAGCAAATAGCCCGTAATTTGATTGCCCTCAAATAATTTCGGCATATGATTCAGCGTCAATCCGCAGGCTGCCAACAAATCTTCATTCCAATCGCGCTTACCGACATCCAACCACATCGTACCTGAAGCATCGGACATATCCGAGGCATACTCCCCCGTCATCTTTAGCCGCAAATAATCTTTCGGCAGCAAAACCTTTGCAATTTGAGCAAAAATCTCAGGCTCATGCTTGGCAAGCCATTTTAATTTAGGCGCAGTAAAGCCCGGCATCATCAAATTCCCCGTGATTTCGACAGCATTGGGCAGCATTTGCGCCAATTCCCGACATTCCGAATCGCTGCGCCCGTCGTTCCACAATATCGCCGGTCTCAAAACACGATCCGCCTTATCCAACAAAGTCGCGCCATGCATTTGCCCCGTTAAGCCGATGGCTTTCACCGCGGATAAGTCTTGTGTATCTGCCAACTGCAGCATCACCTCTTCCACCGCCTGCCACCAATCCTCAGGCTGCTGCTCCGACCATAAAGGCTGCGGACGGGCAATCGCCAAAGACTGCTGCACAATCGCAAGAATATTCTGTTGTTCATCCAGCAAAACCGCTTTTACTCCGGAAGTTCCAAGATCAATGCCGATATACATAAGCCGCTCCTTATTTGCAAAAATTCGCCATAGTCGAAGAATTGAAAAAGTATTACGGCGTTGGCTCGCCTTGTACCACTTCTCCACTTCTCCGAAGAAACATGTTTATTTTAACCTGAGTTCGGGATAAGCCACCTCTATTTAGCAGCCGCCAAAGCATTCTTCCCAAACATCTGCGGCTTATACGCAAACAAGCAATATGCCGTTAATCCAGAAATCAGATTCAACAAAAATCCCTTCTCCGAACGATGGCGAGTATGTTCAATTTGGCATAGATTCTTTAACTGATCAAAAATCGTTTCAACAACACATCTTTGTTTTAACAACCTTTTTTGTTCAGGACTTTGGGGCGGGGATTTCATATTCTTTTTCTTGCCTGTCAGTAAAGTGATGTTGTATCTCTTTTCTAAGCAATCGCTTAACTCTTTGCTGATATAGCCTCTATCCCCAACCAACAATCCAAACAGTTTGTTTGCCATTTGTCGTAAGCCTTTACGGTCATCAACATTGCCTGGCGTTAGGCAGAAATTGACTAGCTCTCCTACATGATTAAACACTGCATGAAGTTTGAATCCATAGAACCAACCCATGCTGCTTTTGCCACGTTGAGCAATGTTTTTAAACACTTTATGCCTATGAATTCGACGATTGTGGCAAACAGATAAGATGGTGGAATCCACGATACTGATGCCTGTACATTTGCCCATTTGAGTACTGAGAAAAACCAACATAGCAGGTAATGCACGTTGTGCTAATTCGATAAATCGATTGTAGCTTGGCATGGTGGGGAATGCTGTTTTCCAAATGGTTTTAATTTGCCATAGATAGTAGCTTTTGAAATCACGCATGCGGATATGATGGAAATAGATCCATACGGTAATGATTTCGGAAGTACTGATAGAGGCTTTTCGGTTTCTGCTGTTGGGTTTGCTGATGAGTGTGCGGTTAAAGTCTGCTTCAAATGTTTTACAAAAATCATCTACTTGGCAGAAAAGTGTTGTAAGATGTTCCATGTTAAAGGGCTTTTGTGATGGTTTGTTTTGTCAAAACAGTAGATTATCACAATTGCTCTTTATTTTTTAGTGGGGTGCTTATCCCGAACTCAGGTTAGTAAAAAGAAATTTCCGTTAATGCATCCAAAACTCGTGGTTCATAAACCACCGTGTAAGCGATGTTATTCATAGGATTTACTTATTATTTTCTAGTCTTTCTCTTACTCTTTGCATTACAATTTCTTTGGCTTTGGCACTACTTACACCCTGTGAGCCATTCTCTTTCATCTCGTTGTATGCA
Organism: Suttonella indologenes; assembly: GCF_900460215.1. Taxonomy (NCBI): domain Bacteria; kingdom Pseudomonadati; phylum Pseudomonadota; class Gammaproteobacteria; order Cardiobacteriales; family Cardiobacteriaceae; genus Suttonella; species Suttonella indologenes. The sequence goes on from NZ_UHIA01000003.1 coordinate 92,081, forward strand.
CGCATTACACGGTTTTCAATATAATTTTGGTACTCCGCTTCTTCCTGTGCTTCTTGCAAAGATTTTTCAATCATTTCAAGCACCACAAAATTTAATGAGCGGTTTTGTTTTTGGGCGATTTCGGTTAAGGCTTGTTTTTTGTCAAAGTCCAAAACAAGTGATAAGCGTTCTTTTTGGGGTTTTGGGGCGGTTGCTAGGTGTGGCATAGCTGTGTTACTCATAGTTATTAAAAGTTATTAACTTTTAATATTCTATCAATTTTTTTAGAAAAATCAAATCTTTTTAAAAAATTCCTAAAAATTTTTTGTGTGGCTTTGGTTCAGATTTTGGGGGTTCAAGGCGTTTTATGCTCTGTGATAGGTCTTTGATGGTTTGCAAAAGTTCAGAAATTTGTTGGTCTTTGCGGTCAAGTTGTGTTTTGGCTTCATTTAGGCGTTTTTCTAGGTCTTCATTGCGTTGTTTTTCAAAGTTCAATTTTGTTTCAATGAGTGAAATTTGAACCGTTCAAAAGGGTTCATTTGGTTCAGTTCAATGGGTGTTTTGAACGGTTCATTGAACTTTTTTGTTTGGGCGTGGACTTCAAAAAACCCTTGTCATTTCGCTAGGGGAAATTTTTCAATTTTCATTTAATTGAAGCAATCCTTTCTTTATTCGGTCATAAATGGTATTATGGGAAATGCGCCAAAGTTTTGCCCCTTGTTTTACGCTCATTTCAAGCGGTGCAGAATGGTTCATAAATTTCAAATTAAGTTCAGTTCAAAATTTTATTAAAAAATTGTTATTTTTCAAGTACAAAAAATAGCCATATTTATATGGCTATTTTTTAGACACAAATTATAATATTTCTTTAATTCTTTCAAAGAAATAACCGCCTTTTGTTAATCTGTCTTCATTATTATTTGAAGATAATAAGTTAATGTATTTAAACATCATATCTTTAACTTTTTTGGCAACCAGTATTTTAAATCTTTCCTTGTTTACATCTTCCCCTATCTGTGCTAATTCAAGACTATCATAATATTCTTGTCTGTATCTTTCTTCGCTATCTATAATAGTGATTGGATAGCCATTTTTTAAAAGAATAATATTCATAATAAGCCGTGAAGTTCTTCCATTTCCGTCTATAAATGGGTGTATGGTTACCAATCTTTCGTGCATTTCTGCGGATAACTCAACAGGGTGTATAGTATTTTTATTTTCTTCATAAAATCTAAAATATTCTTCCATTAGGTCATTTACCAAAAAATGCGGTGGTGGCGTGTGCCTACTTCCTGTGATTTCAACATCTTGCATTCTGTATCTTCCAGCGTCTTTTGGTTTGATTGATTTTAAAATTAGTTGATGTATATTTAATAAATCCATTTTTGAAAAATCAGAATTGTTTTCTACCAATTCTCTAATATAATCAATGGCTTCTTTGTGATTAACTGCTTCAAAATGCTCAATAAGTGTTTTTCCGCTTACAGTTATACCTTTGTTAATAACAAGGTTGGTTTCATTTTTTGTTAAGGTATTGCCTTCAATTTTATTACTATGGTAAGTGTATTCAATATCAAAATAATCATTTAGCATTTCAACTTCATTTTCAGACAATGGACGAAAACTATCAAGGCATTTTTTTAAATCGTCAAGTTGAGAGTAAAGTTCTCGTAAGTCATTGGTTTCTTTCCAAATAAGAGATAAATCAAGGTTTCTAGCATTATTTTTTTCAAAATTTTCCATAAGTTTTTTGTTAAAAAGAGAGCGAAGTTCAAGGGTTCTTTCAGTTGAAATACTTACTTGATTGGTTGAATTTTCTGACATTTTTGGCGTTTCCATAAAGTGCAATGATTAAAAACTCTATATATAATAATTACTTATCTTTAAAAGTCAAGATTGTTTAAGGTCTTAGATTCAAGCTTGAAGTGCAACGTTTAATAGACAAGAGAGAAGATGTAAGATGTGCGGTGTTGCACTTGCTCATCAACTCTCACCTATCAGAACGTTATGAAACACTACACACATCTTACACAAGAACAAAGGTATCAAATATCCGTGCTTAAGAAAAGCGCTTATTCATATAGCGAAATAGCCAATATCGTGGGCTGCCATAAATCTACCATCAGCCGAGAGTTCAAACGCAATACAGGTAAAAGAGCTTATCGACCGCTGCAGGCTCAAGAAATGGCAGAAGATCGTAAAAAGCAAAACGCTTATCAACTCAGTGATTTTGCCAAAGCCTACATCAATCATCTGATTGAGAGAAAATATTCTCCCGAACAGATAACAGGGCGTCTTAAACGACTGGGTTGGCAACATGTTCCCAGTCATGAAAGCATCTATCGCTATATTTATGCAGACAAGAAATCAGGCGCAGACTTATATCGTCATCTGCGTAGTCAGAAAACCTACCGTAAACGTGGCTTCAAAGCTTATGACAGACGCGGGCACATTCCCAACAGAGTAGATATTTCAGAACGCCCGGAAATAGTAGAACAGCGTAGGCGCTTAGGGGATTATGAAGGTGATACGGTCATTGGTCATAAGCACAAAGGAGCATTAGTGACTCTTGTAGAAAGAACAACGAGAGAAGTCAAACTCAAAGCATTGAAGCATCGTAAAGCCGAACAAAAAGCCGAACAAGTGGCACAAGTTTGTATAGAGATACTTAATGCTGAAAAGGTTTGCACGATTACTTTTGATAATGGCAAAGAATTTTCTCGGCATGAACAGATAGCTGAAGCACTCAATGCCGAGATATTTTTTGCCAGACCTTATCACTCTTGGGAGAGAGGGGATAATGAGAACCTCAACGGATTGATTCGACAATTTTTGCCGAAGTCTGTGAGACTTGATAATCTCTACGCTGAATACATCAAAGAGATAGAGGACAATTTGAATAATCGTCCTCGTAAGGTGCTAGGCTTTATGACGTCATTGGAGGTTAAAGTTAGCTTTGGGTGCGTTGCAATCATACTTGAACCTGCCAGCTGAATTAGGGTTTATGTTTGCTATTAAAGCCAACCGAACCGTTTCAATCAAACAAGATGAATGGCTACAAGTATGGCTACAAGTACAGAAAATTGACCATGTGCCAAAAACAGGATTAAAAGTTTGGCTTAAAGACTTTGGTTTTGTCAGCCTTTACCGTCATCACTTTAAAGACGAAGTGAGACATTACGTGAAGTTTGAACCTAAGCCTAAAGATGATGAGCCAAATTCACCTGTATCTACGCCACTAGATTTTGAGTATCTGCATGATTGTCATTGGCAGATTGAAACCTATCATCGAACGATTAAACAGTGTTGTTCAATTGAAAAGTTTCAGCTTTGCCATGAGCGTAAAATCCGTAATCATGTATTCTCGTCATTGATGGCGTTTGTGTATTTAAAACAGCAAGCAAGCCTTGGCTTTTCTTCGGTGTATGCTTAAGCGGTTTCTACGTTTCTACCCCTGAAAACAACTCATTTAACGCTTCGCTCATCGTTGGGTGAGTGAAAATATAATCCCTAACCTCTTGATAAGTCAGACCCTGACGAATTGCCAAATCCATAAAGTTAATCAACTCATGGGCATTGTCACATAACAACTGCACGCCCAGTATTTTATCGGTTTTGGCATCAATCACCGCTTTTAATAGCCCATCGGTTTGCTCTAAGATTTTGGCTTTGGGAATGTTGACCGCCTCTAAAACAGCCGTCTTAACGGCATGCCCTTGCTCCTTGGCAACTTGCTCGGTCATACCAACATTGGCAAGCGGTGGATTGGTAAACACCGCATAGGCAAAAGTGCGTCCTTTTGTGGTATATGTGCCATCACCCAACACTTGACTTTTGACCACCCGATAATCGTCCAAGGAAATATAAGTAAACTGTGGACTGCCTGCCACATCACCCATCGCATAGATATGTGGCACGCTGGTTTGTAACCTATCATTCACTGCAATGTTACCTTTATCCGTCAATGTGACGCCTGCTTTATCAAGGTCTAACCCTTGCGTATTTGCCCGACGACCTGTTGCCACCAAAATCGCATCTGCCATCAATTCCCCATCTTCAGTTACAACCATCGCATGATTGTTGGCATCCTTAACCTGCTTAATTTGTTGCTTGGTTTTGACAGTGATGTGTTTGTTTGCCATGATGCCCAACAAATTTTGGCGAATGTCAGCATCTTCTTTTGGTAAAAAAGTATCGGCAGTTTCTAAAATCGTGACCACACTGCCAAACCCAGCAAAGATAAAGGCAAATTCCAACCCAATATATCCCCCACCAATGATGACCAACTGTTTTGGCAATTGGGTTAACTGCATGATGCTGGTACTGTCATGGGCAAATTTGCTGTCTTTTAGCCCATCAATGGGTGGTTGCCAATTATATGCCCCTGTATTGATATGAATGTGGTCAGCGGTGATTGTTAGAGTGTCATCAGCTGTCGTCACCTGCACGGTCTTATCATCAATAAAACTGGCTTCACCTGTGATGACCGTGGCGTTATCTAATTCATTGACTTTATCAAAATTGGCTTGATTGAGCTTAGCAATCAGTTGATTTTTACGGGCAATGGCATCGCTTAATGACACATCACGCTCATGTGATAAAAATGCCAATTTTTTTGATGGAATACACCCAATATTAATGCAAGTACCCCCATACATATCGGCAGATTTTTCTACCAAGATGACCTCTTTACCTGCTTTAGCAAGGGTTTGAGCCAAAGTTTTCCCTGCTTTACCAAAACCGATGATGAGATGCTCAGTGTGGCGGATATTGTGAGAATGTGTCATAACTTACCCTTAAATATTTACCCTTAAAAAAAATTGCCTTAGAACTTACGCACTATCTTAACTCAAGAAAACATGATTTCCTAACTAGATTTTGGATTTAAATGGAATAAATCATCAGCGACCTATTTGGACACTTGAGCAACCACAGATGCAAAAAGATTACTAACCCAAGCATACACCGAAGAAAAGCCAAGGCTTGCTTGCTGTTTTAAATACACAAACGCCATCAATGACGAGAATACATGATTACGGATTTTACGTTCATGGCAAAGCTGAAACTTTTCAATTGAACAACACTGTTTAATCGTTCGATGATAGGTTTCAATCTGCCAATGACAATCATGCAAATACTCAAAATCTAGTGGCGTAGATACAGGTGAATTTGGCTCATCATCTTTAGGCTTAGGTTCAAACTTCACGTAATGTCTCACTTCGTCTTTAAAGTGATGACGGTAAAGGCTGACAAAACCAAAGTCTTTAAGCCAAACTTTTAATCCTGTTTTTGGCACATGGTCAATTTTCTGTACTTGTAGCCATTCACCTTGTTTGATTGAAACGGTTCGGTTGGCTGTTACCTTGTCGGTCAGTGTAGTATAACCTGAGTTCGGGATAAGCACCCCACTAAAAAATAAAGAGCAATTGTGATAATCTACTGTTTTGACAAAACAAACCATTACAAAAGCCCTTTAACATGGAACATCTTACAACACTTTTCTGCCAAGTAGATGATTTTTGTAAAACATTTGAAGCAGACTTTAACCGCACACTCATCAGCAAACCCAACAGCAGAAACCGAAAAGCCTCTATCAGTACTTCCGAAATCATTACCGTATGGATCTATTTCCATCATATCCGCATACGTGATTCCAAAAGCTACTATCTATGGCAAATTAAAACCATTTGGAAAACAGCATTCCCCACCATGCCAAGCTACAATCGATTTATCGAATTAGCACAACGTGCATTACCTGCTATGTTGGTTTTTCTCAGTACTCAAATGGGGAAATGTACAGGCATCAGTATCGTGGATTCCACCATCTTATCTGTTTGTCACAATCGTCGAATTCATAGGCATAAAGTGTTTAAAAACATTGCTCAACGTGGCAAAAGCAGCATGGGTTGGTTCTATGGATTTAAACTTCATGCAGTGTTTAATCATGTAGGAGAGCTAGTCAATTTCTGCCTAACGCCAGGCAATGTTGATGACCGTAAAGGCTTACGACAAATGGCAAACAAACTATTTGGATTGTTGGTTGGGGATAGAGGCTATATCAGCAAAGAGTTAAGCGATTGCTTAGAAAAGAGATACAACATCACTTTACTGACAGGCAAGAAAAAGAATATGAAATCCCCGCCCCAAAGTCCTGAACAAAAAAGGTTGTTAAAACAAAGATGTGTTGTTGAAACGATTTTTGATCAGTTAAAGAATCTATGCCAAATTGAACATACTCGCCATCGTTTAGAGAAGGGATTTTTGTTGAATCTGATTTCTGGATTAACGGCATATTGCTTGTTTGCGTATAAGCCGCAGATGTTTGGGAAGAATGCTTTGGCGGCTGCTAAATAGAGGTGGCTTATCCCGAACTCAGGTTATTTTAGAATTGTGCCATCTATCGGGCAAGTGGGTTTACAAACATAAAAAATCCTCATACCTGATTTTGTTTTTCTCGACGAACAAGCATTTTTCCCAAATCTGAAAAGTATTTGTATCATTAAAACAACAAACCCCAAGCAAGAAAGTTGCATTTTTAATACTTTCTCTTTGCATTTTTACGACAAACAGCTTATGATGCGCTGCGGTGGGTAGTTTTACCCCCTCGCAAACAATGAACTTGCAAGTTTTTGTTTAATTTGGGAGAACATAATGAAACTGAAACAACTGCTTGCAGTTGCCGTACTTGCTGGCGCAAGCTACGCTTCTGCACAACAACTGGAAAATTTGACGTCTAATGCAGACACTCAAATCCTTGTTAAAAACAACTTCGGCGAGTGCGTTACCGTTATGGCTAATCGCAACTTGACCGGCTGCGGCGATGCACCTGCACAACCGCAACCTGTTCAGCAAGTAGCAGAACGTCAAGTGGTTACCTTATCTGCCGACACCTACTTCGATTTCGACAAATCCGTATTGAAGCCTGAAGGTAAAGCGGCCATTCGACAATTGGCGCAAGAATTAAACTCTCGTGGCGCCAACGTGCAGAAAATTACCGTTGTAGGCAACACCGACTCTAAAGGTTCTGATGCTTACAACCAAAAATTGTCTGAGCGTCGTGCTGCGGCTGTCGGCAACTTCCTGATTGAAAACGGCGTACCCGGAACAATCATTGAAGCTTACGGCAATGGCGAGCGCAACCCTGTTGCCTCTAACGACACTGCCCAAGGCCGTGCACAAAACCGCCGTGTTGACATCACTGTTGACGGCGTTGTTGAGCGCAGCGTTCAACAACCTAGTACTGGTATTGTTACCCAGTAATTTTTAGTGGATATGCCTAATCCCACCAAACCCCGCTCAGCGGGGTTTTTCATTCCCCCTATTTTGCTGAAATCATTCCGTCCAATACTATTTTTCCGCTATAATCCGCGCCCTATTTTTAACCTTAATACCTTATGATTAACCGTATTTTTAGCATTATTGCCATTTTGGAAGGGCTGTCGCTCTTATTCCTGATTTTTGTCGCCATGCCTTTGAAATACTACGGCGGTCAGCATCTGCCCGTCTATTACAGCGGCTGGACGCACGGCGGCTTATTCCTCGCCTACATCCTTGCCCTCATTCCCGCCGCGCATGTGAACCGCTGGTCATTGCTGATTTTTCTGGCGGGTCTTTTCGCCTCCGTCATTCCTTTCGGCACTTTTGCCTTTGAATGGTATGTCAAACGCCGCCAAACGCGCCTCGATACGCTCTAATATCTACAAAAATACATCATCATGAACACATCCTCTCCTTCCGTCGGCTTTATCAGCCTGGGTTGTCCCAAAGCCCTTGTGGACTCCGAACGCATTCTCACGCAACTCTCTACCGACGGCTACCGCATCGTCAATAACTACGACGATGCCAATGTCGTCATCGTCAACACCTGCGGCTTTATCGACGAAGCCGTGGCGGAATCGCTGAACACCATCGGCGAAGCGCTGGATGCCAACGGACGCGTGATTGTTACCGGCTGCTTAGGCGTCAAACCCGAGATGATTCGCGAACTCCATCCCGGTGTACTGGCAATTTCAGGACCACAAGCCTATGAATCGGTGATGCAAGCCGTGCATCAAGCCGTGCCGAAGCCGGCAAAAAATCCGCATATCGACTTGGTACCGGATATCGGGCTGCGCCTCACGCCGCGCCATTACGCCTATTTGAAAATCTCCGAAGGCTGCGATCATAAATGCAGCTTCTGCATCATTCCCAGCATGCGCGGACGCCTGCAAAGCCGCAGCGCCGGCGATGTGATGCGCGAAGCCGAAGCACTGGCCAAATCGGGCGTGAAAGAACTGCTGGTCGTCTCGCAAGACACCTCCGCCTACGGCGCGGACATCAAACACAAACTGGATTTCTGGGGCGGCAAACCGGTCAAATCGCGTTTATTCGAACTCTGCAAAGCCTTGGGCGAATTAGACGTATGGGTGCGCCTGCATTATGTGTATCCCTACCCCAATGTTGACGAACTCATTCCCCTGATGGCGGAAGGCAAAATCCTGCCCTATCTGGATATTCCCCTGCAACATGCCAATCCCGAGATTCTCAAAGCCATGCGCCGCCCCGGCAATATCGAGCGTACCCTCGAGCGCATCCGCTCATGGCGCGAGATCTGCCCCGACATTGCCATCCGCAGCACCTTCATTACCGGCTTCCCCGGCGAAACTGAAGCCCAATTCCAAGAACTGCTGGATTTCATTGACGAAGCGGAAATCAACCGCGCCGGCTGCTTTGCCTACTCGCCCGTAGAAGGCGCCGGCGCCAACGCCTTGCCCGATGCGGTGTCGGAAGAAGTCAAACAAGAGCGGCTGGCGCGCTTTATGCAAAAACATAATGAAGTCAGCCGCCGCTTATTGGAAGCCAAAATCGGCAGCGTGATGCCGGTATTGATAGACGAAATCGACGAAGACAGCCAAAGCGCGATTGCCCGCAGCCCCTATGATGCCCCCGAAATCGACGGCGTGGTGCATATCAGCCACATCGAAGGCGCGGAAAAAGGACAACTTCTGCATGTGGAAATTCACGACGCCGACGAACATGACCTGTTTGCCGAAGTCTATTAAACAGCGCCACTTCATTGAAGCGGCTTTTTATTGCCTGCCGACAGCGTCGCAGCAGGCTTGCAGCAAAGATGCGAACATGCCATGATGCGCCCGAACATCATCACAAGAATCAGCTGAGGAGCTACATTTATGCCAAGCCATGCGGAATTTCGCCGTGCCGCGCAATGCATCATTGAAGCGGTGGGCAAGGACAATATCGCCTCCGCCACGCATTGCGCGCTGCGCCTGCGTCTTGTCTTGCACAATAATAGTCGTATCCGCCAAGAACTCCTAGACCAAGAACCTTTGATTAAAGGCTATTTTTTCAATGCCGGAGAATTTCAAATCGTCTTTGGTGCGGAGCATATCACAGCCGCCTATACCGCCTTTGAAGCCGTCATGGCGGAAAATCCGAATACGGGTTTTAGTAAACTCTGGCGCAATCTGAGCCGCCTCTTTCGCAGCGACAGCAGCGCAGAAAATACCTCAACGCCGCCTCGCAGCAAAGCACTTCCTGCCAATCCCATTCCACTGGAATGGCAGCAGCCCATCAATGGCGACATCTTGCCGCTGAGCGCCGTGCCGGAAGAAAGTTTCGCACATGGCGACATGGGCGTCGGTTTTGCGATTGAGCCTAGCGATGGCGAAGTACGCTCGCCCGTCAACGGCAGTATCATCGCCATTTTTCCCACCAAACATGCGATTGGCATCCGCGCCGATAACGGCACGGAAATCCTAATCCATATCGGCATCGACAGCATCAAACTGCGCGGCGAAGGCATCCGCCTCTTGGTCGGCATCCATAAACGCGTCAGCGCAGGACAGGCCTTATTGCAAGTCGATTGGGACTTCCTGCGCCGACACATCAGCACCGTCAGTCCGATTATCTTTCCCGAATACGACAAAGAGCAATGGACTCTCTGTTTAGACAAAACCATCCCTTACCTACAGGAACGCAGCCAAGATGAACCCCATTCTTAATGCCTTGCAAGACAGCGATTTTCAATTACATCCGCCCGCCGAAGAAGCGTCTATCCGCGCTTTGGAAGCAACACTCGGCTGCGCGCTGCAAGCACAATGGCGGGAATTTCTGCTGACCGCCGACGGCGCGACGCAATACTTTGAAGACGGCGAAATCCATGCGCAATGGCTGTCTTGTGAAGACATTATCCGCACGCGCGCCGCTATCATGGATTTTCTGGCACAGACTTTTGGCGAGAACTGGCAGACACATCCGCTTGAAAACGCGGAAGACGGCATTGCCAATACTCTTTTGCATCCGTTATGGCTGCCCTTCTACCGCAATGAAGTCGGCACTTTCTGCCTCGACCATAGCCAAGCCGCCGTCCCCGTTATCATGCTGCTGCATCCCGACGAAGACGGCGAAGGCTATATGCCGATTCTTGCGGCTAGTCATTTAAATCAATGGCTGGATTTTATGACAGAAAACGAGGGCTTAAACAATGACAACCTGCTCGACATGGTTGAAGATTTGATGGACGAATACGGCATACTGGACGAATTGGGCGAATTTGTCGCCCCGCAAGCGCAATATAATGCCTTTGACCATATCGGCTTTGCCATTCATAGTGAAAGCGATTTCGCAGCACTCTTAGAAACCCTGCAATCACAAACGCTTGAAAGCATTGAAACGCCCAATGGCTATTATTATTGCTACCGCGAAAGCGATACGGCGGCAGGCATCTCACTCTGGGTGAGCGTCAATCAGGCACAGGATTTCAACAGCCTCGAGCCGCATTTCTTCGGCGACAGCCGCCGCCGCATTCATGCCCACCGCTACCTAAATACACAAGACAATCCCTTTGTCGGCTGCTGCTATGCTTGGGCGCAGGCGGAGGCAAAACAGAGCGCGAGCGAAGCGGACAATCCGGAAGGACTTTATCCCCTGCTCTTCAATCTGATGGGCTTCGACCATATCCGCGAGACATTTCCGCTAGATGACAGCCTAAATGAAATCATCGAATTCAGCGTACAGCTCACCGCTTTCCCGCACAGAATCAGCCTTTATGCCGATGAAAAAGCTTTTACCGCCGCTGAAAGAGAAACGCCTTATGCCGCCCAAACCTTTATCCCTATCGGCTTGATGCAGCAGGAAACGCAAGACAATGCCGAGGGAAAAGTCCTGCCGACAGCTTATATTAGCGGCAGCATCAAAGCCGCCGCATTGCGCGAAAATCCGCTGAGCGGCGAAGTCTTCTACCATCTTGTGATTGACAGCTACGGCGGCGCAATCGATCTGCTTGCCCACCCCGACCTTTTCCCCCAAGCCCCCGCCGTCGGCAATATCGTCGAAACTGAGGCGTGGTTGAACGGCATGATAATAAAACATTAAGCCGCGCAGCTTTTTAACTCATCGTGCGTAATTCTCCACCTATAATCTTCGATTTAGATGGAGATGTAAGCACAGGCAACCTAAGCAGGGCGTTCTTGTTTTTCGATGTACTGTCTAATGGTATCAATCGTAGCACCGCCAGTCGTCAGCAAACAATACGCTCTAGTCCAAAGTACAGGCTTGTAGTAAAACTCTGCCAAGTGCTTTGCAAATTCCTTTCGCATCAATCGGCTCGTTACCGTTTTTAGATTATTGATAAACTTGCTTAGCATGATATTAGGATGCATATCAAGCAGTAAATGCACATGGTCGGCTTCCCCATTGAATTCTAACAGCTCAACTTCCCATTTTTGGCAAAGGTCGGTTACGATTTCTTTTAGCCTATCGAGCATAGCTCCAGTAAAGCATTTTCTGCGGTATTTTGTGACTAGCACTAAATGGTAAGTAAGTTTATAAACGCAATGATAATGGGATTTTAGTTTGTTATTCATGATTGACACTAAGTAGGATTTACGCTAAATTATACCTACATTCAAGTTGACTAACAACCCATGCTCAAAGCCTACAAATACAGAATTTACCCAAACCAACAACAAGCCATAGCGTTTGAACAACACTTTGGTTGTGTTCGTTTTGTTTATAATTGGGCATTGGCATTACAAAATAGATATTACAAAATCTTTGACAAATCATTATCCCGTACTCAAATACAAAACCAATTAGTCAAGAAAAAGAAAACAGGCAAGTTTGCATGGCTAAACGAAGTTAATAGCCAATCGTTACTAAATGCCTTACTAAATGTCCATACCGCTTTTACTAATTTCTTCAAAGGTCGTGCCAAGTTTCCACGCTTTAAATCTAAAAAAATCCCACAGCGAAGTTATCAATGTCCACAACATTGCACCATAAACTTTGAACAAGGCATCATCAACCTACCCAAAATCAAAGGCATCAAAACCGTATTTAGCCGTGAATTTATTGGCAATATCAAAACGGTTACCATCACTAAGACAGCAACAGGCAAATACCATGCAAGTATTTTAGTAGAAAACAATGAAATTGTACCAACACCAACCACAATAGAGCCTAGCCTAACTGTAGGTATTGACTTAGGCATCAGCCACTTACTCAATCTATCAGACGGTAGCAAGTTTGATAACCCAAAACATTTATCTAAAGCAAGCAAACGCCTTGCAATACAGCAAAAAATTTTTGCTCGCAAACAAAAACAAAGTAAAAACCATCAAAAACAAAAATTAGCCGTTGCTCGTATTTATGAAAAAGTACGCAACCAGCGTTTAGACTTACACCACAAAATCACGCATAAACTGATTTGCGAAAACCAAGCTACCAGTTATGCACTTGAAGATTTAGCGGTGAAAAACATGGTAAAGAACCGAAAACTTGCCAAAGCCATTAATGATGTCGGTTGGGGGCAGTTTGTTACCCTGCTTACCTACAAGGCGAATTGGTATGGTAAAAACATTCTAAAAGTGAATCGATTCTTTGCCAGTAGTAAAATTTGTTCGCATTGCCATCACAAATTAGACAGTCTGCCGTTGTCAGTCAGAAATTGGGCATGTCCTAGCTGTCAAACACACCATGACCGTGATATCAATGCAGCAAGCAATATACGCCATCAAGCGTTAGCTGATGCACTAGGACTTAGTGCTGTGTAAAGAGTTCCCCCAGTATAATACTTATCAGCGTAAGTGTGCTGGTGAAAGGTAACAACTCAATCTAGGTTGAGGTTGTTATGGGTCGCAAAGATTCCCCCATCATAACCGCTAGGTTTGGTGGTGGGAGTGTGTCAATGCTGGCCTTATTAATCAATAAGCGTTTTATTCTGTGGTGCGAAACGCGCCAAAGCCTCTAATGCTTCCAGAATATGCGCCTTTTCACTGTCTGGCAAACCTTGCAGAGGACGCGGCAGACAATCGACGTCGCACAGTTTTCCCGCGCTGAGTAAGGCGGCAATCGTTCAACGATATCGATATCAATCCGCCATTGCGGTTCGGCGGCGGCAGCGTGAATAAGAAAATCGGCGGCGCTTCGCTGGATGAAGACCTGCGCCGCATCGATGCGATGTCCGACAAAACGAGTTTTTAATGCTTTTGCGCCAGCATCGTAACGAATGTCAATTCAATCGGATTGCCCTGCGCATCGGTGGCGTGCATTTTGCCCGGCGCTTCTTCATAGACGTGCAATTGCCAATCTTGATAGTAGCGGCGCAACTCGCCTTCGGCAAAAGTGAAGCTGAAAGGCATGTGGCAGGGATAATCGGCGCTGTGCATAGCGCAGACAATCAGATTATAGCCGCCGCGGCGTGTTTTGGCCTGCATATCGGCAATAATGGCGGGGATTTTATCCGCCTGTAAAAACATCATGACCACAGTAGAGATAATGCAGTCGTATTCGCCTGCAATATCGGCCTGATGAATATCATAGACGGCGGTATCCAGCGGCAATTGCATCTCCGCGGCAAGACGCGCGATGCTCTCCACGGCGGCGGGCTGATAATCCGCAGCTCTGACGCGATAGCCCATCAAGCTCAGCGGCAGGGCATTGCGCCCCTGTCCGCAGCCCAAATCCAGCACTGTGCATGGCGGCACGATATCGAGCATATGTTTGACCGCCGAATGAATCGCCGTCATGCCGTATTTTTTCGTGAAATAGTCGCTTTTTTCACAGTAAAAACTCAGCTGCATCCGCATATCCTCGCTCAGCGGCGCGACTTTGTGCCAAGCCTGCGGCTCGACAAAGAGCGGCGTATTCTGCGGATTAAGCCGTGTTTCGGAAAGGATATTGCCGGCTTCGTCCATGGCGTAATACATCAGTTCGCCTTGCAGCACCTGCACATGCCCCCATGTGCCGGCCTTGGTATTGTGATGCTGCAAAAAAGCCTTGGGAAGATCATCAGCACCCCATTGCGGCATGGTTTTATAAGCGATTAAGTCCATCAGTTTTCCTTTATTGAGAGAGGTTTAATAAATCAAAATACATTTCTACCGAACTGCGATCACGATCATGTTTTTTATTGCGCGTCTCTTGTGCGCATTCTTCAAAGCCATTGCGGCGGTAGAAGGCAAGCACCGACTCATCATTGCGCGCATCAAGAACTAATAAACGATAAGCGCATAATGAATTGATATTGCTGATTAAATAATCTTTTACCCTTGATAGGACAAGGCTTCCGAGACCTTGTTTCTGATATTTTGCGGCAAGAGCAAATTTCGTTAAGCGAACGGAGGGTATAAAGCGCGTGGGCAACATGCTATTAATGCTTAATTCGCCGATTTCAAAATCAGAGAGGTGGGTTTCTGAAGCCGATAAAGCTGCCCAAGCAACAATTTCCTCTTGATTGGGGCTTAAAAACAGGAGGCTTCTCGTAATGCCGGCATTATGTAAATGGAGCGCCTCATTGTGTAAAAAATTATCGAGAGCGGCATCACCGCAGCTAAAATTCGCTAATAAGGCTTTGCCCGCATCATCGGCAGAAAGATCGTCTAAAACAACAATGGGATACATAAAGCATTATTTTTTAACCCAAGAAATGATGTGAAGACGCTGTTTTGCCGCTTCTTGCAATTGCAAACGCCGTTCAGGGCTGACATCGACGGCGGAAAGTTTTTGCCATAGTCTTTTGCTGTCTTTCGGGCTTAATTGAATGCGTTTATCCGCAAGTTTTTCTTTGATTGCCATTGCATGCCTCCATTCGCGTACAGATTGGCGCGAGATTATATAGTACCTTAACTTCAAAATGAGACTTAGAGATACACATTTTGTCAGGAGAAGCGCTTAGAATAATCTCATTTTGAAGTTAAGAGACTATACCATGAGAAAAAGGCGGCTTATCGTCGCCTTTGTCCGTATTTACGGACGGTTAACCTTCAGATATTTGCTTTGCCAGTGGTCCATGACATTGGCTTCGTAGCCGCTGACATAGGGTTTGACCATGTGTTTGGAAACAAAGTAATACACGGGAATGAGGCTGAAATTATCAATCAGGCGTTTTTCGGCTTGATGCAGAATTTCCGAACGTTTGTCCATGTCTTGGGTTTGCGCGGCTTGCGCAATCAGGGCGTCAAATTCGGGGTCTACCAAGCCGACGGTATTAGAGCCGCCGCCGCTGACGAACAAATCCAAAAAGGTGTTGGCGTCGTTATAATCGCCCAGCCATGAGCCGCGGAAGACTTGGGTATTATAGCTGCGGCGGTCGCTGAGATAGGTTTTCCATTCTTTGTTAATCAGCTCGGTTTTCACGCCGAGGGTCTGTTTCCACATGGCGGCAATGGCAACGGAGATTTTCTGATTGTTTTCATTGGTGTTGTACAGCAGTTCCACTTTCAGCGGATTGTCTTTGCCATAGCCGGCTTCCGCATACAGTTGCTTGGCGCGGGCGATGCGTTCTTCGCGCGGCATATCGGCATAGGCAGGACGATAGGAAGCGCCGTAATTATCCACCCCCGGCACGACAAAGCTGTAAGCGGGTTCTTCGCCGCTGCCGGTAATGTTTTTCACAATCGGCTCGCGCTCTACCGCCAAAGTCAGGGCTTCGCGCAATTTGATGTTGTCTTTGAACGGCGGTTTGGTCAGGTTGAAGCCGTAATAAAACACGCCTAATTGGCTGTGGGTATGCAGTTCTTGCGGCAGGTTTTCGCGCACCCATTTCAGCTGTTCCACCGGTACGTCGGAAGTGAAATCCAATTCGCCGGCGCGATAGCGTTGCAGGGCGGCATTGGGCTGCGTCGGATAATAAATGACTTTGTCCAAACTCACTTGATCGGCATTGAAATAGTGCGGCGCTTTGGCTAATACGAGGCGCGCCTGCGGCTGCCATTCTTGCAGGGTAAATGCGCCGTTGCTGACGATGTTTTCCGGACGCGTCCATTCTTTTTGGTGTTTTTCCACTACCGCTTTCGGCACGGGATAGGCGACCGCATTGGTCAGCATACCTAAGAAATAAGGGGTCGGATTTTCCAGTTGCACTTTCAGGGTGCCTGCGTCAATCGCTTCTACGCCCAATGCGGCGACTTCCGCATTGCCTTCGTTGATGGTTTTGGCGTTTTTAATCGGATAGAGGAAGAAGGCGTATTTGCTGCCCACCGCAGGGTCGAGCGCGCGTTGCCAAGCGTAAACGAAATCCTGCGCCGTAACCGCCGTGCCGTCCGACCATTTGCCGTCGCGCAGATGGAAGGTGTAGGTCAGTCCGTCTTTGGAAATCTCCCAACGCTCCGCTGCGCCGGCGATTAAAGAGGCGTCGGGCGCTTCGTCCACCAAGCCCAAAAACATATCGCGCAGAATGTGCATTTCCGGCATACCCTGCGCCAGTTGCGGGTCTAAAGTAGAGGGTTCGTCGTCATTGCTGCGGTGCAGCACGCTTTCTGCCTGTGCGCCCAAGGCGGCAAGCAATAATAGGGCTAAGAGTTTTTTCATCAAAATTTCCTTACTGGTTGAAACCCCTCCCTTTAGGGAGGATAATCTGTGGGAGAGGTGTAACCTCTTCCAATTCAGGGCAACACGTAGAGCGACGCTTTATGTGTCGCTCTGTGTGTTGAAACATAAAGGCTCCTTAGATGGACAAATGCGGCTTTGCCGTCTTGCCCGCCTTGACGCGGCTTGGCGCGGCTTGGCGCGGCTTGGCGCAAGGTGGGTCTTTTATCCGTGGCTGAGACGGTTATTAGGATTATTTTTCCAGATAGATATATTTGGAGCGTGAGTGATCCATGATATTGATTTCATAGCCTTTCACATAGGGCTTGACTAAGCGTTTGCTGACATAGGAGTAAATCGGCAAAATCGCAAAATCATCGGTAAACATCTGCTCCGCCTGATTTAAAATCTTGCCGCGCGCATCCAAATCCTGCTCTTTTGCCGCCTGTGCCAAAAGTTCGTCAAATTCGCTTTGCGCGAAGTTCACGTCATTTAAGCCGCCGCCTGCTTGGAACATCTCAAGGAAGGTATAGGGATCGTTATAATCGCCAATCCAGCCGGCACGGAAGATTTGCGTATTTTTTTCGCGCCGCGTTTGCAAATAGACTTTCCATTCTTGGTTGGTCATTTCCGTTTGCACGCCTAGAACCTGCTTCCACATGCCGGAAACGGCAACCGCGATTTTTTTATGGTTTTCGTTGGTGTTGTAGAGCAGTTCCACTTTCAGCGGATTGTCTTTGCCGTAGCCTGCTTCGGCGTATAAACGCTGTGCTTCGGCGATTTGCTTATCGCGCGGCCAGCTCGCATATTCCGGCACATAATGCTCATAGTGCATCACACCCGGCGGCACAATCGTATAAGCAGCTTTCTCGCCTGCACCGGTTACTTTTTCCGTCAAGATATTGCGGTCAATCGCCAGACTCAAGGCTTGGCGCAATTTCAGATTGTCTTTAAAGGGCGCTTTGCTTAGGTTCAGACCGTAGTAGTAAGTACCTAAATAATCGCCGATTTTCAATTCTTCCGCTAGATTTTCTCTAATCCATTTGAGTTGGTCATTAGGAATTTCATTTGTCCAATCCAATTCGCCGGCGCGGTAGCGCTTAAGCTCGCTGTTTTGGTCTTCGGTGGGGTAGAAAATCACTTGATCGAGTTTTACCGCTGCTTTATCCCAGTAAGTATCGGATTTTTCCAGCGTGATATGCGACTGCAAGACCCAGTCTTTCATTTTAAAAGGTCCGCTGGAAACGATGTTCTCCGGACGCGTCCATTCTTTGCCGTGTTTTTCCACCACCGCTTTCGGCACGGGATACGTGGAGGAATGCGTGAGCAAGCCCAAGAAATAAGGCGTCGGCGCATTCAGCGTGATTTCCACCGTGTGCGCGTCAATGGCTTTGACGCCCAATTCGCTGCTGTCTTTGATTTCCCCTTCGGTAATTTCTTTCGCGTTTTTAATCGGGTAAGCGATAAAGGAATATTTGGAACCTGTAGCAGGGTCAACGAGACGGCGCAGGGCAAATACCACATCTTCCGCGGTGAAAGGGCTGCCGTCCGTCCAATTCTGTTCCTGCAAATGGAAAGTATAGACCAAGCCGTCGGCAGAAATATCCCAAGATTTTGCCAAACCCGGCACCAATTCCCCTGCGGCATCTTCCGCCACCAAGCCTTCAAACAAATCGCGCTGAATATTCGATTCGGGCACGCCTTCGGAAATTTGCGGATCTAAAATCTGCGGCTCGCTGCCGTTACCGCGGCGAAATATCATTTCCGCACTGGCGCTGCTTGCCAAAACCGCCAAAATGGCCACGCTTAATGCTTTTTTCATCAGATACACTCCTCTATCATTATGGGAAAGACGGCGCATAAGCGCCAAGCGCAAGATTATACCAAGTCTGATACCTTTGCAAAAAACCTTGAGTGAGTATTTACCAAAATGCTTTATAGGAAGTCTTTGCTAAAGCGATATAAGCTTAATTCATGGCAAAATGTTTCAACACACAGAGCGACACATAAAGCGTCGCTCTACGTGTTGCCCTGAATTGGAAGAGGTTACACCTCTCCCACAAGATTATCCTCCCTAAAGGGAGGGTTTCAAACAGTAAGGAAATTTTGATGAATTTCTTTTCAAGAGGTAGCGGAGATACTTGTATCCGACATTGTTCGAGCTATACATTTGTCGGATTCAAGAATCCGACCTACAATAATGAGACAAAGAAAAAGGCGAGAGATTGCTCTCTCGCCCTCTACATCCTTGTAGAAAATCTCTAATCAGATTAGAAATCGTGACGCAGACCTACACGTACAGTGTAGCCATTTTTTATATTGTTAACGTTCCAGTCAATGTATTCACCTTCAACATAGGTGTAAGTACGGTTGCTGAAGTTATATTGATAGCCTAAACCATAGGTGTAAATATTGCTACTAAACTCATTAAGATCGGCTAGACCAAAACCTGCACGGAAGGTATTAGGACCAGAATAGTATTCACCAGCTAAGGCATATTTTTCACCATCAGACCATGCTAAACGTTCTGCAGCTCGTTTTTGAGATATAGCAGCGAAATCAGCAGGGGTACTAGCATCATTAGAACCCCAAGGACCACTAACACCAACTACATCATTACCTGATTTATGCTCAGCACTGATAGCGACTTTAAATTGATCATTTTTGTATTCGGCAGCAATACCAACTACATCAATGCTTGGTGAATTATCAAACGGTTGTGTTCTAGCACGAAAATTACCAGCAGCAGAAAGTAAAGTTGCTGATTTACCTTTTTGAACATCAAGAGATGAATAAGCAGCACCTACGTAGAATCCGTTTTGTGCATACCAAATACCTGCTTGATAAGCAGAGAATGATTTGTTATCAGAGAAACCAACTGCATCATGGTTGCCATCTAATACGCCTGCCAATCCGAATTGGAAGCCGTTCATATTACGCGATACATAGCTGATCACTTTAGGAATCTGTGAACCACCAGTCGCTGCACCATAGTGCGTAGTTTCGCCGTAGAAGCTATTTTGGAAGATATCGGCTTTGTTAGTTACGATTTTGTAGAGCGAATCTTGTTTACCGAAAGTTACTTCACCGAAATTACCGCGTAAGCCAAGGTAGGCATAGCGAGTCTTATCAACACCGCCATTAGGGTCAAAACCAAATTCGATTTTATAGAAAGCTTGCAAACCGTTGTTCAGATCTTCAGTACCTTTGATACCGAATTTAGCGGATGAAGTATCTAAGTTCCAACGGTTATCAGTGATACTGCTTCTAATAGAATCAGTATTGTTTTTGTTAACTTGAGTTTCAACACCCAATGAACCATAAAGAGTGGTGGTGTTTTCAGCTTGAGCTGATGCGATCATGCCTGCGGCAACGCTTAATGCAATAAGAGCTTTTTTCATGTGTTTTCTCCAATGAGATAAAAGTGTTTTCAAGGATTGCCTAATCCGAGGGCAATAGTACTGCTTTTTTTGCAGGGATGCAACAACTTTGTTGCATTTTACCAACAAAAAAATTTTTGTTGTTTTTTCACTACAGCTTAGCATGCTGTTCCGCCGCCTTCTGCTTGCGGCGAAGGCTTTTTCTCTCCCCATTTTCTTAGAAAAAGACTTTATCGATCATTTTCGCCACGATGCAGAGCAGGAAGATGCCGAAGGCTTTTTTGAGTTTGTCTGCCGGCAGGCGGTGCGAGAGTTTGACGCCGAGCGGTGCGGTCAGCATGGTGGCGACGGCGAGAAGCATGGAGAGAATGGGCAGTGTCCATATGGCGATTTCCTATGAGTTGCTTGCTGTAAAAGCGGGACATTTTAATAAAATGGGAGCTTTTTCAGGATTTTATAGTCTTTTAAGGTCAAATGAGATTATTACAAGCACTTATTGTGACAAAAATATATATCTCTATATCTCATTTTGACCTTAAGGTACTATAATGCTCTGTGTTAGGCGGGCATTTATACCTGAAGAAAATAGGCAATGAAAAACGCCGGCGGATTTTGCCATACCGATAGACAAGCTAGTCGTATCGATTAAAAGGACGAATAAAAATACATCAACAACTCAATATGTTATGGCTTGATTCATCAAATAAAGTAAGACATAATTCACCAATCAACCTTACCATTAGGAGACTCTATGGCTGTACAATTAAAGCTCACCTCTAAGGGACAAATCACCCTAAAAAAAGAATTCTTACAACATTTAGGCGCTGATGCCGGAACGGTGCTAGACGTAGAAAAACTTGCAGACGGGGCAATCAAAATTTCAGCCAAAAGACCGAAAAAAAACTCTTCTTTTGCAGAATTTGCAGGATTGTTTAGCAATCACAGCGGCAAACAATTCACCATCGAAGAATTAAACGATGCGATTGCCGATGCTTATGCAGAAGCAGGTGTGCAAGGAATTTCTAATAAATGAAAGTCGCCATTGATACCAATATTTTAGTCAGGCTATTCGTGATAGATGATGAAAAACAGCATCGGCAATCATTGGAAATTTTAGATCAGGCGGAGAACATCATCATTCCAACAACTGTCTTTTGCGAGACGATTTGGGTGTTGCGGAGACTTTACCAGCAATCGAATCACGACATCTACTATAAGTTGTCGTATTTTCTTACTCATCCGAAATTGATATATGCGCAAGCAGAAGTAGAGGCGGGTTTTGCTTTTATGCAGGAAGGCGGTGATTTTGCCGATGGTGTCAATGAATATGCCGGTAGTCAATTAGGCGCAGAAAGTTTTGCAACTTTTGACCAAAAAGCGATTAAGCTATTTAAAAAGCTAGGAAAAAATATATATAGTCATTCATGACAAATATGAACATTATATTTTTAACCTTAGCTTAGGCGTTTATGCCGGAAAGTACTCGCATGACAAATTATGTTGGACATAAATACCTAAGATACTAATTTATAAAGAGATAGGTCGGATTCTTGAATCCGACAAATTTATATTTTAAGTCATGTCGGATACAAGTATCCGACCTACCCGATTGAAAAATAATCAATTTCGTCATGAATTAGCTATATAGTCAATTCATGACAAAGGAGAACGCTTAAAGCGTTATATTCCTTATTGTTTACGCCGATGTGTAAAAGATTAAACCGCGTGGGCAACAAGTTGCCCACTCTAAAAGGATTATTTGCTTCAGCACTAGGTCGGATTCTCGAATCCGATATCTTTTTGATTTAAAACAATGTTTTTAACAAACAAAAAGTCGGATATAAATATCCGACTTTTTTAGATAAAGCGGTTCATCAGCATAAGGTTCGCTAACGTGCCTTCTGCTTTGCGGTCGCGGTTGGGATTGTATTGCCGATAATTCCATGCGCTGTCGTAGCGGTATTGCCAGCCGTTGAAATTGAGTTGGTCTTGCGACATGCCGACAAGGGTCAGAATCAGCACGCCGTCGCGCAGCAGTTGCATGCGGTAGAGATTGACTGCCGGCAGGTCGCCGAAACGCAGTTCTACGCCGTAATCGAGCACATAGTGTTGTTCGTCAAAGCGCGGTTTGAGGACAAAGCCTTTCCAGCGGATTTTTTCCGCTTCGGAGAAGCCGTTTTCTTGGTTCATCATTTGCAGGTCTTCATTGGCTTTTTGAATCAGTACTTGTTCGTTGATTTGCTGCAATGAGGGATTTTCGATGTAGCCTGTTTGGCGGTATTCCAATAGCGCGAATACGTCTTGCGCGCCGTTTTTGCGCGCCACGGCGAGGATGTTACGCCCCAGTTCTTGTCCGAATTCCGCTTGAATGAATGCGTTTTGCTCGGCGGGCTTGAGTACTGTCCAGCCTTCAGGGGCTATCAGGGTCGCTTGCTTCATAAAATGGCAGTTCTCCGTATTTTTCAGACCATAGATTAACGATGCGGCAGAAGATTTCCGCCGTGAGTTCGGTGTCGTATTTGGCGCCGTGCGCGCGGCTGCTGTCGTATTCCAATCCCGCTTGGCGGGCAATGCGTGCCAATACGGTTTGCCCGTATGCCAATGCGCCGAGGGATACGGTGTCTAGGGCGCTAAAGGGATGGAAGGGGTTGCGATCGTATTTGGTACGCTCGGCAAGGGCGTTGATAAAGCCTAGATCAAATTGGGCGTTGTGTCCGACTAGAATGCTGCGCGTGCATTGCTGGGCTTTTTGGTATTCGCGGATGGCACCGAAGAGTTTGTTTGCGACTTTGCCTTCGTCCAGAGCGGGGCGCAGGGGATGAAAGGGGTCGATGCCCGTAATTTTGAGGGATTCGGGGTCGATGTTGGCGCCTGCAAAGGGTTTGACGTGGTAATGCAGAGTGTCCACAGGCACGAGTTTGCCTTCGGCGTTAAAGTTCACAAAGACGGCGGCGACTTCTAATAGGGCGTCTTTGCTGCGGTCGAAGCCGCCTGTTTCCACATCGACGACAACGGGCAAAAAGCCGCGAAAACGCCGGTTGATTTTTCTTTCTGTCATGCGCTCCTGCGCTTTATTTCGTTTGATTGAGGGCTTGCCATGCCTGCTGGGTGTAGAGAAGCATGGAGTATAGGGTTAAGGCGGCGGCGATAATCAGCAGCACTTGTCCGATTTGCCAAATGGGCAGACCGATAAAGGGTTCGCGGAAGATTAAAAAGCCTAATGCCAGCATTTGGGCGGTGGTTTTCCATTTGCCGACTTTGCCGACGGCAACCACATCACGCATGTTCATCGATGCCATCCATTCGCGTAGGGCGGAAATCCAAATTTCGCGTGCGATGATAATGAGAGTGCAGAGCAGCAGCCATTGCTCGGGAAAGTGCGAGAGGACGATAACTAAGATGACGCAGACCATGAGTTTATCCGCCACGGGGTCGAGAAAGGCGCCGAAAGCGCTGACTTCCTTCATACGGCGCGCCAGATAG
Organism: Suttonella indologenes; assembly: GCF_900460215.1. NCBI lineage: Bacteria > Pseudomonadati > Pseudomonadota > Gammaproteobacteria > Cardiobacteriales > Cardiobacteriaceae > Suttonella > Suttonella indologenes. Next base: position 115,729 of record NZ_UHIA01000003.1, read on the forward strand.
CCGTCGAAATAATCGGTCACGCAGGCAATGACATAGACCCATAAGGCCAGCCATTGTCCCCATGATTCGGGGTGGCAATAGTAAAAGAGCGCAAAGAGCGGTATTAAGGCAACGCGCAATATGGTGAGTTTGGTAGCAAGACCTGCCATGATTCATCCTTTTTCCCTTGAATGCTTTATTTCAGCCGTTTTCGTGCAAGCTGGCATAAATTTCCTGCGCCAGTGTAGCACTAATTCCTTGAACGCGCGAAATCTCTTCGCTGCTTGCCGCCAAGACGCCCTGTATGCCGCCGAAATGGCGAATCAGGGCTTGACGGCGTTTCGCGCCTACGCCGGCGATGTTTTCCAAGACCGATTGCTTGGCTTTTTTATCGCGTCCGCTGCGGTGTCCGGTGATGGCGAAGCGGTGGGCTTCGTCGCGGATTTGTACGATTAATTGCATGGCTTGGCTGTCCGGCGGCAGGTAGCGGGCTTGGCTTTCATGGGGAAACCAGAATTGTTCCAAGCCGGCTTTGCGCCCCTGCCCTTTGGCGACGCCGATAAGCTGCACGCCTTGAATACCGAGTTCGGCAAAGACTTCTATCGCTTGATTGAGTTGTCCGCGTCCGCCGTCGACAAAGAAGATATCCGGCATGATGCCTTCGCCGTTTTTCAGGCGCGTGAAGCGGCGCATGAGCATTTGTCGCATGGCGGCATAGTCGTCGCCGGGCTGAATATCTTGAATTTTATAGCGGCGATAGTCGGATTTCAGCGCGCCGCGATGGTCGAAGACAACGCAGGAAGCGATGGTATATTCGCCCTGCATATGGCTGATGTCGCCGCATTCGAGACGCTGGGGAATCGACGGCAAATGAAAGGCTTCGGCAAGGGCGCGGAAGCGGTTTTCCATCGTCATTTTGCCCGATAAACGCAGGCTAAGGCTCATTTTGGCGTTTTCCTGCGCCATTTCCAGCCAGCGGCGGCGGTCTTCACGCGGCTGGGTACTGAATTGCACTTTGCGCCCCGCTTTTTCGCTTAAATAATCCATCAGCCAATCGGCATCCGGCGGTTCATGGCTAAGGATGAGTTGCGGCGGCGGCAGGCGTTCATGATAGAACTGCCCGATAAATGCCGCCAAGACTTCCGCTTCCGGCAAAGGCTCGGGCAGTTTGGGATAGAAGGCCTGCGAGCTGACATTGTGTCCGTCGCGGTAAAACAGGGCTTGCACGCAGACTTCGCCGTAGTCGCTGACCACCGCCAAGATATCGGCATCCGCCGCGCCTGCCACCATGTGTTGGCGCTCCGTGAGTTTGCGTAATTGCATCAATTGGTCGCGCAAACGCGCCGCTTGTTCGTATTCCTGTGCATGGCTGGCGGCTTGCATGGCTTGGTCTAAGTCTTGCAGCAGGCTGTCGCTGCGTCCTTTGAGGAAATCGCGCGTAGCGGCAACGGTTTGCGCATAGTCCGCTTTGGCGATGTAGTCCACGCAGGGGGCGTAGCAGCGCTCGATTTGATATTGTAGGCAAGGACGGCTGCGGTTGGCGAAATAGCTGTCTTCGCATTGGCGCACGCGGAAGACTTTTTGCAGCAAATCCAAGGCATGGCGCACCGCCTGCACATTCGGATAAGGCCCGAAATATTCGCCCTGTTTGCGCGCGCCGCGATGCAGGGACAGACGCGGAAAAGCATGCGCCGACAGATGAATGAAGGGGTAACTTTTATCGTCGCGCAATAAGATATTGAATTTGGGACGATGCGCCTTAATCAGATTGTTTTCTAAAATCAGGGCTTCGGTTTCGCTGGCGGTGGCGGTGGTATCGATATCGACCACCGCTTTCATCAATGCTTGGGTTTTACCGGACAAGCCTTGGCTGCGGAAATAGCTCGAGAGGCGTTTGCGCAGGTTTTTGGCTTTGCCGACATATAAAACAACGCCGGCGGCATCGCGCATTTGGTACACTCCCGGGCGGGTAGTCACATGGCTTAAAAAGGTTTTGGGATCAAAACGGCGCTGTTCGCTCATCGCCATCAAAACACGCTTGCCGACTAGTCTGCGGTGGCACGCAAGAGCGCATCAACGCGCTGCGCATCTTCGGGACTGTCCACGCCTGCCGGCGGCGCCTGCGCCACATTGTCCACCGCAATGCGGAAACCCTGCTCCAAAAAGCGCAGTTGCTCGAGCTTTTCCGCCTGCTCCAAAGGGGTGGCGGCTAATTGCGGATAGGCGCGCAGGGCTTTGCCGCGATAGGCATAAATGCCAATATGGCGGCGGTAAGGAAAATCGCCGCCGTCGCGCACGCAGGGCAATAAGCTGCGCGAGAAATACAGGGCATAACCCTGCATATCGCTGACGACTTTTACCATATTGGGCGATGCCGGCGATTCATCGCTCTGAAAAGGCGTGGCAAGGGTGGCGACCGCCGCTTCGGGATGGCGGATAAGGCAATCCGCCACTTGTCTAATCAAAGTCGGCGGCAGCAGCGGTTCGTCGCCCTGCACATTAACAATCAGGGTGTCGTCATTCCAGCCTTTTTTCTGTACCACTTCGCTTAAGCGGTGCGTGCCGTTTTCATGCGCGGTACTGGTGGCAATGGCGGCAATGCCGTATTGCGCCAATACCGCACCGATGCGTTCATCATCATAAGCGACTAAAACAGGCAGACCGCTTTGGGCGGCACGGCGCGCCGTATGCACAATCATCGGCTCGCCGGCTAATAATTGCAAGGGTTTGCCCGGCAAGCGCGTGGCGGCATAGCGGGCAGGAATGACGATTTGAATATCAGTCATCTTGCGGCTCATCAGGCGCCGGTAAAGATGCCGGATTTTGCGCATGCTCGGGCAGGAGCATGGCAATGCCGTTTTCAATCGGATAGCGGCGCTGCGCCGCCTGATTGATTAAATAAGCGCCGTCGTCACTCAATTCCAAGGGATTGCCGTCAATCGGGCAGCGCAGCAGGGCAAGCAGATTATTGTCCATCATCCGCGCCCTCTTCTTCGTGTTCATTTTGCCCCTCATCGGCTGGTGCTTGACGCAGCGCTTTGATTTTGCCTGATAACGTATTGAGTAAATCGGCAAAGGCTTTTTCAAATTGCGCGATGCCTTCTTTTTCCAATTTCGCCGCGATTTTCTCCATATCGATGCCGATTTCCGCCATGCGCCGCATCAATTGCGGCGCTTCCTCTATGCGGCGCAGCAGGCTGTCGCTGGCACGTCCGTGGTCTTTAAAGGCTTGATAGGTGGCAGGCGGAATGGTATTGACGGTATTGCGCCCGATTAATAAATCGACATAGCGGGTGTCGGAATACTGCGGATTTTTCGTGCCGGTGCTTGCCCAGAGCAAACGCTGCACTTTCGCGCCTTTTTGCTGCAAGTCCAGCCAATCGTCATGGCTAATCCGCTCCAAGAAGTAGCGGTACGCCAATTGCGCATTGGCTACCGCCGCCCGTCCGCGCAGAGCGGCATGTTCTTCCGGCAGGGCTTCGTCAATCGCGCTGTCCACGCGGCTGACGAAGAAACTCGCCACCGAACGCAGGTAATCAATCGACTCACCTGCCGCCACACGCGCTTTCAAGCCGTCGATATAGGCTTCCAGCACTTGCTGATAGCGCGAGACGGAGAAGAGCAAAGTGGCATTGACATGCACGCCTGCCGCCGTCAGTTCGCGAACGGCGCGCACACCTGCTTCGGTCGCCGGCACTTTAATCATCACGTTTTCACGCGCCACTTTGGCAAACAGGGCTTTGGCTTCGGCAATGGTTTTTTCGCTGTCATGGGCAATATCGGGCGAAACTTCCAAAGATACCATGCCGTCCACGCCGCCTGTGCGCTCAAATACGGGCAACATTTGGTCGCAGGCCATTTGAATATCTTCGATTGCCAAGGCGAAGAAAGCGTCGCGCACGCCGCCGGTGTTGTTCTCCAGCCAGTGCTGCAAGGCTTGGTCATAACCTTCGCTTTCCGCCAGCGCTTTTTGGAAAATCGCCGGATTGGAGGTTACGCCGCGCAAATCGTCTTCTTCAATCAGACGTTGCAATTCGCCGTTTTTCAGCATGGCGCGGTGGATGTTGTCATACCAAGCGCTCTGCCCGAATTGCGCCAATTGCTGTAGGGGATTGGCTTTTTCCGCAATGACTTCTGTAGTTTCTGCCGCTTCTTCCTTCACTTGGACAGCCGCTTCTTCCTCAGTTACTGCCTTTTCCGCTTCAGCGACCGTTTCTTCGCTGCTTGGTTCGGCTTGCTCAAGCGGAGCGGCGGTTTCAGCCGCTTCTACCGCTTGCACAGGCTTTTCTTCCTGCACTTCTAGGACTTGCGCTTCAGCAGTTTCGCTAAGCGTTTCTGCCGCTACGGATTCGGCAGGGATTTCCGTCTCGGCTTCTGCCGCCTGCGCCGCTTCTGCCGCCGCTTTTTCTGCGGCGGATTTTCTCGTGCGGCGCGTCCGTGTTTTTTTCGCCGGCGCTTCGGCGGCTTCCGCGTTTTCACCGACGGCTGTTGCGGCGCTTTCATGCGCTTCTGCGGCCACGTCCGCCGTTATTGGCGCTGTTTCTTCCGTTTCGACTGCTTCTGTAGCCGCTTCTTCTGCCGCGGTTTCCACCGTTTCGGCTGTCGTTGCGGTTTCGCCGTCGCTTAAAAAGCTCACCAAACCCGGCTGAGCGGATTTAACGGCAGGGGCTTGCGGTGCCGGCTCTTGGACTGCTGCGGCTTCATTATGCTGCGCAGGAGCAAAGGGCAAATCGGCTTGCAGATTTTCGAACGCTGCGGTTTCCGCTTCCACCTCATAAGCCGCTTGCTGCTCTTGGGCGGCACGGCGGGTTTCAGGCGCTTTGCCTTGTCCGCGTACCGCATGCACGTCACGCGGACGGCCTTTGCCGACGGGACGTCCGTTAATCGTTTCCGGCGGATTTTGCAATTGCTCGATGCTCGGATTCACATCATCTTGCACCGGCTCGGCTTTGGCGCGGCGGCGATTGCTTTTCTCTTCGCGCGGCAGGTTTCCCGCAGCGGTATTTGACTCAACACGCTCTTGCGCAGCAAGTTTCTCAAGCGCCGCCGTGTCTTGCTGACGCTGACGTTCGCGCCGTGGCTGACGCCGCTCTTCATCGCGATTTTCTTTCTCGCCGCGCGCTTCTTGGCGTTCTTGACGCGCTTGCCGCTGACGGTCTTGCCGCGGCTGACGATTATTTTTTTCTTTGTTTTTTACCTGCTCGCGCACTTGCTCGGCATTAGGCGCAGCACTGCCGCTGTCTTTAAACAAGGCAACGACTTTCGAGAACAGGGCGGACAGACCGCCTTTCTCGCGTTTTTCCGTTTTCTCGGACTGCTGCGGCGCAGGAGCATGCGGCACAATATTCGATACCGCCGCCTGCTCCGGCGCAGGCATGTGTCCGTGCTGAAGCGGCGTATCTTCGTTGCTTTCATGGCGCAGCGGCATGCGATAGCTTGGAATCCGCTCTTCATCGACCTCGTCATCGCGCACACGCTCGATGCAATAATCCGGCGTATGCAAATTCACGTTCGGCATCAAAACGATATCTACTTCATGACGCTGCTCGATGCCGCGCAGGGCGCTGCGTTTTTCATTGAGCAGGTAAGTGGCGATCGAAACCGGCAATTCGCCGATGATGCGCACGGTGCGGTCTTTCATCGCCTCTTCTTCAATCAGGCGCAGAATCGATAATGACTGCGACTGAATACCGCGGATGCTGCCCTGCCCTTTGCAACGCGGACAGACTTGATGACTGGCTTCGTCAATCGAAGCGCGCAGCCGTTGGCGCGACATTTCCAATAAACCGAAGCGCGAAATCCGCCCGATTTGCACGCGCGCACGGTCGATAGTGGTGGCATCATACAGACGCTGTTCAATATCTTTGCGGTTGCGCTGCGAAAGCATGTCGATGAAATCGATCACAATCAATCCGCCGAAATCGCGCAGACGCATTTGGCGGGCAATTTCGTCCGCCGCTTCCAAATTGGTTTGATAGGCGGTTTCTTCAATATCGCCGCCTTTGGTAGCTTTGGAGGAGTTGATGTCAATCGAGACCAAGGCTTCGGTGTAGTCAATCACAATCTCGCCGCCGGAAGGCAGTTTGACGGTGCGTTGATAGGCGCTTTCGATTTGTCCTTCGATTTGATAGCGGGTAAAGAGCGGCGTGGTGTCTTCGTATAATTTGAGTTTGTTCGCGCTAGATGGCATGACCAAATTCATGAAGCTCAAGGCTTGCTGATAGACGCGCGGGTCGTCAATCAGAATCTGCGCAATATCGGGGCGCAGATAATCGCGCAAAGCGCGCACGATAATATTGCTTTCTTGATAAATAAGGCGCTGCGGCGGGCTTTTAACGTATTCTTCGCTAATCGCCGTCCAGACTTGCATGAGAAAATCCAAATCCCATTGCAATTCTTCCTGCACACGTCCGACCCCTGCGGTGCGCACAATCACGCCCATATCTTCAGGGATTTCCAATTGGTCCAAAGTATCGCGCAATTCTTTGCGCTCATCGCCCTGAATGCGGCGCGAAACGCCGCCGGCGCGCGGATTATTCGGCATCAGGACTAAGAAACGCCCTGCCAGACTGATATAGGTCGTCAGTGCCGCGCCTTTATTGCCGCGCTCTTCTTTTTCAATCTGCACCAAAACATCTTGTCCGACTTCGAGCATGTCTTTCATGCCGAGCTTTTCGCCTTGGGTATTGGTGGAGCCGATCAGATATTCTTTAGCGATTTCCTTAAAGGGCAAAAAACCGTGTCTTTGGCTGCCGTAATCGACAAAAACCGCTTCTAAAGAGGGCTCAATTCTTGTAATTTTGCCTTTGTAGATATTGGATTTTTTCTGGGCGGAATAGAGGGTTTCCATATCCAGATCGTAGAGTTGCTGGCCGTCGACCAGCGCCACGCGCAGCTCTTCGTGCTGCGTGGCATTGATAAGCATCTTTTTCATTATTTTGAATTCTCCAAGAGCCGACAAACGCTCTCAAGGCGCTTTTTGCCGGTGATAATAGGTTAAGTACACAATAGAAATAAGCATCAAGCCAAGCAAAAACAAATGCGTAGCCCGCTGCTGTAAAAAATCTGTCGTTTCCGAACGCGTGTAACACGAAAAAATTCCGTTTAGTAGTGAAATCTTGAGGCGCTAAACTATACCAATTTGGACCGATATAGGCAATTCTCAAGCTTGCCCTAGTCCCTATCTTATGACAGGATATGCCGCAAAATAAAGGAAGTTTTATGCAGAATAATCCCATTGAAGCAAAGTCTTATATCTATGAACATCCGCTTTCGGAACGTATGCGTTTATTTATGCGTCTTGACAGCATGTTCGAACAGATGCGTCTGTTTCACAAAGCCGACGAATATTATTCGATTCAGCTTTTTTTAGATGCTTTATTCGATGTCTTGGATTTTCTCCACCGCTATGAAATCCGTGCGGAAATTCTCAAAGAATTACAGCGCTTAAGAATTTTACTGGCACGTGAAATCGAACATGTGCATATCCATTGCCGGCATGACGAAGATATTGACCGCAGTCTCATTGAGATTCACGACATGAATTTCAATCCGATTAGCGCTTTGCGCGAGAATGAATTATTTAACAGTCTGCGCCAACGCAATTTCAATCAGAGCGGCAACTGCCTGTTTGAAGTACCGGCCTATCAATTTTGGCTGGCAAAAAATTGCGAGCAGGGAAACGGCTTTCTGCCCTACTGCTATTCATTATTTTCTCCCATTGCCAAAGCCATCGGCTTAATTTTGACCTTAGTGCGCTGCGGTGCGACGATTACCGAAGAACATACCGATGACGGCATGTTTTTAAAAACCTTGGAAAAGGACAAAAAAAACCAATTATTACGCGTGCATCTTGCCCCGCAATATTCAGTCTTTCCGCGCATCAGCGGCGACAATCATCGCTTTGCGATTCGTTTTATGGAGCAACCCGATCCGCAGCTGCGCTCGGCGCAAACAGAAAAACCGGTGTCCTTCGGTTTACAAGTCTGCGTGTTATAAGGAATTGAAAAATATAGTCTCTTAACTTCAAAATGAGATTATTCTAAGCGCTTCTCCTGACAAAATGTGTATCTCTAAGTCTCATTTTGAAGTTAAGGTACTATATAAAAAGGCACTTTCTGTTTAAGGTGCCTTTCGTGTTTCTATTCTAGGGTCTGTTGACAATCACCTTAAAGCCATAATGGTTGCAGCGAGGTAAATGTTTGCCGCAAAGGATCTGTCCGTTTTCTCCGAAGGCATGGCTATCTTCTTAAACTCTTTTAAATCACAGAAAACATTTTCTAGCAAATGACGCCATTTGTACATATGCCGATCATAAGCACGTTGCAGTTTTCGCTTGCTCGTCGGCGCAATCACCGCTTGGCAAGCGCTTTCGTTCAGTTCCTCTAACAGCCAATCTGCATCAAAGGCTTCGACTATAGCTTCTGTGTCTGAGTATTGCCCTCATATCCGCGGCAGTGCGTCTATACCTTCAAATATTCTGTATTTTTCCCAATCCAGCGCGCCAGTAAGACTGCGGCATAATCGCTGCCTTCCAATGCGTCGGCGATTTGCTCCGCTTCAGCAAGCAAGACTTGGTCGCGTTCGATATCGGCGATTTTCAAACCCAATGCGCCGGTCTGCCGCGTGCCGAGTAATTCTCCCGCGCCGCGAATGCGCAAATCCTCTTCGGCGATGCGAAAACCGTCCGTACTGTCGCGCATCATATTCAGGCGGCGTTTGGCGGTTTCGCCCAAAGGCGCTTGATACATCAAAATGCAGTCCGATTGCACGCTGCCGCGCCCGACCCGCCCGCGCAATTGGTGCAATTGCGAGAGTCCGAAACGTTCGGCGTTTTCAATAACCATCAGCGAGGCATTCGGCACATCTACGCCCACTTCTATCACGGTAGTGGCGACTAATAAATCAATCTCCGCCGCCGCAAAGCGCCGCATGGTCTCGCTGCGTTCTTTACTCTCTATTCGCCCATGTACCAATGCCACGCGCACATCGGGCAGGAGGGCTTGGATGTGAGCGCTGACCGCCTCGGCGTTTTCGCATTCCAAGACTTCCGATTCTTCAATCAACGGACAGACCCAATAGGCCTGTGCGCCTTGGCGGCAAGCGGCGCCCACTCTGGCAATCAGCTCGTCGCGGCGCGCATTGCTCATCACGGAGGTGCGAATCGGCTGCCGCCCTGCCGGTAATACGTCGATAATCGAGGTATCCAATTCGCCGTAAGCGCTCATGGCGAGGGTGCGCGGAATCGGCGTGGCGGTCAGCACCAATTGATGCACCGCCTGCCCGGCGGCGGCTTTTTCCTGCAATTGTAGACGTTGATGCACGCCAAAGCGGTGCTGCTCGTCCACCGCCACCAAAGCCAAATCCTGATATTGCACCTGTTCTTGGAAGACGGCATGGGTGCCGATAATCAGATGCGCTTCGCCTGCCGCAATCTCCGCCAATATTTGTCTCTTCTCTTTAGCGCGTAATTTGCTGACCAGCAAAACGCTGCGCAGCGGCAAATCCGCCAGTAAACGCTGCATATTTTGCGCATGTTGCTCGGCTAAAAGCTCCGTCGGCGCCATAAAGACGGCCTGTTTACCGGCCGCCACCGCCTGCAAGCAAGCCAGCAGGGCAATCACCGTTTTGCCCGAACCGACATCGCCCTGCACCAAACGCAGCATCGGCACAGGGCGCGCCATATCGGCGGCAATTTCCTGATATACACGCGCTTGCGCCTCTGTCAGCTGAAAAGGCAGACCTTGCAAAAAACGCCGCACTAAAGGACTATCCGCCGGCAGGGCGGGCGCAGGTAGGCGGCGCAATTGGGTGCGGGCATTGTGCAAGGACAATTGATGCGCGGCTAATTCTTCGATAATCAGGCGTTTTTTCGCAGGATGCTGATTATCATCGGGACAGGGCAAGACCTCCGCCAATGAGGGCTGATGCAGGGCATGCAAAGCGCGGGCAAAATCCCAGTAACCCGCCGCGCTTAAAGGGTCCTGCGGCGCAGGCGGCAATTGCGCTAAGAGCTGATGCACCGCTTGCCGCCAACGCATTTGGCTTAAGCCTTTCACGCTGGGATAGACCGCCTGCAAACTGTCGGGCAATTGCACCACATCGCCCTCGTCCAGCCATGTGATTTCAGGATGCGCCATATCGTAGCCATAGGAGTTGTAGGCAACCTTGCCGTAAAACAAGCCGCGGCGGTTTTCGCGAAACGGTTTGATTTGGCTGGGGTAAAAACGGAAATATACCAAGCGGAAGACATCGCCGTTATCGTCTTTAATCTCCACGCGCAGCAAGCGGCGGCGGCCTTCCTGAATTTGGCAGCGCTGCACATAGCCGTGCACCAGTGCCGTTTGTCCGTCGCGCAAAGCGGCGACCGGCGTGAGATGCGAGCGATCTTCATAGCGCAGCGGCAAGGTCAGCAAGACATCGCGCACGCGGCGCAGACCCGCACGTAAAAAAGTCTGAGTGAGGGCATCACTCAGACCTAAAGCGGATTGCAGACTGTCGTCAAAATCCAGCATTATTAAGCAAGCGCAAGCACCGCTTCGGCTTCCACCTGCGCGCCTTTGGGCAAAGCGCTGATGCCCAGCGCCGCACGCGCCGGATAAGGGGCGGCAAAGCGCGAATTCATCACTTCGTTAAATTCGGCAAAGCGGCTTAAATCCGTCAGATAGACATTCAATTTCACGATATTGCTTAAATCGCCGCCTGCCGCTTGGCAAATCGCGGCAAGATTATCAATCACTTGCTCGGCTTGGGCTTTGAAATCTTCGCCGACCAGTTCGCCGGTATTCGGGTCGAGCGGAATTTGTCCCGATACGAAAACCAAATCGCCCACGCGCACCGCTTGGGAGTAAGGTCCGATCGCTTTCGGTGCTTTATCGCTTTGAATAATCTGCTTTTCAAACATACATTTCTCCTTATTTAGACGCGCTCAATCTGACTGATGCCGTCAATCAAGCGCAATTGCTGCATAATCTTTTCCAACTGTTCCAAACCCTGCACTTCCAATTTCATAATAAAGCGCTGCTGATCATTGCGATGCCCCAAGCGCTCCAATTGCAAATCCGTGATATTGCTGCCGCAATCGCCGATGATTTGCGCCACTTGCGAAAGCATTTTCGGACGGTCCTGCACCACAAAGACCAATTTGCTGTTGAAAATGCCGTGCACATCTTCCGCCCATTCGGCGCGCAACCAATCCTGCCCGTCGCTGACTTTCGCCAAAACGCAATCGCGGCGGTGAATTTGAATGCCTTTGCCGCGTTCAATATGTCCGATAATCGCATCCTGATTCAGGGGATGGCAGCATTCGCCCAAATAGACGCCGCTGTCTAAGGCGCTATGCACGTACAAGACCTGCTCCTGCCCCAGCTCACTTTTCGCCTTGCCCAATAAGGCGGCGGCAATCAGGCCCGACTGCTTGCGTCCATAGGCAATATCATCTAATAAATCATTGATTTCAATTTCCTGCATCTTGGCATAGGCGACTAATTCTTTTTCCACCGCCGCATAGTCGCTGCCGAATTCGTGCAAAGCCGCATCCAGCAAATGCATGCCTAAAGTCCGCGCTTCTTTTTTCTCCAGACTGCGCAAATGATGATTCACGCCCGCCCGCGCTTTGGCGGTTACCACGAATTGCAGCCAGCCGGCATGCGGATGTGCCTGCGAATCGGTAATGATTTCCACAGTTTGCGCGCTTTGCAGAGGGCGAAAAATCGCATAGGGCAGTCCGTTGACTTTCGCGCCTACGCAATGATTGCCGATTTCCGAATGAATAGCATAGGCAAAATCGACGGGCGTGGCGCCATGCGGCAAATCAATGATTTGCCCTGTCGGCGTATAGACATGAATATCGCCGGAACTCAGCTCTTTTTTGACCGCATCGTAAAATTCCAAAGGGTCGTCCGTGATATTTTGCACTTCGCGCAGCCGCGACAACCAGTCGCGCATGTATTTTTCCGCAACTACATTATGATGTTCATTGCGCAAAGAGAGATTTTTCAAATGCTGATGCCAGACGGCGATAATCCCCGTTTCCGCCAAACTGTGCATATCGCGAGTGCGGATTTGCACATTCAGCACGGCGCCGACGGTTTTCATCAAAACGCTGCTGTGCAAAGAGCGGTAGCCGTTGCTTTTCGGCGCGGCGATATAATCTTCGAATTTGCCCGAAATCGGGCGGCAGGATTTATGCAAAACACCCAAAACGCGATAACAATCGTCTTCGCTTTGCGTAATGATGCGCACGGGAATGGTGCGGCAGGCCTCGTCAAAACTCTGCTTGCGCTTCATACGCAAATACACGCCCCATAAATGGCGCTGCCGCTTGCTAATGCTGGCTTGGATATTTAAACGCATCAATTGCGGCTGCATTTCCTGCCGCAGGCGGTTAATCACGGTTTTATTGGTAAAACGCTGCTGATAATGCTTTTGCAGGACGGCGTAACGCCAAGGATGCAAATGGGAAAACGCCAAATCTTCCAATTGTATACGGAAATAGAATAAGCCCAAACGCCCCGCAATCGAGGCATAGACGTCCAAGGTTTCGCGGGCTTTGCGAATGCGCTTGTCGGGACGCAGCGCGCCGAGGGTCTGCATATTATGCAGGCGGTCGGCAAGTTTGATGATAATCACGCGCGGATCATCGGTCATCGCCACCAGCATTTTTTTAAAGCTGTCTGCCTGCGCTTCTTGCGGCGCTTGGTCTTTGAGGCGGTCTAATTTGGACACGCCGTCGACGATGGCGGTTACTTCCGTGCCGAAAACCTGCGCCATTTCCGCTTTGCTAATCGGCGTATCTTCTAATACATCGTGCAGTAAGCCCGCCTGCAAGACAGGCAAATCAAAGCGCTGCGCGGCTAAGATTTTGCTGACGGCAATCGGGTGGACAAAATAAGGCTCGCCGGACTGGCGCATTTGTCCTTCATGGGCTTGCGCGCCATAGACGGCGGCGCGCAAGACTTCGGCAATCGTTTCATCATCAAGATAATGGCTTAATTCCTGCCGCAAAGCCTCCCAAGCGGCGATTAATTCATTTGCGCCGGTAAGTCCTGCAAAGGGTTGATAAGTCAGCGCGATTGCCATGATGCGTCCCGATTAAAACATGCCTTTTTGATTTTTTTGCAGCAACTGGGCGATGCTGCTTTGTCCTTCTTCGATTTCGCGCAAAGCAATCACGGTGGGTTTGTCATTGAGCGGCGCCACAAGCGGACTGGCGCCGAAAGCGATTTCACGCGCGCGACCGCTGGCGGCCAAAATCAAACGAAAGCGGTTGTTTTCTTCTACTAAACAATCTTCTACGGTAACTCTTGCCATGAATAGCTGTCCTTAAATATTGAGAAAATTCGGGCGTCTATGATAGCGAGAAATGCCCGCGAAAGCTACCGCGGCTGCGTTTTTCGCCCCGCATCCTCATCGCCGCCGAAGAGATTTTTCCGCGCGCTGCGTTTGTCATCAGGCGCGGCTTGGTTCATGGCGATGCAGGCGCTGCGCAGGACTTTATCACCCTCTTTCAGCTCAAAACGCCCGTCGGCGCCGCTTTGCCACGTCCAGTCGTCTAAACGGAAGGCACCGTCGGCTTCGCGATTGAGCACCTTTTTGCCGTCAAGAATTTTGATTGTCGCGCTATAAATGCCCGCCATGTGGGCATATTCGACGTCCATGCCTTCGGCATCGGCGCAATTGTAATGATAAATACGGGCTTCTCCGCTCTGCAAACGCGGCAAATCCAAACCTGCGCTTGTGCCGCAAGCGCTTAATACGAAAGCCGTCGCCAGCCATCCGAGTTTATTGTTCAATGTGTACTCCCTGTTGATTATCCAAATAAAATTTTCCGGCTTGAATCGCCGCAATCCAAGCGGTGGTACGCGAAAAATCGCCTAAAGGGAAGAAATGCAGGCGCACGTCTTCGTCAATGCTGCCGTCCTGTACCGCCTGCGCCAAATCCGCCACCAAGCGCCCCGGTGCCGCTACACCGCCCAACAGACGCCGGAATACGCCCGCGTTTTTAATCAGGAAATTAATCGAAGGCCCGACGCCGCATAATTGCGCATGGCGAATCAAGGCGGCGGTATTCGCCAAGCCCGCTACGCCCAAACGCAGGGGAAAATGAATATCCGCCGCCAATAAGGATTGCCGCCAAGCAATTACCGGCTCGGCTTGGAAACAGAATTGCGTGGCTAAATAATACTCACGCGGATATTGGCGAGCATATTGCCATTTGATTTCTAAGGCGCGGCGCAATTCTTCCGCCTGCACATCGGGATGCCCCTCGGGGTGTCCGGCAAAGCCGATACTGCGCCAATCGAATGGTTCCAAAATGCCGCTGTCTAAAATCTCCAGCGCATTTTGAAACGGCGAACGGGTATGAATGCTGCCGCCTGCCAAGAGCAGCAAATCGCGAATGCCGCCGGCTTGCAAGGCTTCCAAACCCTCCTGCAATTCCGCCTGCGATTGCAGATTGCGCGCCGCCACATGCACGACGGGTGTGAAACCTTGCGCCGCAATCTCTTGCGCCGAGCGCACCGTATCGGCAAATGCCGCACCGGGCAGGAATGTGATGAATACGCGCGTTTGGGCAGGCAGGTATTGTGCCAAGGGCGCTAATTTACTCAGCCCGCGCGGTGTGGTTTCTATCGAAAAATCCTGAATTAATTGCAAAACAGCGGTTTTATTCATCTGTATCCTCCCTAGTTTTTAGGGTGCTAGGCGCACAATCTCCCAATCATTATCGCGGCGGCGATACTCAAAACGGTCATGCAGGCGGCTCGGCTGTCCCTGCCAGAATTCGATTTTTTCCGCGCAAATGCAGTAGCCGCCCCAAAAATCGGGCAAAGGAATTTGCCCTTCTTTAAATTTTTCGCGCATTTTCTGCCATTGCAACATCAGAAAATCGCGCGAATCGATGATTTTGCTCTGCGGCGACGTCCATGCTCCCAATTGACTGCCTGTAGGACGGCTTAAAAAATATTTTAAAGACTGTTCGCGGCTGATTTTTTCCGCTCGCCCCTGAATCTTGACCTGCCGCTGCAAGGCATACCAAGGAAAGGACATCGACACCTGCGGATTATGCGCAATATCCTGTGCTTTCGCACTCTTATAATTGGTATAAAAAACAAAACCCTGCTCATCAAAGAATTTCAGCAGAACCGTGCGCTGCGAAGGCATGCCCTGCGCATCCACAGTCGCCAGAACAAAGGCGTTCGGCTCGTCTATTTTTGCCGCCATCGCCTCGCCCAGCCATTGCTGAAACTGCTCAAAAGGATTATCCGCCAAATCCTCGCGCAGCAGCGGCGCGTGGTCGGTAAAATCCTTGCGAAGATTGCCAATATCCATCGTCCGCTCCTACAAAACCTCGAAGACGCGCCCAAAGGCGGCAATCGTGGCATCAATCACTTCCTCCGTATGCGCTGTGCTGACGAACAAAGCCTCATAAGCCGAAGGCGCAAGATAAATACCTTCTTCCAGCATCAAATGGAAAAAGCGCGCGAATTTCGCCGTATCGACCGTTTGCACATCGGCAAAATTCGCCACCTGCGGCGCTTGCGTAAAGAACAATCCCAACATACCGCAGGTATGATTGACTACCACATCCACCGCATGCGCTTGTGCCGCAGCGCGAATTCCTTCTGCCAAACGCGCCGTCAAAGCCGCCAAATACGGATAAAAGCCTTCCACCTCGGTTAAACGCAAATTGGCAATCCCCGCCGCCATCGCCACCGGATTACCCGATAAAGTCCCTGCCTGATACACGCCGCCCAAAGGCGCTAAATGCTGCATAATCTCGGCGCGCGCGGCAAAAGCGCCTACCGGCATGCCGCCGCCGATGACCTTGCCGAAAGTCAGAATATCCGCCTGAATGCCGAACAATTCTTGCGCACCGCCGTAAGCCACGCGAAAACCGGTCATGACCTCGTCCCAAATCAATAAGACGCCGTATTCGTCGCATAAAGCGCGCAAACGCTGATGAAATTCAAGCGTCGGCGGCACGCAATTCATATTGCCGGCAATCGGCTCGACAATTACCGCCGCCAATTCCCTGCCCTGCGCTTGGAAGATCTGCTCCAATGCCGCCACATCGTTATAGACAGCGGTTAAGGTCTGCGCCGCAAACGCCGCCGGCACACCGGGAGAATTCGGCACGCCGAAAGTCAGCGCACCCGAACCCGCCGCTACCAGCAAACCGTCCGAATGCCCGTGATAACAACCGGCAAATTTCAAAATCTTATCGCGTCCGGTAAAAGCGCGTGCCAAACGCAAAGCGCTCATGGTCGCCTCGGTGCCGGAATTGCACATCCGCACCATATCGATACCCGATACGCGCGCCACCACCATCTCCGCCAATTGCGATTCCGCCTCTGTGGGCGCGCCGAAGCTCATACCCAAAGCCGCCGCTTCCTGCACCGCTTTTACCACCTCGGGATGCGCATGTCCGTTAATCATCGGGCCGTAGGAGCCGACATAATCGATATAGCGCGTCTCATCAATATCTTGAATAAAAGCCCCTTCGGCGCGGCGGATAAACAAGGGATCGCCGCCCACACTAGCGAAAGCCCGCACCGGCGAATTCACCCCGCCGGGAATCACTTTTTTAGCACGTTCAAAAGCCTGATACGAAGCTGGGTATGACATATAATCCTCTCATTTACGATGTTTCAACACGCAGGACGACGCAATAAAGCGCCGCTCTATATTTTGTCCCGAATCAAGAGAGAGCAATCGCTCTCCATTTCATTATCCTCGCTGAAGAAAAGCGTTTCAAGCAATCAAACAACAAAGAATTTTTGATAAATTTTTGGCATTATCTGTGGATGTGGCGGCAATTACAAGCCGATACTGGCAAAATAAATAGATAGAATTTAAGTGGAGCAGGCGCCGCCTTCTTCTAAACGCCGCAAAATCGCAAAATACCGTTATTTGAGATAGTCAGGCAATAACATTGACTTTTCTACCTGATTCAGGCATTATCTGCCGCCTTAAATTTCAAGCAAAAGCTAATTTTATTAGGAGCATTCATGGCAAATTCAGCACAAGCCAAAAAACGAGTCCGCCAAGCGGAAAAAGCCCGCGCACGCAACGCAAGCCAACGTTCTGCAATGCGTACTTCTGTGAAAAAAGTTCTCAAAGCAATTGAAGCCAAAGATTTGGACGCTGCACGCAGCAACTACCAATACGCCGTCAGCCTGCTTGACCGCGCTGCGAGCAAAGGACTCATTCATAAAAACAAAGCCGCGCGCCTTAAAAGCCGCGTGAATGCCAAAATCAAAGCGATTGCCGCTTAAGATTTTCGCCTGCTTTGCTTGTAAACCCGCTTTTTAGCGGGTTTTTTATTGCCTCAAATATTGAAAATGTAATCAAAAAACATGATTATCAAATAGATAGCTAGTCATTCAAGAATCCGACATGTTTCAACACACAGAGCGACACATAAAGCGTCGCTCTACGTGTTGCCCTGAATTGGAAGAGGTTACACCTCTCCCACAAGATTATCCTCCCTAAAGGAAGGGGTTTCAACCAGTAAGGAAATTTTGATGAAAAAATCTACCAAAGACAAAAACCGCAAAAATCTCTGCGAAAAAATCTTTCTTTTATCTGCCGCTTAATGAATATCTATTGCCAAGTTAATAAAATCTCCTTGCCAATCGATACATTTAGGCACAATATATTGTGCATGACAAAACAAAATACACCATATATTGTGAAAAATTCCTTATTTTTCTGTTCCGAAGACATTGTCTGGCAGGAAGTGCCGCAGGAAGCCTCTTTAGCTTTTTTGATTGCCGGCTGTCCGCTGCGCTGCCATGGTTGCCATAGTGCGGATTCTTGGCATCCGCAGCAGGCGCAGGCATTAAGCGCCGATTATTTGCGACAGCGCCTGCACATCTATCGCGGACTCATTACCTGTCTGCTATTTATGGGCGGCGAATGGCAGCCGCAAGCCTTGCAGGAATTGCTGCGCATCGCGCGGGCGCAGGGTTTGAAAACCTGCCTTTACACAGGAGCGGAACTTGAGGATTTGCAGCAATTGACGCCGCCTTTGCTGCCCTATTTGGATTATGTGAAAACAGGGCCTTGGAAAGCGGATTTGGGCGGATTGGACAACCCTTGCAGCAATCAGCGTTTTATCGAAGTCAGCAGCGGCAAGGTATTGAACCATCTGTTTCTCGCCCGCAATGCTAATACCAATACCGTATCGGTTTATTAAACAGGAGGAAAAATGATTCGTTTGGATAATGCGCAAATCGCAGGCAAATTGGATTTTATGCGCCGCTACATCGCGGCAAACAATGCCGCCGACGGCTCGACGATGGATGCCAATGCCAATGTCACGCAGAAAAACATCGCCACGATGGAAGCCGAGCTGATGAAAGATTTCTTTGTGCAAATCAACCGCGCACAAGTATCGGGCAAAATCGCGCAATTATTCGGGCAGGACTGCGCCGATGAATATTTGCGCCAAATCGAAGCACATGAAATTTATGTGCATGATGAAACCAGCCTCAAGCCTTATTGCGTATCGGTAACGCTCTATCCGTTTTTATTGGACGGCTTGCGCACATTGGGCGGCGAATCCGATGCACCCAAACATCTGGCTTCTTTTTGCGGTTCTTTTGTGAACTTAGTATTTGCCATCAGCGCACAATTTGCCGGCGCGGTGGCGACAGTGGAATTTCTCAGCTATTTTGATTATTTCGCCCGCAAAGATTACGGCGATGATTATTTACGCAGCCACCGCGCGGAAATCGCCAATCACTTACAGCAAGTCGTCTATAGCATCAACCAACCGGCGGCGGCGCGCGGCTATCAAAGCGTATTCTGGAATATCTCGGTATATGACCGCCATTATTTTGAAGCGATGTTCGGCAACTTCGTCTTTCCGGATTTGTCGCGCCCCGACTGGCAAAGCGTCTCCGCCTTGCAGGAATTTTTCCTGACATGGTTTAACCAAGAACGCCGCCGCGCCTTATTAACCTTCCCTGTCGTTACCGCCGCTATGCTTACCGCCGAAGGCAGCTGCAAAGACATGCCTTTTGCGCAAATGCTGGCGCAGCAACTGGCAGAAGGCAACTCCTTTTTCATGTACCTATCGGATAATCCCGACTCATTGGCGTCCTGCTGCCGCCTGCGCAATGCCGTTGAAGACCGCAGCTTTTCCTACACCTTGGGTGCGGGCGGCGTCGCGACAGGCTCAATCAACGTCATCAGCATCAATATGAACCGTCTTGAACAAGACGGACGCGATTTGGCGCAAGAAGTCGCCAAAATTCATCAATATCAATACGCCTACCGCAAACTGATGGAAGACTACCAAGCGGCAGGCATGCTGCCGGTCTATGATGCAGGTTTCATCACGCTCGACAAACAATTCTTAACCATCGGCATCAACGGCATGGTCGAAGCGGCGGAATCTCAAGGCATTCGCCCCGGCTATCATGCGCAATACGTAGAATTTGTACAAAGCCGCCTCAAAACCATCTTTGAAGCCAATCAAGCCGCTTCCAAACATTACGGCGTTAAATTCAACACCGAATTCGTGCCGGCGGAAAATCTCGGCGTAAAAAACGCCAAATGGGATAAAGCCGACGGCTACGCCGTCAAACGCGACTGCTACAACTCCTATTTTTACGCCGTGGAAGACGACAGCATCAATGCCCTAGACAAATTCCTCCTGCACGGCAAAGAATTGATTGACTGGCTTGACGGCGGCTCTGCTCTGCATTTGAATCTTGATGAAGCACTACCGGCAAGCGGCTATCTGTCTTTGCTCAATATCGCCGCCAAAACAGGCTGCAACTATTTCTGCGTCAACGTGCGCATTACCATCTGCAATGACTGCGAACACATCGACAAACGCACCTTATGCGCCTGCCCTGCCTGCGGCTCGGACAATATCGACTACGGCACGCGCGTCATCGGCTACCTCAAACGCGTTTCCGCTTTTTCCGGCGGACGGCGTAAAGAACACGCCCTGCGCCATTACCACCGCGAAGCCGCACATGCGGAATAGATAGACTTTATCAAAGGTAACTAAAATTAAAGGAGGTGATGGGGGGGGGGTTGCGTCAAAAATTATAGACACCAAGTTATTACAGGGATAAAAATGGGCTGTTTGAATACATTAAATAACCTAATAGCGCTCTATTAACCATAGATTATTTAGAATCACGGACAAAACGAATTTGCACATGACAGCAGACACATCAACGGTATAGAAAGTTTTTGGAGTTTTACCAAAAGAAGGCTTGCAAAATTTAACGGTGTAAGCAAAAATTTCGAATAGCATTTGAAGGAATGCGAATGGCGCTGGAAGCAGAGTATTGATGATTTAGAAAAACATTTATGGTCGCTTCTGCAATAAATTATACCAATCACCCTGCTAGTCTAGAGCCTCACTGATTACCGTCTTCACTTGATACGGCAACCAGGGCTTAAAAACTGACTCTTATACTCTTTAATCTTACTGGTACCCAACACATCGCCTACCGTCGCATTCGGATGGTTTTGTTGCAAGTAAGCCTCTACCTGTTTTTGGTAATCCTGTATCGCCGTATTGACCGCATCTTGATTCAAGTTTTTCACCAAACCTGTCGTCTCATCCACCGTTACCCTTGTTTTAGCTTTATTTTTCGGCTTTAATGTCAAAGATCAATCCATATTGTCACTGTCAAATAGATTTATATCACTAAATAATACCTTCAAGTAAGGTAGCCAATATTCGTAAAAAAAGGTTTTTTGAGTTTTATCTGGTTTGTCAAAAATGATCTGTTTTTCTTCAAATCTATGGCATAAAAAGAAAGCTATTAAACTTTTTTGTTTATCATCTAATTTGGTAAAATCATTATAATATTCATTTTTAGGATATTCTAAACCCTTTATAAATGGTGGTAAAAGGTGATTTTCCCATGCAAAAAATGATAAATCATTTAGGTTAGTCTTGGTTGGAAACTTTTGCGTTATTGTCTGAATAATAAATTTTGGGATATAAAAATTTCTCTTCGTTGGAGTTGTAAAACTTAAACCCTCATGACTTAAATCGGGAAGATACCAATCTGGTATATCCGTCCATATTTTAAAAGGCTCAATAAATAGTCCTTGTTTTATATTATTTTCAATATAATCGATATGCTGATTTAGTGAGTTACTCCCTTTTATGTAGCTATAGAGAGCTGACCTATCATTCCATAGTTCTTGTTTATCTAAATCTCTAAAGATAGCTATAACTAAGGATTCATTTTCCTCATTTGAGATATCTTTGAAATTTTCATTTATTAATTTAATAAAACGATTTAATTCTATACACATATATAATCTCTTAACAAAATTTCAAAATATATTAGGTTCTGTTGAACATTCATATCTTAAGCCATTGATAAGCAAAGGCTAGAGCCACATTATTTTCAAAGTTTCTTTTTAGCTTAACCTGAGTTCGGGATAAGCCACCTTTATTTAGCAGCCGCCAAAGCATTCTTCCCAAGCATCTGCGGCTTATACGCAAACAAGCAATATGCCGTTAATCCAGAAATCAGATTCAACAAAAATCCCTTCTCTGAACGATGGCGAGTATGTTCAATTTGGCATAGATTCTTTAACTGATCAAAAATTGTTTCAACAACACATCTTTGTTTTAACAACCTTTTTTGTTCAGGACTTTGGGGCGGGGATTTCATATTCTTTTTCTTGCCTGTCAGTAAAGTGATGTTGTATCTCTTTTCTAAGCAATCGCTTAACTCTTTGCTGATATAGCCTCTATCCCCAACCAACAATCCAAACAGTTTGTTTGCCATTTGTCGTAAGCCTTTACGGTCATCAACATTGCCTGGCGTTAGGCAGAAATTGACTAGCTCTCCTACATGATTAAACACTGCATGAAGTTTGAATCCATAGAACCAACCCATGCTGTTTTTGCCACGTTGAGCAATGTTTTTAAACACTTTATGCCTATGAATTCGACGATTGTGACAAACAGATAAGATGGTGGAATCCACGATACTGATGCCTGTACATTTCCCCATTTGAGTACTGAGAAAAACCAACATAGCAGGTAATGCACGTTGTGCTAATTCGATAAATCGATTGTAGCTTGGCATGGTGGGGAATGCTGTTTTCCAAATGGTTTTAATTTGCCATAGATAGTAGCTTTTGAAATCACGTATGCGGATATGGTGGAAATAGATCCATACGGTAATGATTTCGCAAGTGCTGATAGAGGCTTTTCGGTTTCTGCTGTTGGGTTTGCTGATGAGTGTGCGGTTAAAGTCTGCTTCAAATGTTTTACAAAAATCATCTACTTGGCAGAAAAGTGTTGTAAGATGTTCCATGTTAAAGGGCTTTTGTGATGGTTTGTTTTGTCAAAACAGTAGATTATCACAATTGCTCTTTATTTTTTAGTGGGGTGCTTATCCCGAACTCAGGTTAATTTAGAGGACGTTCAGAAATCTGTCTCAGTAACATATATTTATTAATCGCTTACGATTGCTATCTAGCACTCATCCAAGTATAATTAATTTCTTACATATATTGTTTTTAAAAACCAATGAAAAGACTCTTATCATCAATTATATTCATATTTATGTTTGCATCGCATGCTCAAACATCAAATGAAGAAAAACTCTCATATTATGGTTTCGATGGTGAAGTACATAATTACATTAATAAGATTGAAAAAACTGGTAAACGCTCACCTCGAACTGATTGTGTAAATTGCGGAGCTAAAAGCGGCAGTATTGGTGGGATTTATGCCCTGATTGCTATTTTAAGGAATTTGGAGTACGTCCTGACGGTTCCAATCCTGCTAGCAGAGGAGGTGGTGGAGGATTTATTCCCGGTGGCGGTGGTTGTAATGGTTCATGCCATATAGGTGGTGGTTATAGAAGCGGAAGAGGTCGAAAATGACAGACCCTAGATTATCCCCCCACAACTTAGCTGAATTAGACCTGATGCTTGCTGGGAAAAAGAATGTAAGCTATTTCTTCATGGAAATACCCCCAGAATTTCTAATCGGATACAAATATAATAGAGAAATAGAATTTTATGATTTTGCAGAAGACCCCTGTGTTTATATTTTTTATTTAGTAGGACACAGAAAGAGCGCTATAAGACTAGAACAGCTCATAAAAGAAACTCGTAAAACCAAAGAATTAAATGAAGCAGTCGAAAGAGAAATAGGAGAAATCTTAGGATACTCAAAAGAAGAAATTGACTTCTACATTGAAACACAGAAAAAGAGATATAAAGCCCGCAGCTAATTTTCCCTATAACGAGGGCATTAAGAGCGGATAAAGCAATCTGAATGGTATTATCCTATTTAGCCTTTAAAATTTTTCGCCAGTTTGGATTCTTAAATCCGACAAATTGATACTTCAAGCAATGTCGGATACAAGTATCCGACCTACCCGATTGAAAAGTGATTAATTTTGTCATGAATTTACTATGAATATCCTACCTGATAACTCATTGAAAAACACATAAGCCATTCAGCGCGGTGAAGCAATCCGAATGGCTTTATCCTATTTAGCCTTTAAAAGCCGGCAATAGTTCCAACATATTCATAAAGTGGAAAATCATTACCGCCACGCCGTAAATAATCACGGCAATGACCATGCCCGAACCGCCGACGGTTTTAAATCCGCCCGCATTCGGATGACGTTTGCGCACTTTGCTCACTAATAAGGCGGGGATAATGCAAGCCCAAATGGTCGCCGCCGCCCCTGCATAGCCGATGGCAATGACAAAGCCGAAGGGGAAGAGCAAAGATAAAATTAAAGGCGGCACAAAAGTGAATAAACAGGTAATGAAACGTCCTTTTTTATCATCGCTGCGGTGAAAGAAATCGGCGAGAAAATCAAATAATCCCAAGCCTACGCCGATAAAGGAAGACAGTATCGCGGCGATGGAAAAGGCGTGAATGGTTTGGGCGACGGTTTTGGATTCGATGGCATTTCCCAATGCCGCCAATAAGGCTTCTATTTCGCCGCTTTTTTCAATCACAGGGGCAAATTCCGCACGCGGCAAATTGCCGAATATGCTGACTAACCAAATGATATAAAAACCTAAGGCGATAGAAGTGCCGCCGATAATGGCTTTTTGCGCTTTGTGTTCGTCGCCGTAATAAATCCGCATGGAGGCGACGGAGTGATGATAGCCGAAAGAGACTAATGCCACAGGCAGCATGCCGAAGAAATACGGCAGATAGGCGCCATCGGCATTATGGCTGTCAAATAAAATATCCAGTTTAATATTTGCCGCCATGCCGGAGATGCTGAAGATAAAACTCAAGCCCATAAAAATAATCAGTATGGTGGAAATTCTATCGACCAGCCTTGTGGAATGCCAAACAACCGCGGCAAATATCAGCACAAATATTATCGACATGACTTTATTATTGATTTGCGTGAGCTGCTGCAAAATACCGCCCGAGGTCGTGATATAGGCATATAGTAAGATGCCGCCGACAAAATATACGGAAATATCATTAATCATATTCAGTTTTTTGCCCAATAAATCATTGGTTACCGTATCGAATGAGGCATGAATATCATAATGCTTGAATGTTTCTAATAACATCAGACCGGAAATGGTCATAATCACCATTGTTAAGATAATGGCTGCCAAAGATACCCATGTCCAAGCCCCTGCGCCGGAAGTGGGCAAGCCCAGCATGCCCGCCCCTACGCAAACACCGGCGATAATACAGGCACCGCCGAAAATAGAAGGTGTTTTTTCCATAGCGAAATCCTTTTTCTTAGACAAAAAAGGCGCGACAAATGTCGCGCCCCCTTGATGTTAAATTTCTTTCAGTCTTGCCGTGAAATGCCGCAGGACTTTCGGCTCGTAAGTGAAGTCCAAACCGCGAATTTTAGCGACATTTTCTTTCACGCGTCCAAAGGCTTCAATGATAAAGTCCATATGGGTTTGCGTGTAGGTGGCGCGCGGAATGGTTAAGCGCAGCAATTCCGCAGGGCATGGCAGTTGCTTGCCTGTTTTCGGATCGCGTCCCAATAAGAAAGACCCGATTTCCACCGCTCGAATACCGGCTACCCGATAGAGTTCGCAAGACAATGCCTGCGCGGGGAATTGTTCGGCAGGGATATGCGGCAGCAAGCGTCCTGCATCCACAAAAGCGGCATGTCCGCCGGGCTGCTGGCAATAAATGCCGATAGCTTCCAAACCTTCGACCAGGTACCGCACTTGGGCAATGCGGTATTCCAGCCAGTCTTGGCGCATACCGTCGCGCAGACCGACGGCTAAACGTTCCATCGCACCGCCTTCCAAGCCGCCGTAAGTCGGGAAGCCTTCCTGCACCACGCATAAGGTGCGGCAGGCATTATATTCTTCCAGCCATTTCTCGTCTTTAAAGCAGAGCAGACCGCCCATCGGCACCATGGCGTCTTTTTTTGCCGACATCGCCAGCATATCGGCGTATTTGTAGGATTCGTAGGTAATTTGCTCAATCGTCCAATCGGCATATTCTTTTTCACGCTGCTGAATAAAATAAGCGTTTTCGGCAAAGCGCGCGGAATCCATGACTACCGGAATATCGTATTTTTTCGCGATTTCATAAGCGGCTTTCATATTGGCGATAGATACGGGTTGTCCGCCGGCGGAATTGCAGGTAATCGTCAGCACGATATAAGGCACATGTTGCGGACCGATTTCCTGAATGCTTTGTTCTAATTTTTCCAAATCAAAATTGCCTTTGAAATCTTCATAGACTTTGGTATTAAAAGCATTCGGCGTATAAACATTGCGCGCAACGCATTGATTGATTTGCGTATGCCCCTGCGTGGTATCAAAGAAATAATTGGAAATCGCGACCATTTTGCTGCGGTCGCCGCCTTTTTCGCGCAGGCATTTTTCAATCAATACGGGAATATAGACCTGCTCCGCTCCGCGACCTTGATGCGTGGGAATGGTGTATTCATAACCGAAAATCTCTTTTACCGCCTTGCACAAAGCATGATAACTGCGGCTGCCGCTATATGCCTCGTCTCCGCGCAGCATTGCCGCCTGCATGTCTTGAGTGACGGCACCTGTTCCGCTATCGGTTAATAAATCGATGAATACGTCTTCGCTGTCTAATAAAAAAGGATTCATGCCGGCGCGTTTCAGCGCTTCTTCACGGTATTCAATGGTCGTACGTTTGACGGGTTCAATAACGCGGATGCGGAAAGGTTCTGGTAAATGTTTAAAATTGTCCATAGTGTATCCTTAATAATCATTCAAATATTATTTATATACTCAAAAATTTTGAATAGATTTCAGGCTTCCAAAAAATAATGGTATCCGGAGAATTTAATCAAATTTTTTGCAGAAAAGATAATGAAATCCGCAATTAAGCGAATACAGAAAGAATAAAAGACTATGGAAAATAGAATGCCATTTTATGGTCTTGAATAAACCAAGGCAATAATACGCGATTGCGTATAAAACGCAGGAAAACTTTTATGATGGCTTTCATAAAATCCTCCTTTGCCAAGAATGGCGGCAATCCTAGCATAAGGAGAAAACACTGTCCATAGAAAAATGTGAAAAAACGAGCTCTTTACGTTAATTTATTGCTTTTTATATGAAAACATCTAAAAAACACAAAAACTCGCTCAAATTTCCTCATGTAGACATGGGTAAAGAAGTGAAAGAACTGCGTAACATCGTAGTCATTTTTAATTCTTCGACTATAGTCGAAGATTTGAAAAACTGGCACAAGGCGGCGAGCCGCAGGCAGTACAGAGCGTACAGCAAGGCGAACCAAATCCGTAATATTTTTTTAATTCTTCGACTATAGCAAAAAACAGCGGAATTTATTCATCCGCTGTTTTGGCATTTTATTAAAGCAGCTATGCTTTCGGCATAGCATATTTTAAATATTGAAGAATGATATTTACACCACAATAAAGCTGTTATTATCTAAATTCAAATTGAGTGATAATGTAGCAAAATGTATGGCATCGGTATGACCGCTTCCATCAGCGTCATAACTAAGCGCGCCGCTGGCTTTGTCATAAAATACATAGTCATTCCAGTTACTCATCGTATTATCCGTTAAGGATGCAAAGACAGATTTAGATAAGGAAATAATATCTTCGCCTACCGTGAAATCTTCAATCTTTGTAATACTACCGTCTAATTCGGTATTAAAGACAAAAGTATCTTTGCCCAAACCGCCTAATAAAATATCATTACCGCTGCGCCCTTCTAAAATATCGTCGCCATCGCGGCCTTCTAAACGATTATCTGCGCTATTGCCAATCAAATGATTGTCCTCATTATTGCCAATACCTTCAGATGCTCCGGTTAAAAGCTGCAAATCTTCAACGTGATCGCTTAAACGATAGTCAACGCTGCTCAATACTTTATCTCTGCCTTGACCGGCATATTCGATAACTTCGTCATCTTTATTATCCACAATAAAAATATCATTGCCGGCACCGCCCAGCATCACATCGGCTCCGATACCGCCATCGATGTAATCATCGCCTGCGCCGCCGTCGATACGGTCATTGCCCGCACCGCCTTCTATATGATTGGTCGCATTATTGCCAAACAAAATGTCATTAAAGGCAGAACCTTTAAGATTCTCGATTTGCGTGTTGTAACCGATAAATACTTGATCGTCAGTAAAATCATAATCTTCCGGCACTTCTAATGGCTGACCGTTAGAACTGCTGATAAGTTTGGCTCGATTATTGACTATTTCGGCCACAAGAAGATGATCATTAGCCGTGCGCCCTACGCCGAAATAATCGGCTTTATTGCTGGCAAAATTACGAATCACGCCGAATTTCGAACGGTCCAACTGCGCCAACCAGGTATCGAATTCATTCCAAGCCGGCAGATGTTTGCCGTTATAACTGCGCGATCCCGGCGTCAGATTCACATAAACGCCGTTTTTTTCCTGCGAGGCGTCAAAAGTATCGACACCGCCGCCGTCCCAAATATAAATATCATTATCGGCGCTAGACTGATTAAAGGTTTTAAAGCCGTAAGTATCATTACCTTTACGTGCGTTTTGGCTCACGCCGAAGCGGTAATGCAAATAAGCCAAATCAAAGAGCCGCAAATCTTGGCTGCCCACGAAATCATGGGCGCTTTCGTAAGATAGCAGCGTTACTCCCAGGCTTTCATCTTCAGAGAATTCCAGAGGGGTTTTATATGGCGTAGAATTTTCAGGAAAACCTCTAAAAGGATGCGTCATACCGAAAGTGTGCATCAGTTCATGCGCTACTGTGACCCAACCGTCTTTAGAATTCAGACTGCCCTGCCGAATAACATTATTATCTCCATCTCTTCCGACGATGCGACCGTTATCGCCATAGACTTCATTACTGATAACGACATCTCCGCCGAAAGTGGCAAAGCCTAAAGTAGCTCCTTTTGAAATATCGCCATTATTCAAATTCACGAGATAAAAACCGAAATCCGCATCTCGGACATACGGCTTCTCAACGAATTTCACGTCAATATAATCTTCAAAGGTTTTTAGCACTTCGCGAACAATCGCTTGATTGCCGGCGGTAAAACGGGTATTGGTTTCCGATTTATTATTCACCTTAACGCTGTCTCCATAGCTGCCGAAACTATAGCTAATTATTTTAGTACCGTTTGGATTACCGAATTCATATTTTTCTAAACGTTCTCCAATCGCATAACGATAACCGTAACTCTCTTTGTAATGCTCGATATCCAATACCTGCATAAAATAAGGCAAATCATTAAAATGTTTTAAGCGACCGCTATGATGTTGCATAGCGCCATTAGCGGCAGAGGCGAGAGCCGCATACTCAGAACTGCTTACGGTAACGGTTTCGCCTGCGGCATTTTGCGATTCGACAGTCGCTTGGATTTTAGCCAAACCTTTCTCTCCCCGGCCTTGCAAATCCGCCGTGTCGATTTTCGCCGTAAAACTCAAATCATTATTGACTTGGGCCTTGTAAGTATTACCGGCAATGACCAGATTAACGTTATCGCTTGCTTTTACCGCCGCACCGCTGATTTTTCCATGCACCTCGGTATAAAGACTCTCTTTTAAAGCCGCGCTGTTAATCCGATAACCGTTTTGAGCATCACCGGTTAAATAAACATTTTTTTCCAGATGGATATTAGTATTATCTTCGGTTAGCTCACCTGCCGTTTTCAAATTAGCGACTTTTGAATAACCGGAATAATAACTTTCCTCTAAATTATAATATTTATCTGCCGCCTCAATGGAATAAGAAATTTTTTTGCCATTTGCCGCAATCAAATCCTCGGCTTTTATATCGGCAAAGAAAGTTTGGTTTTCTTCATTAATACCTGCTTCGTATTTTTTATCGCCGATATTCAATGTAATCGATTTAATCCTTCCGATATTGCGCCCAATTGAGAACTGCTGATCAAAGACTTCCAGCGTTCCGTTTATCCGCACCACATTCTCGCCATTGCTAAAGCCGATAATACCCTTACCGTCTTTGCCAATTGAAAGAATCTCGATTTTTGCCTGCGCATTATCGGCAACGGTAAATACTTTTTCACCGGTGACTAAGGCGCCGTCGACCTGTGCGCGCAGGCTGCCGGCGCCCGCCTCGGCAAAAGCGCTGCCATTGATATGGCTTGTAAAGCGTCCGCCTGCTTCTACGGTTGCCGTCACGCTCTGCTTACCTACGATTAAGCTGATTTTCTCGCCTTCTTGGGCATTGCTGATCGTGCCGCTCAATGTGATATTTTGTTTTGCTTCATGAGCATTGATAAAGTTGTCGCCTGTAATATCATCAAATGCTACATTTAACGTTCTGCCCGGTATTTCAATATGATAGCTTTTCGCCGTACTTCTTACCTCACGGCTGTTACCGGCCTGATCATGGGCCTCAACCGCAGCAACCAAGGTTTTATCGCCTAAATCATAAAGCGATTTTCCGGCAATCTTGACCTCAAAATCACCGCCTGTCTGCACGGTCGATTTGCCTAAGCGCTGCGTGCCCGCATAAATGCTCACCGCATCGCCCTGCTTAAATTCGCCTTCAATGCGTCCTTTCACGACGACATCCTGCGCGATTTCCGCTACAGAAACCCGATTGTCATCGCCGGCAATGCTCTCAATTTGCGCGCTTGCCTCCAATTGCGTATCTACTTGATACGTCAAAGGTAAAGACTGCGCTGTTTTGCCGTCTACACGAATCACCGCATGAATTCGATTACCGCCTTCTGCGCCGGCCAAGTCCTTGCCTTGAAGCGTCAATTGCCAAGTTTTATCTGCCGCATGAGGCGTCGCCTGTCCCAACAATACATTATTTTTATAGACTTCAATCTTGAACGGATCAAGCGCTGCATATTCGTCATGAGCATAAACGCCTCGAATAATAACGGATTTATTCAAATCATTGGCATTAATCAAACCGTCATCCACCGCCGCCACGGTAATGCTAGGCTCAATCTGAGAAGCATCAATCTCATACGGCTGCTCCGTCGTCTGCGTTGTAGGATTGCCCGCCTTATCAAGCGCTTTAATACTGGCGCTGACTTTTTGCTGCCCCCGAAGAACTGCGCCGTCAACCTCCAAACGAAAGGTTTTATCCGATTCGTTTATAATGACTTTCGGATTTAAACCGGCAGAAGAATAAATATTGCTGCCGATGCTAAGCTCAATCTGTAAATCGGCTAAATCTTCTGCCTGCACTTGATAAGAGCCGTTAATAACAAAAGTCTTACTTAATTGCTCCTGACTCAGCTTACCGCTGCCTATCGCATTGAGGCTGATGCTGATTTGCGGCGCTTGCAAATCCACCTGATAGGTCTTGCTTTCTTCGGCGAGTTTTGTCGTATCCTTATCCATGATTTCGACTTTGACCTTATCGCCCTGCACAACGCCGCTGCCTGCAAAATCCACCGTAAAATTGCCTTCATTATCGATTTTGATTTGATCGCGTGTTGCCACGCAAGCCACACAGCCGCAGGTAATTTTAATCGCATCTTCAATCAATAAGCCTTTAATTTTACCGCTTACGGTAATATTGCCGGCAGATTCTTCGATATTCACCACATTATCTTGCGTGACATCATCAATGCTGATGCTCGGCATCAAGCGGTAATCTTGGCTACCGCTAACCGTTGCTGATTGTCCATTTGTCTGCGTACCCTTAACCGTTGCGCTGATTTGACTATGATTGGACAATGTCGCCCCGTCCACCTCAAAGCTAAAACCGCCGTTTTGCAACTGTGCGCGATAGTGATTGCCGCCGATATTCAGCACAACTTCCGCGCCGTCTTGCATATGGCTGACCTTGCCGACAATCATCTGTTTTTGTGCCGCCTCTGCGGTATCAATCAAATTATCACCCGTGATTTTTTCAAATGTCACTTTGGAAACCAAAGCATTTGGCGTATTTGGCGTATTTGGCGTATTTGGCGTATTTGGCGTATTTGGCGTATTTGGCGTATTTGGCGTATTTGGCGTATTTGGCGTATTTGGCGTATTTGGCGTATTTGGCGTATTTGGCGTATTTGGCGTATTTGGCGTATTTGGCGTATTTGGCGTATTTGGCGTATTCGGCGTATTCGGCGTATTCGGCGTATTCGGCGTATTCGGATTTGCAGGAGTCTGCGCCTTAGTATCGGCATCATTCTTATCGCTGCCGCCGGCTGCGCTCAAACCAATCGCGCCCACCGCCGTCGCAATCCCCAGACTTGGCAGCAAGATACTGCTTGTTTGCACTTGGCTTGCCTGCAAAGCCGCCTGCGGCGTGCCTTCAGGCAGCGTGGCAAAGCTTTGATTTGCCGTTTCAAATACCGTCAGCTGACTAGCGTCGCTGATAAAGCCGCCTTGATACGCCGTGATCGCATGGTCTTCGATAATCAGCAAAGGCTCGGAGACACCCTCTTTCAAAATCCATAAATCATTGCCTTTGATAATAAATTCCGGATTATTAATCAGGCTGCCGTTCTCTGCCAACAGTTGATACTGCATATCGCCCAAGGCTTTCAAATGCACGGTTTGACCGCTGCTTAAATGAATCGATGAACTAAGCCCTTCGCCGCGATAAACATGAAATACGTAGGCAGCCATATTGTCTCCTGAATGATTCAAAAATAAGATTAGAAAATGACCGTAATTTTATCTTTTTTATCATTTAGCGACAATCCGTCCGCCATAATTTTAGCGCCTAAGCTACTAAAATTAAGAATTAATCAGCCTCTCATTTCTCCCCATACACCGCCCAAGCCTTGAGTACCGCCTGCGCCCAATTGCTGTGCGTGCTGACTTCCTGCATAGTGGCATCGGCATTAAATACCGCCCTTTGACTGGAGAGAATCTGCTCGGCGAGGTATTTATCGCCGGCAGAGACGCGGTAATGCCGCTCAATCAGGGGAATTTGTTCGGGGTGAATGGCGGTTTTGCCGATTAAGCCGTAGCGCAAATCTTCCTGTACTTCCTGCGCCAGCAATGCCTGTTCTTCCAAAAATTCAAATACGGGCGCAGTCAAATAAAAGCCGTAGGGCTTGAAGATACCGACCAAACGCGCAATCAATACGCCCAATGCGCCTTGATAAATCGTGGCATCGCGCGAGCGGCGCATGTGCAGCAGGCTCAATAAATCATTGCCGCCGATGCGCAGACATAAAATCCTTGCGAACCATTCGGGATGCAATAATTGGCGGCGCAAATCCAGCATCGCGCTTTCAAGGAAGGTATCGCCGGTTTCCAAAGTCGGCATCAGGGCAAAATCATAAGACAGCAGCGGCGCATACTCATGCAGATTATGCGGACTTATTTTCGGCAGAACAAAGCCGCTGATTTTCTCAATACCGCGCAATTGCAAGATTTCCTGCATCACTTGCGGATTGCGCAGGCGGATAAAATGCAGCCGTCGGTCTTGCGCCGGCAAGGTATCTAATAATAATTGCAATTGCGCAAAAGCTTGCGGCAAATCATTGGGATGCAGGGCATCTTCGGTGCAATAAATCAAGCTGCGCACAAAGCCGAGCCTGTCGCCGCGCGCAATCGCCGGCAATTGCTCGTGAATGGCAGGCACATATAAAGAAGCGCCTAGTTGATAAGGATTAATCATGATTTCTTTTCTGAATAAGGGCGGTGGCTAAATAAGGCAGTCGGGGGCGAATCTCAATCGTCACCTGCTTTTCCGCCGCCAATTGCCGCAAATGTTGCACGGCGGGCAAATCGGCATCGCGCAGCAGCAGTCTTTGCGGCTGACGACGCAACAAGACGCGTGTGGCTTCGCCGATGCCGGGCTTGATTAAATTCACATTACCGATGGCAAATTCCGCCTGCATGGCGGCAATGAAATCGCGGTTCTGCTGCGCTCTTTCCGCGGTCGGCAAAGGCTGTGCCGGCGGCAAATCGCCCTGCGGCACGTGATTGAGCAAATCCCGAATAAAACGCTGCGACACATCATGCGCCGCCCATTCTTTAAAAAACACGCAGCCGTGAAAATCCGTCGCGCCAATCTGTTCATTCAAAATCGAACGACTGACCAAACCGCTCACGCAAGCATTTAAAATCGCCGAAGGAATCAAATAATCCTCGCTGCCGGCGGCAAAAGGCGTTACGCCCGCCAAATCGCTCAAAACATACAAATCGCTGCTCAAATTCACATCTTCGCGCCGATTAACATCCGCCACCGCCTTGCACAATTCGCGATGAATCACGCCCTTGCCCGTCCAGCCGTCGATAAACACAATCTGCTCGGACGCAAAACCCTGCTGCAAAATATAGCGCAACGCATTGGCATCAATCCCGCGATCACGAATAATCGAGACGGAAAAATGCGGCACCTGTCTGCCGTAATGCCAGCTTAATATCGCCTGCAAAGCCACGCCCACCGGCGTCCCCGCCCGTGCCAAAGAAACCAAAACCGGCGCCTGCCGCTCTCGGGCAATCAAAGCCGCCAATTGTCGGCAATCCTGCGCCATCTGCGGCAAATGCTGCGCGCAGGCGCGTTCGAACAAAGCCCAATACGCCGGCGAAGGCAAAGCCTCGGGCGAAAGCATCTCGCTATAATGCTTCGCCCCCGTTTGAATCAAACGCTCTTTTTCTTTCACGTCCTCCATCAATTGCATCTCGATCGGCTTGAGCAAAAACTGCACCTGATGCGGCAAATAACTGCCATGAAAGGCTTTCATCATTCATTCTCCTTAATGTTTGCGGCATTTGCGATTATCTGCCAAGCCCAATGCCAATCAATCCGCTCTTGTTCAAGACGCAGATGCTGGGCATAACGATTGTTTTTTAAGGTCTCATACAATGACTGCTCAGTCGGCATCAGCCCTTCAAATCCATCCGCGCTATGCGGTTTGTCTTCCCTACCCCATAAACTTTGATGCGCCAGCATAGTCGCTTCGTCCATTAAAATCGATTGCAAATGCGGCACATAAGTGCGTGCGCGGTGCAAAATCGCAAAACCGTGCGTATCGATATCGCCCCAATAATACACATACGCCTGTTTGAGCCAAACGATTTCCGCCAAGACATCTACCGCATAGCCCAAACCCATCATCACGACCGTCTGCCGCATATCCGTAAATGCCAAACCGGTTTGCACATTCTCCACGATAAAGACTCGCCGCGGCGCAATCGCCAATGCGGCAATTTCTGCCACCGGTGCCGAAATATCGCTTAAACCGCCGCACAGCCTGCGTAAATCCGCATCTAAAATACGCATACGCAAACGTGTCGGCGGGGCGAGCAAGCCCGTACAGGCATAGAAATCTTTTTCGTTCAAACCGCCGCGGATAGCCGACAAACAATCTACAATCAATCCCTTGCGACTTTCTAACCATTTGCTGTCCATGCCTGCAATCGGCAATTGGCGCGGATAAAGCGAAGCAGCCTCATGCTCAATCAGCCAAAGCAGCAAATGCTGCAAACGTAAAAAATCCTCATCACTATAGGAACTGAGCTTTTCAATATGTTTCGCTGCCACGCCGGCCAGCTGCCGCCATTGATTCACCAAGGATTGATAGCGCTTTCTCATGCTTTGCCAAGCCTCTGCCCGACCTATGGCGGCGGCAAGCGCTTCCGCTTGTGTGAATAGCAATTTTTCGGGCAATCTTTGCACGGACAAATGTTTCCATTGTTTTTGACTGTACCGCAACTCACCGCCGCCCTGCCATTTCTGCCAAGCTTGCAGCCAAGCGAGAAAACGCTGCATATCCTGCTGAGCCTTCTGCTCGCTCGGCAAGCCCAGCGATACGGAACATTCGCCAAATCCCTGCTGCAGCCATTGTCGATAATTCGCATCAAAGCGGCGGCGCAATATGTTCAGCACATCGTCTGGAAATTTCATTGCGCCGCATCCGCCGGCACATTCAGCCGCTGATGCGATTCGTCATAATCAATCAGCAAGACGGAAGAATATTTGCGTTCGGAAATATCGACAAAGCAAGCCCCGCCGATAAAGGGTTCCAACGTCATCACCGATTTCAAAGGCGTTGCCACAATCATCTGAAAGCCAAAATTAATGAAAATATTCATTGCCAAGGCGGTAAATTCATTATCCGCCTTATCAAAAGCCTCATCGAGCACCACAGGAGCATACATCGGCAAACCGTGATCATGCCCGCCTAATTGATAACGCAAAGCTGCCGCCAAACAGGTAGCCGCCAATTTTTGCCGCTGACCGCCCGATTTTGCCGCACCGCTGCGATGCGTTTCCAACACCTTTCCTGCCTCATCATACTCAAGCCCGATAAATTCCACATGCAGGCGCACATCCAACATCAACTCGCGCCAACGCTTCGCCTCTGCTTCCGTGCCGGATAAGCGCTGCACGATTTTCTGCAAAATTAAAAACCGCGCCTCCGCCTCTTCGCGCGATTCCTGCACAAAAGCATGGCTTAATGCCTGCTGAATATCTTTTCTAAATTCCTTCACTTCGGGCAAATAGCGGTCTTTTACCTCAATTTTCAAAAAACTTTTTTCTCCGCCCTGCTGATTAAAAGGCACCTGCCCCAGACTCTCATTCACCAGCTCCATACGATGCAGAATATCCTTGCGCGCCTGCATTAAATAGCTGGACAAGGCGGCAAGATTCTGCTGACTCTGACTCTGCAGCAAATCAAAAAACCGCTGCTCATATTCCGGCAGACCGTCACTTTCCAAACGATTTAATTTATTGAAATAATCGCCGGCGCTCGCCAAGCTCGCATCCACATCGCCGGCTTCCGCCTGCCAACGCCGCTTAAATTCCGCAAAACATTCTTCAATAAAACGCTCATGACTATGAATCTGCTTAGTCTGCCCTTTGATGTCCTCGCTTAATTGCCGCTCAACCGCCAAAGTTACCTCAGACAAATTCTCTTGCGTCAGCTCTTTGGCAATCGATTGAAACCGCTCGGCAAGCGCCTCTTTTTCACGCGGGAGCAATGTAGCCAGTGCCTGAGTCTGTAAATGCTCTAATTGCTTTTGATATTTAGCCAAATCCTGTTCAATCTGCAAATAAGCCAACCGCGCTTGCTCCCAAACCTCTTTGACCTTCTGATAGCGGCTGTGCTGCTGCTCAATCTCCGCTTCTAACGTCTGCAAATGCTGTGCATCTTGCCGCAGACGATCAATCTGCCGATTTAAGGCATCAATATGTTTTACCGCACTCGATACATCGACATCCTGCCAATTTAGCAGCATCAGACGATGACAATAACCCATGCGCTCTTCCTGCTGCTTTTTCTTTTTCTGCAGACCATCAATCGTTTGCTCAAGCGCTTCGATTTCCGCCTCAAGCTGATGCAATTGCTGCTGGTACAAAGCCAATTTCTCGCGATTATCAAAACCCAAGACCCATTGACGGCGCTCATTTAGCGCATGACGGTCATCTTTTTCATGACGCATCTGATTATGTTTAATCTGCCCTTCTTGGGTAAGCGCACGTTCGACTTGGCGCAATGCCGCCAAATTCTCAACGCAGACATAATCGAAACGCTGCCGCAACTGCTGCTCCAGCCAATAACGATGCGGATGCTCTTTAATCTGTAATTTATGCAATACCGAATCCGTCGAGCGCAAAGAAGAAGGGCTTTTATCGACTCCGCTTAAGCGATAAAACACCAATCGCTGCCCTAATTGCCGCTCATTCACATATTTATTGACACCGGCATACTGCGCTTCATCTACCAACAAAGACAAAGCAAAACCGCGCAGCAAACGCTCGATTGCCCCACGCCAAGCAGCTTCTTGCGCTTTCACCTCCAAAAGCTCGCCGACAAAAGGAAACTGACTTTCATGCACATTCAAAGCCTCGGCCATCTCTCGGCGCAAAGTCAGCAGAGTTCTTGGAATATTGGAAGGCTGGCGCAGCATCTCCAGAATATCCGCCTGCAAAGAATCCCGCTCTTGCAAGGCTTGATTCAGCGCCTGCTTAAGCGCGATATAGCGCTCGTTTTCCGAATCATAACGAGCATTCCAGTCTTCTTTTTCTTGCTGTGCCGATACACTGAGCTGGGCAAATTCCTCTACCGTATTAGGAAAATGCCAATCCAAAGCCAGACAAATCTTCTGCAATTCCGCCGATTGCTGCACCCGTTTATCCCGTTTGTCTTCCCAATCCCTGCACGCCTGCTCCAAATGCCTCAGCTCGCTGCCGCCTGCCGCCAAATGCTGCAATCTGAGATTTTCCAGCAATACTTCCTGATGATTTTTCTCCTGCTCCGCCTGCTGCTGCACATGCTGCTGATGATGCTGCCGCTTCATCAAACGCTCAATCGCTTTGCCCAACAATTGCCGACGACAATGATTGCTATAAATATCAATTCCTTGCTTTAATTGCTCATGATAGCTGCGCAAAGATTGCAGATGAACATATTCCTGATGCGCCTGAGCTGCGGGACGCAATACCGCAATCTGCTCACGCGCATCCACCACCGCCCGATATGCCGCATTCAACTCGGCGAATTCATTGACCAAACGCTGCGCCACCGCAAATGTTTGCGGTTTATCCAGCATAAAATCGCGCAAAAACACATTTAAATCGCCTAAATTCTTCGCCGACTGCGTTTTATGCAGCAAGCGCAAAGCCATCTCGCTCTCTATGCCCAATAAATGGCGAAACCTTTCTGCGTAAGCGCTGAACTCTTCGCGGATAAAAGCCTGCGAAAAAGTTTGCTTAAGTTTGCGGAGATCAAAATTACTCTCTGCAAAACTCTGCAAAGCCCGCAAATCAAAATCGCCCTCGCTAATCAAATACACGCGCCGCACATCGGTATTGCTATTGCTATTGCCGCGCAGCCAAAAAATCTGCACCAAGACCACCACGCGTCCCGAAGGATTTTCATAACGCAAAGCCAAAGCGCTCCAAGTCGTTCCTGTGCGCAAATAACGCGTGGCAATTTCCCCCGAATCATCGTCTTTTTGCTCCGACCATGCTCCGCGCACATAGCTCAACACATTCCGATCATGACCGCTGCGCGCCATTTCACGCGCGGCAGCATTAAAATCCAGCCAACGCGGCGGCACAAGCAAAGCCGAAATGGCATCTAATAAAGTGGATTTTCCAGCCCCGGAACGCCCGACAAATAAAAAACCTTTCTCGCTTATCGGAATATGATGCAGGCCATGAAAAGTGCCCCAATGATAGACCTGCAAAGCGCGCATTCTAAATTGCTCGGTCTCAAACAAAGACAAATTATAATCCGCACTACTCATCCGCATCCTCCTGCGCCTCAAACACCGGCGCTTGATGTGCGGCAATGTGCCGATATTGCCGCGTCAACTCTTGAACCTCTTCCGCCGAAAAGAGCAATTTCAACACCGGCGAAATTTCAAAACGCCCTTCGCTATTGCGAATTTTTTGCAAAATATTCGGTTTTTTCATTTTCTCTATCGCTGCCTGTATGCGTCTGAGAAACAAAGCCCGATCCGTATTGCCGCTGCGCTCAAAAGCCATGAAATATTCCACAATCTCATTTTCGGATACCACCGCCCGTCGCCCCTGCGCCTGCGCTTGAATCAATTGCTGACGCAAAAACAAAAGCAAGACGGAAGCCTCGAAATTCAAAGGCAGACTTTTCAACATTCGCGGCGCCTCCAACTCTTGCGTATCCGCCTGACGTACAAAAGCAATTTGTGATGACGTATCAATAATCAACTCTAAAAATAAAGCCGATAAATAACGGCGGATATTCTCTTCATCTTGCAGCAATGCCTGCCATAATCTGCCATGATAACGCGCATCCAATGCCGGCCCCTGCAACAACTGAATTAAAGCGCGGCGGCTTTCCAAACACAAATCTCCCGTATCACCGACATATAGCGGCTCAATTGCCTGCTCTTCAGAATCCATGCTTATCTCTCACAAAAAACAATTTATCAATCCTTGCCCTGCGCAACAGACCATCTTGCCCCTGCCATTGCACCATTTCCGTCTCCTGCGTCTTAATTCCATCACGACTGGCCAAAGACAATAAGCCGAGCAC
The DNA here is from genome assembly GCF_900460215.1 of Suttonella indologenes. NCBI lineage: Bacteria > Pseudomonadati > Pseudomonadota > Gammaproteobacteria > Cardiobacteriales > Cardiobacteriaceae > Suttonella > Suttonella indologenes. The sequence continues at coordinate 155,095 of NZ_UHIA01000003.1, forward strand.
ACTACCCAAACCTTGAGTTGCCGGAAAATCCTCCAAAACCTGCGCAACCGATGCCTGCGAATGCTTAAGCAACACCTGACGCACATTCTCCTGCAAACGGCGATAATCAATCTCAGATTGCGCCAGCAAATTGCCGACTGCCGCCAAATCCACCGTCGCCGCTTCCGCCTCCTGCATCGCCGCAGGATCAGCCTGCTGACTGGGATCATATAAGCGCCATTGGGAAAGAGAATGCACCGCACTGCTGCTTAAATGCAAGTGATAATTCAACTGCTGCCTAGCGCGCGCCTTATCTTTTACCGCCAAAGCCGCCAACTGCGCCTCACGCAAAAGCGTATTCAAGCGGCGAAACTCCAAATATTCACGACTTTGCACAAAATGACGCAAACTACCGGCAAAATTACTCAACACATCATGCACCACGCCGCCCTGTTCTAATAAGACCTTCGTCAAATTCAATAAAAATTGTCGCTCACGGCTCGTTAACTCGCGTACGAAATGGCGCGACATAATCTCCTCAAGCGCCGATTCCAAAGTACTGGACTGCTCCTGATCAATCAGCAAACGCCAAAACGCTGCGAAAGTCTTGCCCGCCTCGCTCTCGCTAATCACATCCATGCCCGCAAACAAAGCCTCTAAGACTTCGCCGCGATTCGCCTCTTCTAAAATCTTTTCACGCAAATCGCGATTGAGCTGCTCAAACTCATCGCGCACACGGCGAAAATCACCTAACAATTCATCAGCCAAACTAATAATCTCGCGACAACGCTCAACAGCGCGATCCTTGGGCATCACCCGCAACTGCCCTTGCTCAATCGCGGCAATTTCCTGATCAATCCGCGCCCGTTCCTTCAGCAAACGATCAATACGGCGGAATTTATCCTTATCCGTATCCTGCGCCAAATCCTGCAATTGCGAAATCACTACCGACAAACGGCTTTCCGTTGCCCTTGCATGCGGTTGCAGCAAACCCATCACAAAACGGATCGCGTTTATTCCGGCACCGGATAATTCATACACCTCTTCCGCCGCACCTTCGGGAAAAGAACGTAATAAATACCCCTCCGCCAGCCAAGCACTTAAATACGACTGAGCCGTTTGCGGCAAATCCTCCCCCTGCGCACGCAGCAAAGCCAAATCTCGATCAAAACGCTCCAGCAAAACCGAAGCCGGCAAACTGCGCTCATTATCGTATAAATACGTCTGCAATAAAGCGATAATCACAGGCGCATGATGCGCCGCCAATAAACGCCACACCGCCTGCGTGCGCAAACGCTGATAATGAGCAAGGGTTTTCGCCGCCTTCATAGCATCTCCGAAAATATATTCACCATCTAAAAACAGACAAGCGCCGTGCGCCGCATAAAGCCGGCGGCAACACGCTTTACATCATTATAAGCCAAGGCTACAATCAGGTGATACCATCTCAATTTCAAGGAGAAAACATGCGCCGTTTACCCGTTTATTTATTGGTCGATACCTCAGGTTCCATGCATGGCGAGGCGATTGAAGCCGTGCGCAACGGACTACAAGTCTTGGTCTCCGCCCTGCGCCAAGACCCCTATGCGCTGGAAACCGCCTATTTATCCGTTATCGCCTTTAACAGCGAAGCGCGCCAACTCACACCGCTTACCGAACTGATGAGCTTTCAGGTGCCGGATATTCAAGCCGGCGGCACTACCGCGCTCGGCGGCGCATTAAGCCTGTTGGCGGATTGCATCGAACGCGAAGTCGTCAAAGGCAATGCCGAAACCAAAGGCGACTGGAAACCCGTCATCTTTCTGCTCTCGGACGGCTCGCCGACCGATAATCTGCAAAGCGGCATCGAGGCTTTGAAACGCATCAAAACCGGTACTTTCGTCGCCTGCGCGGCAGGTTCTGCGGCAGACAGCAACACCTTAAAGCAAATTACCGAAACCGTTGTATCCCTCGACACCGCCGACGCCACTTCCATCAAGAGCTTCTTCAAATGGGTCTCCTCCTCAATCTCCGTCTCCAGCCAAAAAATCGAGCTGGGCAAAGAGCCGAACGGCTTAGACGAACTGCCGCCTCCGCCGCCGGAATTGAATGTGGTTTTATAATATCGGCGCAAAATGAAAATCTGCCCTGAATTTTGCAGCAAAGAATCTGCAATCCCCTTTTGCAGCGCTGAGTCAGCGCAGAATTTTTTGGGAAAAGCCTGCCATGTTTGAGCGAACAGAAGCGAGCGAGTTTGGCAGGCGCCAAAAAATTCAAGTTGGCGAAGGCAGTTCGCAAAGCGAAGCGCTGCAATGGGGTCGCTTTTCTTTGGTTACTTTCTTTGGCGACACAAAGAAAGTAACGCCCAGCGCAGCGTCAAAAGAAACTTAAATAACAAACAAAGTTCGTATTCCATAAAACATCCATTTAAATTTCAATCACTTAGAATATATTTATACTATGTCCAGACGATTACTCACTTATATCTGCATCGACACCTCTGGCTCGATGCGCGGCGAGCCGATTGAGGCAGTCAATAACGGTTTGGCGGCGCTGATGGCGGCGCTCAGACAAAATCCCTACGCGCTGGAAAGCGTGCATTTAAGCGTGATTACCTTTGACAGCCACATCAAAGAAGTGCTGCCCATGACCGCTTTGGAACAAGTCGTCATGCCCGAAATCGTCTGCCCCGAAAGCGGCGCGACTTTTTTAGGCGCCGTGCTTGAACACGTCATTGCCGCCGTGCAGCGCGACCGCATCGTCGGCACCGCCGAGCAAAAAGGCGATTGGCGCCCCATCCTGATTGTACTGACCGACGGCAAGCCCACGGATTTGCTGGTCTATAGCGAAGCCCTTGCGCCGCTGAAAGCGCTCGGCTTCGGCAATATCGTTGCCTGCGCAGCAGGCCCGAAAGCCGATGCCAGCTATTTAAAACAATTGAGCGACACCGTGGTTTCCCTTGATACCATGGATGCCGCCTCATTCGGCAAATTCTTCCAATGGGTATCCGCCGCCATCTCGGGCAGCAGCGTCAGCGTGGGCAATCCCAATGCCGATAATCATCTGCCGCCGCCACCGCCGGAAATCAATATCGTGCTGTAATCACCTATCGGAGAACCCCCTATGCAAACCCTAGTCGCCGGCGCAAACGCCAATTTATCCGCCTCTTCTCTGCTCATCCGCATAGACAGCGGCGCCAATATCGATGTCGCCGCCTACCGCCTTGCCGCCACGCAAAAAGTACGCGGCGACGGTGATATGATTTTCTACGGACAAACACAATCCGATGACGGCAGCGTCCGTTTTTCGGGCAATGAACGCCGCGGCGAATTCAGCCTCGATTTAGCTGCGCAACCTGCCGCCATCGAGCGCATCGCCATTGCCTTTTCTGCCGACCTGCCCGTCTCACAACTAGGCAGCGTATCGCTGACAGTATTAGAAAACGGCAGCCCCACTTTGCAATGCCCTGTGGAATTAAGCCACAGAACGGAAAAAGCCCTGATTTTGGGCGAATGCTACCGCCGCAACGGACAATGGAAATTCCGCTTTGTCGCGCAAGGCTTTAACGGCGGACTCAAGCCCCTATCCGAACATTTCGGCGTGGAAATCAGCGATGATGCCCCTGCGCCCAATCCGCCGCCCGTCCCCAGCTCGACGACTAATCCGCGCCTCAATTTGCAAAAAATCACTTTAGATAAGGCGAAATCTTCTTTAACGCTGGAGAAAAAAGCCGATTTCGGAAAAATCCGCATCAATCTGAATTGGCAACGCGGCGGCGCGAAAGCACAAAGCAGCGGTTTTCTCAAATCGCTTTTAGGCGGCAGTCAAGGCATTGATTTGGATTTGGGCGCTTTTGTGCGGCTGAAAAACGGACAGCAAGACTGCGTGCAGGCTTTGGGCGGCAATTTCGGCAGTTTGAGTCAGGCGCCTTTTGTGCATTTGCGCGGCGATGACCGCACGGGCGATGTGGCAGAGGGCGAATGGTTGGACGTAAACGGCGCACAATGGCAGCAGATAGATGAAGTGCTGATTTATGCCTTTATCTATCAGGGCATCCCGAATTGGGACGCGACCGACGGCGTCGTAACCCTATATGTGCAAGGGCAGGAAATCGAAACCCGCCTGACCGACGGCAATGCACGCCACCCGATGTGCGGCATTGCGCGCTTGGTCAATCAAGGCGGCGCGATTCACGTCGAGCGGATTAACCGCTATTTCAGCGGACACAAAGAACTCGACCAAGCCTTCGGCTGGGGCTTCCGCTGGCAGGCGGGCAGGAAATAATTATCGGATTAGCCGCAGGAGAAGGAATGACATGCGTCGTTTACCTATTTTTTTAGTGATTGATGTTTCGGAAAGCATGATCGGCACGCCGCTGCGCGCCATGCAGGAAGGCATTTCCCGTTTAATCAGCGAATTACGCACAGACCCGCATGCCTTGGAAACCGTGCATCTATCCGTGATTGCTTTTGCCGGAGTGGCGAAAACCTTGGCGCCCTTGGTGGAATTATTCGCTTTCTATCCGCCGCGTTTGCCGATTGGCGCCGGCACTTCAATCGGCGCGGCGCTCAATCATTTGATGGATGAGATTGACCGCCAAGTGCAGCGCAGCAGCAAAGAACAGAAAGGCGATTGGAAGCCGGTGGTATATTTCCTGTCGGACGGACGCGCGACCGACAATCCGAGCGCCGCCATTGCGCGTTGGCAGCAGCATTATCAGCAGCGGGCGACCCTAATCAGCATCGGCATCGGGCAATATGCGGATTTGAGCGTCCTGCAAAGCATCAGCAGCCACAGTCTGCGCCTTGAAAACAGCGATGAAAAAAGCCTGAAAAGTTTTATCGACTGGATTACCCAATCCATTTCCAGCCAAAGTCGCAGCTTAGGCATAGACGCGCCCCTGTCTTTGCATAAAAAGGACGAGAGTTTTGCCCTGTCTTTGGTCAAAGAATTGGAAGAAGCCGCTGCGCTTGATGAGAACTATGTGATTATCAGCGGCTTATGCAGCAAATCCAAATTGCCTTATTTGATGAAATACGAGCGCATGCCCGATATTGCCGACATTCCCTTTTTCAAAAACCAATCGCCGCAAGTCTATCGCTACACCGGCGTATTTCCTGTGGAAGCCGATTACGCCGAGTGGTCGGATACGCGCCTCAACGCCAACACCATTGCCGCCTCGCATTTGGAAGGCGGCGGCGGTTGTCCGCATTGCGGCGCGGCTTATGCTTTAGCGACTTGCAGCTGCGGACAGATACTGTGCGTAGAGGGCGACGGCGAAGTCGTCTGCCCCGGCTGTCAGCAAACCATTTACATGGGCAGCGCCGAAGGCGATTTCGACATTGCCCGCTCGCGAGGTTAAACATGGATACCCAAGCTCTCAAACACGCGCTTAATCAATTGCTCGATTCCGCACAATTCGCCGCTTTTGCCGCCGAACACGCGGCATTGCTCGCCGAAGTGCAGACGGCTTGGCAGCAATTTCAGCAAGCGCAGACTGCTGCGCCGCCCGCTGATGACGACAGCGGCAGTTTGGACTTACCGAAGCAGGAAAGCACAATTGCCGCCGATGTGATGCCGTTTATATCCGAACAAGAGGCACACTATTCTGCCGACTTACCCGAAGCGCTCGATAAGGCAGCCCTGCCGCCCGCCGAACCTTTGCTCATTACCGAAGCGGCAAATCCCGCCCTCGAAGCCATGCTCGGCAATACTTCCCATCAAAACCAATACAGCCCCGATACTATGCCGATTCATCCCAGCAAAGCCACCGCTCCGCCCCCCGCCGCCCAATCTATCCGCAGCCTCAATTTGCTGCACAATGCCCAAGAAGGCAAAGCCTATGAAAGCCGCCTGAGTGCGGACATCATCGACGTACAATTCCGCCCCGATTGCGGCCTGTTGTGGGACGGCGAAAAGCACCGCATACACGGCAGCCCCAACCTCAGCGGCGACGTGCAGGTAGATTTTTATTTCGCTGACCGCCGCCAAGCGCAGCAAAAGCTCTACATCAATCCCAATCCGCAAAGCCTGTGGAAAAACCTGCCCAGCGACCCGCAGGGCAAATTCGCCAAAACAGACAGCGCCCATGCCGAATTCGACACTGCCGCCGCTGCCCTGCTTGCCGCGCGCCTGCGCGGACGCTCGCATGCCCACGTCGGCAGCTTCTGCGATGACGACATCGCCTTTGCCTATTTCGAGGCGCAAGACATCTATCTGTTGACGGTTTCCGACGGCGCCGGCAGCGCCGCCTTCTCGCGCGAAGGCTCGCGTTTGGCGGTCAATGCCGTGCGAGACAGCATCGGCAAACTGCTGACAGATACCCGACAAAATTATCACCGCTTGGCGGAAATGGACAATCGGCAACGCCAAGCCACCGCCGAAGCTCTGATTACCGTCGCCGCCTATCAATCCCTTGCCGCGCATCATCAAGCCCTTGACGAAGAAGTCAGCCTCAAAAGTCTGTCCTGCACCCTCTTAATCGCGCTGGTCTTGCCGCTGCAAGAAGGCGGATTTTTAAGCCTCAGCTATTGGGTAGGCGACGGTGCCATCGGCATTTACCGCCCCGAAACGCAGGAAATTGTCTTGATGGGCGAAAGCGATTCGGGCGCCTATTCGGGCGAAACCCGTTTTTTAGCCGCCGAATACGTGAAAGACACAGGCTTGCAGCAGCGCATTTACCGCCACATCAGTAAGGAATTGCCGCTGCTGTTGCTCATGACCGACGGCGTTTCCGACCCCAAATTTGAAACCGAAGCCCAGCTTGCCCAAGCCGAACATTGGCAGGCATTGTGGCAGGAACTGCAAACGCCGCTGCAAGCCGAGCATCGCGCCGCCGCCCTTGAAGAATGGCTACATTTCTGGTCGCCCGGCAATCATGACGACCGCAGCATCGCCCTGCTTGTTCCCAAGCGCTACCTCGCCGCCACAGGAGATACGGCATGAGCAATATCGTTACGCTGACCGCCAGCAACGGCGAAACCATTCAATTTATCAACGAAATCAAAGCACAGGGCGGCATGAAAGACGTGATGTTCGCCCCCGACAAAAGCTATGTCGTGGCGTTTTTCCGCGACAAACCCGATGCGGCGATGCGCGAAAGACTGGAGATGATTACAGGACGCTACCGCGAGCGCATTTTCAATCAGGCCGGCGGCGACTATCTGCAAAACCTCTATTGCTGGCCGACCGCGGTGGTCGAGTATGAAGGACGCTTGGGCGTGGTCTCGCCTTTTTACCGCTCCTGCTTTTTCTTTGAGCACGGCAGCCGCAACAACGACATGCTCGGCATCAAAGGCAAGGACAAAGACGGCAAATGGTTCGCCAGCGCCAACAATCGGCAAAAATTTTTAGACGAACGCGAATTAGGCGATTGGATGCGGCACATCAAAGTCTGCATCATGCTGGCGCGCGCGGTACGCCGCATGCACATGGCGGGCTTAAGCCACAGCGATTTGGGCTATAAAAACTGCCTCATCGACCCCATCACGGGGCAAGCCTGCCTGATTGACATCGACGGCTTGGTCGTGCCGGGCGTGCATCCGCCCACCGTGGTCGGCACGCCGGATTTCATCGCCCCCGAAGTCGTGGCGACCGCGCATTTATCCAAAGACGATCCGATGCGCAAACTGCCCAGCCGCACCACCGATTTGCACGCTTTGGCGGTGCTGATTTACATGTACCTGCTCTACCGCCACCCTCTGCGCGGCGACAAAATCCACGACCCCGACGACAGTCAGCGCGACGAAGAACTGAGCATGGGCGAAAAAGCCCTATTTGTCGAACACCCCACAGACAGCAGCAACCGCATCAAAAGTAAGCATTTGAAACCTAGCGAACTGCCTTGGAAAGACACCGCCAAAATCCCCTACAGCGTCTGCGGGCCCTATATCGCCAAACTCTTCGAACGCGCCTTTATCGACGGTCTGCATCAGCCCGCCCTGCGCCCGACCGCCGATGAATGGGAAAACGCCCTGATTAAAACCGTGGATTTGCTTCAGCCCTGCGCCAATCCGCGCTGCGAACAGAAATGGTATGCCTTCGACAACAGCCGAAGGCCGCATTGCCCCTTCTGCGGCACCGCGCATCAAGGCAAACTGCCGGTCTTAAACCTCTATTCCGCCACGCCCAACGGCAGCTATCGTCCCGATAATCACCGCATCATGGTCTATAGCGGACAATCGCTGTTCAAATGGCATGCCGACAGCAACATCTTCCCCAATGAAAAAATCAGCGCCCAAGACGCCAAACGCATCGGCTATTTTGTGCTGCATCAGGGCGATTGGTGGCTGGTCAATGAAGGACTGCCCGAGCTCTATGACGTCGGCAATAAAAGCGCGGTTGCCATCGGCGATAAAGTCAAACTCACAGACAATGCCCAAATCCTCTTGCAAAAAGGACAGGGCGGACGCCTGATTATGGTGCAAATGGCAGGACGGTAAGTTATTTTTTCAAGGCTTGGCATATAATGCGCGCCAACAGCCGCCGCTCTGACGGCTGCCTTTTTCACCCCTCTTTACAGGATATTTATGAACGAGACTTTAGCGAGCACAAACAATGCTCTACCCTCACTCGGCTTTCCGATTGAAACCGTCTTAATCTTCGCGATTTTTTCCATCGGCGCCATCATCGTGGATTTATACGCCCACCGCGATGACAAACCCCTGTCCCTGAAAAGCGCCTCCATCTGGTCGGTTTTCTGGATTTTGGTATCGATTGCCTTCGGCCTCTATCTCTGGATGCACCACGGCAGCACTTATGCCAGCCTCTTCTTTACCGGCTATGCGCTGGAAAAAGTGCTGTCGGTGGATAATCTCTTCGTCATGATGGCGATTTTCACATGGTTTAAAGTGCCGGACGGCTACCGCCACCGCGTATTGTATTGGGGCATTATCGGCGCCATCGCCTTCCGTATGGTCTTTGTGGCAATCGGCACAGGTTTGCTTGCCCTCGGACCTTATGTAGAACTGATTTTCGCCGTCGTCGTGGCATGGACCGCCGTGATGATGCTTAAAAGCGGCGAAGAAGAGGAAGAAAACGAAGACTATTCCGAGCATTTGGCCTATCGCTGGGTGCATAAATACTTCCCCGTCTGGCCGCGCCTGCATGGACATAACTTCTTCCTCAATAGCGAAGAACTCGCCGCCGCGCGCGCCAAGCACCCCAACGTGCATTTAGAGCTGGCAGGCGAAGACCTCAAACACCCTGAAAACAGCCATCCGCATCCGCTGAAAAAAGGCACATGGGTCGCCACGCCGCTCTTTTTATGCTTGGCGGTCATCGAATTATCAGACGTGATGTTCGCCTTCGACTCCGTGCCGGCGGTGATTGCGGTTTCTAAAGAACCCCTGATTGTCTATAGCGCGATGATGTTTGCGATTTTGGGTCTGCGTACCATGTATTTCGTTTTGGAAGCGCTCAAAGGCTATTTGGTGCATTTGGAAAAAGCGGTGATTGTGCTGCTCTTCTTTATCGCCTTTAAGCTCGGCTTATCCGCGACGAACCACATCTTCCATCACGGCTGGGACATCTCGCCCAATGCGTCTTTGATTGTGGTCTTAGTCGTTCTAGCCATCGGCATTACCGCTTCATTTATTTTCCCTGAAAAAGATGAAGACGAAGACAGCCCGAACAGCTAAACAAAGGTCGCTTGTTTGACGCAGCGCCGAAAGCCTAAACAAGGCCGCTTGTTTCAAGCGGCTTCTTTTTATCCGCCAAGGCAGATACAATGTTTCAAGATGATGCTTTAAACACAGGCAAAAAAATGGCAAATAAATATCTAAGGAGTAGGAAATGGCAGTTAGCCTCAGCAAAGGTCAAAACGTATCCCTAAGCAAAACCGACCCCAGTCTCAAGCATATTTTAATCGGCTTAGGCTGGGACGCGCGCAGCAGCGACGGACAAGATTTCGATTTGGACGCCAGCGTTTTTATGACGGCGGAGAACGGCAAAGTGCCTTCCGACAGCCATTTCATTTTCTACAATCAATTGCAATCGCCCTGCGGCTCGGTCAAACACACCGGCGACAACCTCACGGGTGAAGGCGACGGCGATGACGAAAGTCTGATTGTCGAGCTGGAAAAAGTGCCGGCAAACATCAAATCGCTGTTGATTACCGTCACTATCCACGACGCCGAAAACCGCCGCCAGAATTTCGGACAAGTCCGCAATGCCTTTGTGCGCTTGGTCAATCATGAAAACGGACAGGAAGCGCTGCGCTTTGATTTGTCCGAAGATTACAGTACGGAAACCGCCATGGTATTCGGCGAAGTTTACCGCCACAATGGCGAATGGAAATTCCGCGCCATCGGGCAGGGCTATGCAGGCGGTCTGCTTGCGCTGTGTCAGCAATACGGCGTGAATGTCGGTTAATTTTTTACTCAACCTAACAGGAGAAACACTATGGCAATTAGTTTACAAAAAGGCGGCAACGTCAGCTTGAGCAAAGAAGCCCCAAGCATGAGCAAAATGATTATCGGCTTAGGCTGGGACGTGCGTGCCACCGACGGCGCCGATTTCGACTTGGACGGCAGCGCCTTCTTGCTCAATGAAAGCGGCAAAGTGCGTTCGGACGCCGACTTCATTTTCTACAATCAAAGCAAATCCGCCGACGGCTCCGTCGAACATACCGGCGACAACCGCACCGGCGAAGGCGATGGCGACGACGAGCAAATCATCATCGATTTAGGCAAAGTGCCGGCGGACGTACAGAAAATCGCGATTTCCGTCACCATTCACGATGCCGAAGCCCGCGGACAAAACTTCGGCATGGTTTCCAGCGCCTTTATCCGCTGCGTCAATGCCGACGGCAATAGCGAAATCGCGCGTTTCGATTTATCGGAAGACGCTTCTGTGGAAACCGCGATGATTTTCGGCGAAGTTTATCGCCATAACGGCGAATGGAAATTCAAAGCCATCGGACAGGGCTTTAAAGGCGGCTTAGGACCTTTGGCAAAAAATTACGGCGTCAACGTCTAATTTATGAGCATTTTCAGCATTACGAGCGAAAATGACCCCTTCCTGCATATCAGCCTCGAGCAAGGCGAAAGCATTTCCTGCGAAAGCAATGCCATGGTCATGATGGAAAGCGCCTTAGCGCTTTCCGGTCGTATGCAGGGTGGGATTTTAAGCGCATTGGCGCGCAAATTGGTCAACGGCGAGAGCTTTTTCCAGCAGCACATCAAAGCGGTGCGCGGCAAAGGCGATTGCCTGCTCGCCCCCAATTTTCCCGGCGCGATTGAAGTGCTTAAAGTAGGCGAAACGCAATATAAAATTGCCGACGGCGCCTATCTTGCCGCCGATGAAGGCGTGGCAGTAACCGCGCAAATGCAAAGCCTCGGTACTGCCGTCTTCGGCGGCAGCGGCGGTTTTTTCATCGGGCAAAGCAGCGGCAAAGGGCAATTAGCCGTTTGCGGCTACGGCACCTTATTTACGCTTGACGTCAGCCCCGATAATCCCATAACCATCGACAACGGTCATGTGGTGGCATGGGACAGCCGCCTGCACTATAAAATCGCGCTCAATACCGGCTCGCAAAGCCGCGGACTATTGGGCAACATCGTCAACAGCATGACCAGCGGCGAAGGCGTAGTGCTGAAATTTTCCGGCAGCGGCAAAGTCATTATTTGCTCGCGCAATATGAAAATCACGCCCTTGGGCGCGATGAATTCACAATCCAGGAATTAAGATGGGTATCAATTTAGAAAAAGGACAGAAAATCTCGCTTGCCAAAGAAGCGGGCGGCGAATTAAACAGCGTTGTTATGGGCTTAGGTTGGGATGCGGTCAAAAAAAGAGGCTTTTTAGGCTTTGGCGGCGGTGGCGAAATCGATTTGGACGCCTCCTGCTTTTTATTTGACGAGCAAAACGAATTGCGCGATCTCGTCTATTTCGGACAACTGCGCAGCCAAGACGGCTCTATCCAACACAGCGGCGACAACCGCACCGGCGAAGGCGACGGCGACGACGAGCAAATCGCGGTAGCCCTCACGCGCATTCCCGCGCATATCAAAACCTTGGTCTTTACCGTCAGCAACTACACCGGACAAGATTTCAGCAAAGTGGAAAACGCCTATTGCCGCCTCATCAACGGACAAAACGGACAGGAAATCGCGCGCTACAACCTCTCCGCGCAAGGCAAGCACACCGCGCAAATCATGGCGAAAATCTACCGCCACAACGGCGAATGGAAAATGCACGCTATCGGCGAAAACAGCCAAGGCGCCACACCGGACAAAATCGTACCGCGCATTCTGCCGCATCTCTAATCCGCCACTTGATGACATTCAGACAGCTTCGCCTGTCTGAATATTTTTATAATCTCTTTACATAAAAATGGGATTTAGAGATGCGCATTTTGACATTAAGAGACTATAAAAATATTCGCCAATTTTCTTAGTGGTATAGTCGGAGAAGTGGAAAAGTAGTACAAGGCGGCGAGCCGTAGACAGTACAAGAGCGTACGGCAAGGCGAGCCAACGCCGTAATACTTTTTCAATTCTTCGACTTATAGTTTGCAAAGCAAACCGCCGCAACGGGATTGCCTTTTTTTGGTTACTTTTTTTTTGGCAAGGCAAAAAAAGTAACGCCCAGCGCAGCGTCAAACATCTCTAAAAAATAGAGATACGCCTAATATAGTCTCTTAACTTCAAAATGAGATTATTCTAAGCGCTTCTCCTGACAAAATGTGTATCTCTAAGTCTCATTTTGAAGTTAAGGTACTATAGAAACACCATCACCTCTAATTTAATTGAATTATTTTCAACACCATGCAACAAACTCATCATCTCCCTACTGGCACTCTGCAACTCAATATTCATCATAGCGAACTGCCGCCCGATGCGCTGTTCGGCATTGGCGCGCGAGACAATCCCAAACGCGCTTTTCTATTCGTCAGCAAAGTGCTGGGCAAGCATTATCCTGTCGGCACCGAAACGTTTGAGCATATTTATCAATCCCTTGCGGCAAAACTCCCTGCTCCCGAAAGCAAAATCACGCTCTTTATCGGCATGGCGGAAACCGCCACCGCCCTCGCCCAAGGCGTCTTTGAAGCATGGCTGAAGCGCTATCCGCAAGCTCAAGCCCTATATCTGCACAGCAGCCGCCTGCGCGCGCAAGGGCATGTCCTCTGCGAATTTGAAGAAAGCCACAGCCACGCCAGCCGTCAATTACTGCATCTGCCCGCATCGCCGCGGCTATCGGCGCTTTTTCAGCAGGCGCAGCGCCTTGTGCTGATTGATGACGAGCTCTCCACAGGGCGCACTTTTCGGCAATTACATCAGGCATTGCAGCGACATTTGCCGCAGCCGCTCGAGCAGCATTGGCTCTGTCTGACCGATTTTTGCCGACAAGACACACCGGACATTCAGCGCCACAGCCTCTTGCAGGGCGATTGGCACTTTACGCCGCATCCCTCGATTGCTGACACGGCGCCTGCGGCGGCAGCCCAAAGCCGAGAAGCACCGCAAATCATCGACAGCGGCTGCGGACGCACGGGCATAGATCGTCCTTTGCACATCAATCCCGAGCAAATCGCCCATTATGCCGCCGCCCACCGCAGCGGCGAACGCGTTCTGGTATTGGGCACAGGCGAATACATCCACCCTGCCGCCCTTTTTGCGCAGGGGCTTGCCGCCCAAAGCGCGGCGCAATTTTTTCTGCAATCCAGCACCCGCTCGCCCGCGCAAGTCTGGAACATCCTGCAACACAAATGCGCCTTTGCCGACCCTTATGACGAAGGCATTCCCTATTACCTCTACAATCTCGCCGCCCCCGATTGCTATGATCGCATCTATATCTGCCATGAGCATGCGGCAAATTCGGCGCTTAGTGCCTGTGCCGCAGAACTGGGCGCGCAACTCATCCGACCGGAATTCCTATGAGCAGCATCATTTTATTTACCGATTTAGACGACACTCTGTTTAACAGCTGCCGCAAGAAATCCCCGACCGCCGACAGCCAAGCCCTCGCCTTTTTGCAAGACGGCAGCCCCATTTCCTACGCCGACCGCAAACAGCAGCAATGGCTGCAACATTGGCTGACACACAGCCGCCTCATACCGGTTACCGCACGCAATTTGGACAGCTTCCGCCGCGTGAATATCGCCTTTAAACATCATGCCGTTATCAATTATGGCGGTATCATTTTGCTGCCCAACGGCAGTATTGACGAAGACTGGTTTCAACGCAGCGAAAATGCTGCCCGCGGCAGCCACAGCCGCTTAAAGGCACTTGCCGACAGCCTGCGGCAACTACCCACCACCCTTTATGACGACCTGCATATCCGCCTCATCAGCGATATGGGCATTAGCTTTTATCTGCTGGTGAAATCGCGCAGCCAGTATCAAGTAAATCTGGAGCAAGCCGCCGCCTGCCTACGCAGCCAACTACTGCCCGCAGAACAATTACACCTCAATGCCAATAATCTTGCCGTACTGCCGCCGTGGCTGGACAAATCCCAAGCCGTTGAAGAACTTCTGCGCCGCTTTCGCAAGCAAGACCCTGATTTGCTGTGCATCGGCATGGGCGACAGCTTAATCGACCTTGCCTTCATGCATTGCTGCGATTATCTGATTGCGCCGCAAGGCAGCCAAATCAGCGCTGCGATAAAGCATTAAAAAGTATGTATTTCTTGTATAGTCGAAGAATTGAAAAAGTATAGTACCTTAACTTCAAAATGAGACTTAGAGATACACATTTTGTCAGGAGAAGCGCTTAGAATAATCTCATTTTGAAGTTAAGAGACTATATTACGGCGTTGGCTCGCCTTGCCGTACTATCTGTACTGTCTGCGGCTCGCCGCCTTGTACTACTTTTTCACTTCTCCGACTATAGTTTAATAATTTCATTTTACAGTAACTGTAAAACAAATCTTATATTCACTTTAGCTTAATAGAGATGTTGTAAAATGAAATGCCATCATTATTAATGACGGCATTTCATTTTATTCAAGTGAAAAAATGCTTAACATATAAGTAAACTATTTTATCTGCGGATTTAAAAATTAATCCTCTTCATTCACAACAGGCATATCTTTACACCTTGAAACAAGCAATTGGTCGATTTTGAAATTTTCGGTGTCAATAATTTCAAATTTATAATTATCGTATAAAACAAAATCGGTTTTTTTCGGAATTTTGCGCAGCATATACATCATGAATCCGCCGATAGTTTCATAATTTTCCTCTTCGGGGAAAGCGGTTAAATCCAAAACGCGCAGCACATCTTCACAAGGCGTTGCGCCGTCAATCAGCCATGAATCCGCATCGCGCTGCACGATTTGCTCTTCTTCGGTGGAAACCAATTCACCCATCACGATACTCATCACGTCTTTAAGCGTCACCACCCCCACCACCAGCGCGTATTCATTCACAATCACGGCAAAATCCTCGCCCGAGGATTTGAAGAGCTCCAGCACCTCATATAAAGACAGCGTATCGGGAATAAACAAGGCTTTGCGCAGCAATTGCGGATCGCTGATGGCGATCGGCTGATCAGGATTTTGCAGATACATGCGCAGCAGATTATGCGATTCCACATAGCCCAGAATTTTATCCAAACCATTGTCGCAAACCAGCAATTTGGTATGCGGATGTTCGGCGACCAATGCCAGAATCGCATCGCGGTTATCGGTGCGGTCGCAATAGACAATGCTTTCGCGCGTAGTCATCGTGGAAGTCACACGGCGTTCCTGCATTTCAAAAATATTTTCAATTAGATACTGTTCTTGCGCCATGACGACTCCTGCTTGCGCACCGGCATCGACGAAAGCGACAATATCTTGCGAGGTCATATTTTCCTGGCGTACCGAAGGCAGTTTGAATAATTTAAAGGTTTGATTGGCAATAAAATCAAATATCCAAACAATCGGTTTGAGAATGAATATCAAGAAATTCATGATGCGTACCGTGCGCACCGCAATCGCTTCGGGATAAACCATGGCTAAGCGCTTGGGCATTAAATCGGCAAAAAGGATAAAGGCAGAGGTCACGCCGATAAAGGAAATCCATGTGGCGGCATTATCAATCCACGGTGCTTGCGGGAAATATCTATGCAGCAAGTCTTTAATATAAATGCTTAAATTCGCCTCACCGACCACACCGGCTGCCACCGCCACCATGTTCAAACCAATTTGCACTACCGTGATAAAGCGTCCCGGCTGCTCCTGCAACTGCAAAACCATTAAGGCGCGTAAATCGCCATTGCTGCCCATTTGCTGCAAACGCAGTTTGCGCGAACTGGCAAGCGCAATTTCTGCCGATGAAATCACCGCGCTCACCGCGGTTAAGATAAATAAAATCAAGAAAAATTCAAATAGACTCATAAGCTTTTGTTTAGTGACATTTTAGATGGGGCATTGTAGCAAAAAGCCGCAGCAAGATGCGCAGATTGATGGATAAAAACGCCTTTTGCTCAGGCGAGGCTCGCCCTGTATGTTATAGTCTCTTAACTTCAAAATGAGATTATTCTAAGCGCTTCTCCTGACAAAATGTGTATCTCTAAGTCTCATTTTGAAGTTAAGGTACTATATCGTCGGAGAAGTGAAAAAGTATAGCCGGAGAATTGAAAAAGCATGTCGGGCTTGGCTCGCTTTGTATGCTTTTTCGTTTCTCCGAGTATAGAACAGTTGCTGTCGGCAGAGGCTTATTCCCACTCAATGGTGGCAGGCGGTTTGCCACTCACATCGTACACCACGCGATTGATGCCGCGGATTTCGTTGATGATGCGGTTCGATACCTTGCCCAGCAAAGCATAGGGCAATTCCGCCCAATGCGCCGTCATGAAATCGCTGGTAACCACTGCGCGCAAGGCCACCACATAATCGTAAGTGCGCCCATCGCCCATCACGCCCACCGATTTCACAGGCAAAAACACCGCAAAGGCTTGACTGGTCAAATCATACCAAGATTTGCCCGAGGCTTCGTCCACCGTATGGCGCAATTCTTCAATGAAAATGTCATCGGCGCGGCGCAATAAATCGGCGTATTCGCGTTTCACTTCACCCAAAATCCGCACACCCAAACCCGGCCCGGGGAAGGGATGGCGGTAGACCATTTCACGCGGCAATCCCAATGCCACGCCCAATTCGCGCACTTCATCTTTAAACAAATCGCGCAAGGGTTCGAGCAATTTCAATTTCATGTTTTCAGGCAGCCCACCAACATTATGATGCGATTTGATGGCATGGGCTTTGCTGTTTTTGGCACCTGCGGATTCAATCACATCGGGGTAAATGGTGCCTTGCGCCAACCATTTGGCTTTGGTGAGTTTTTTCTCTTCTGTATCAAATACTTCAACAAATTCCGCGCCAATGATTTTACGTTTGCGTTCGGGGTCGCTTACGCCTGCCAATTTGCTCATGAATTGCTCGCTTGCGTCCACATGAATCACTTTCACGCCCAAGGACGCAGCAAACATATTCATCACATTTTCCGCTTCATTCAAACGCAATAAACCGTGGTCAACAAACACGCAAGTCAGTTGATCGCCAATCGCACGATGAATCAATGCCGCCGCCACAGAACTGTCCACACCGCCAGACAAGCCCAAAATCACTTCATCGCCGCCCACTTGTTCGCGGATTTTGGCAACGGCTTCGTCAATGTAATTGGGCATCGTCCAGCTGGGCGTTGCGCCGCAAATGTCCAACACAAAACGGTTGATTAAAGCGCGACCTTGTTTGGTGTGGGTAACTTCGGGGTGAAATTGAATGCCGTAAAATTGTTTTTCGGCGTGTTCCATCATCGCAATCGGGCAAGACGGCGTGTCACCAATCACGACAAAACCCTCTGGCAGTTTCGCCACTTTGTCGCCATGGCTCATCCATACATCTAAATGATTGGGCTGATTGTCAAAAATGCCGCGCGTGAGTGCGCAATCAATGGTTTTGACTTGCGCGTAACCGAATTCGCGCTGATTACCCGCTTCCACCGCACCACCAAAATGGTGCGCCATAAACTGCATGCCGTAGCAAATCCCTAACACTGGCACGCCCAAATCAAACAAGGCGGTATCGGCATGATAATTCGCATCATCGTAAACCGATTGCGGGCTGCCTGAAAGAATAATGCCTTTGGGATTGAAGGTTTTAATGTCGTCCAAAGGCATATCGTAGGGGTGCAATTCGCAATACACATGGGCTTCGCGCACACGTCGCGCAATCAGTTGCGCGACTTGCGAGCCGAAATCTAAAATCAGAATTTTGTCTTGTTTCATATTATTTACTCATGTTTCAACACACAGAGCGACACATAAAGCGTCGCTCTGTGTGTTGCCCTGAATTGGGAGAGGTGTAACCTCTTCCACAAGATTATCCTCCCTAAAGGAAGGAGCTTCAACCAGTAAGGAAATTTTGATAAAAAAGCGCAGATATTCTGCGCTTTCGTTTTTAACGGCGGTAGTTCGGCGGTTCTTTGGTAATCGTCACGTCATGCACATGCGATTCCTGCATACCCGCATTACTGATACGCACAAAGCGCGGTTTTTCGCGCATGTCTTCCAAAGTGGCGCAGCCCACATAGCCCATTGAGGAACGCAAGCCGCCCATCAATTGCTCAATCACGGCAGAAACCGCGCCTTTATAGGGCACGCGACCTTCAATGCCTTCAGGCACATATTTTTCCGCTTTTTGTCCGCCTTGGAAGTAGCGGTCGGCAGAGCCTGCGCTCATCGCGCCCAGCGAACCCATGCCGCGATAAGATTTATAAGAACGTCCTTGATACAGCTCAACTTCGCCGGGCGACTCTTCCGTGCCCGCCAACAATCCGCCGACCATCACCGCATGCGCACCGGCGGCAATCGCTTTGGCGATGTCGCCCGAATAACGCAGACCGCCGTCGGCAATCACTGTTACGCCGCGTCCTTTCATAGCTTTTGCCACATTGCTGACGGCGGAAATTTGCGGCACACCGACACCGGCAACAATCCGCGTGGTGCAAATCGAGCCCGGCCCGATGCCGACTTTCACGACGTCCGCACCGGCATCCGCCAAGGCAATCGCCGCTTCGGCGGTGGCGATATTGCCGCCGACAATCGCCAAATCAGGATGACTGCGCCGCAATTCGCGTACGCGCTCAATCACGCCTTTGGAATGTCCGTGCGCGGTATCGACGACCAGTAAATCCACGCCGGCCTTGGTCAGCAATTCGATCCTTTGCTCGCTGTCGCCGCTCGGTCCGATGGCCGCGCCCACGCGCAGGCTTTCGTTTTCATCTTTTGTCGCCATCGGATAATCGCGTGCGCTGCGCAAATCTTTGACCGTTACCAAACCTTTCAAATGAAATTCATCGTCTACGACCAGAATTTTTTCAATCCGATGTTCTTGCAGCAGGGCTTTGATTTGCTCGGTGGGCGTATTTTCTTTTGCCGTGACCAATCGCTCCTGCGGCGTCATCACATCTTTGACCAAGCCCGCATCATCGGCATAGCGCACATCGCGTCGCGTCACAATGCCGACTAAGCGCCCGTTTTCCAAAACCGGCAAGCCGGAAAAGCCGTGTTCGCGCGTGATGCTGCGCACTTCGCCAATTGAGGTCTGCGGCGTGGTAGTCAGGGGATCGCGAATCACGCCGGATTCATAGCGTTTGACCTTGCGCACTTCCTGCGCCTGCTGCTCGGGCGTCATATTTTT
Source organism: Suttonella indologenes (assembly GCF_900460215.1). NCBI lineage: Bacteria > Pseudomonadati > Pseudomonadota > Gammaproteobacteria > Cardiobacteriales > Cardiobacteriaceae > Suttonella > Suttonella indologenes. Next base: position 174,678 of record NZ_UHIA01000003.1, read on the forward strand.
ATGAATGACCGCCATGCCGCCCAATTGCGCCAAAGCAATTGCCAAACGCGCTTCGGAAACGGTATCCATTGCAGCGGAAAACAGCGGGATATTGAGCTTGATGCCGCGTGCAATCTGGACGCTCAAATCCGCGTCGCGTGGCAGTATTTCCGAATAATCCGGCACCAGCAAAACATCGTCAAAGGTTAGGGCTTCTTCAACAATACGCATATTTCCTCCCGATTTAAAAAATCGCGGCATTATAGCGCAAAATGCCGTCCGCCGCTGAAAGCCCTCATAAGCAAAAGTTATCAGACCATAAATAAACACGATACCCGCACCTGTCGGCATCTGCGATAATGCGCCTTTATTTTTAAGGAATCTCTATGTTAATTCTGCTTTATTTACTGCCTTTTATCGGCATTTTATACGGTCTGTTCCATTGGCAGCAGCGCGAATCGTCTTTAAGCAAAGTCGTTTTCGCCGGTTTGTTTGCCGGTCTTGTCTATGGCTTGCTGCTGTCTTTTTCTTCTTTAGCGAAAGAAGTGCTGCTGTGGGTCAATATCGTGGGCAACGGCTATGTGCAACTCTTGAAAATGATTGCCCTGCCTTTGGTTTTTGTTTCCATTCTGGCGGCGGTGGCTAAGGTCGAGCGCGCCAGCGCCATCGGCAAAATCAGCTTTTTTGTGATTGCCACTTTATTGCTGACCACCGCTGCCGCCGCATTTATCGGCATCGTCATCGCCAATCTCTTTGACCTCAATGCCGCTTCCTTAGTCGCCGGCGAAGCAGAAAAAGCACGCGGCGCCAGTATGTTGGCAAATCAAGACAAGACCGCCGCTCTGACGATTCCCGCTTTATTGCAGAGCTTTATCCCGAGCAATATCGTGGCGAGCCTAGCCGGCTTGGGCGATACCGCCATGATTTCCACCGTGATTATCGCTTCCTTGCTCGGCATTGCCGCCTTGCAAGTGGCGCGCAAAGATGCGCTGCAGGGCGAACGCATTGCGCTGTGCGTGGAGACATTGCAGATATGGGTGTTGGCTTTGGTGCGCATGATTATCCGCCTCACGCCTTACGGTGTCGCCGCCCTGATGGTAAAAGTCATGGTTTCCACCAATGCGGGCGCCTTGCTGCAATTGGCAAAATTCTTTGTCGCCTCTTATATCGCCCTTGCTTTGGTGCTCTTGATGCACGCCGCGATTATTTACGCCAGCGGGCGCAATGTGAAAGATTATGTGCGCAAAGTGCTGCCCGTGCTGACTTTCGCCTTTACCTCGCGCAGCTCGGCAGCCACCATTGCGCTGAATATCGAAGCGCAGACCCAAGCCCTGCATATCGCCTCGCCGATTGCCAATTTCGCCGCCTCTTTCGGCGCCACCATCGGACAAAACGGCTGTGCAGGCGTCTATCCCGCCATGCTCGCCATCATGATTGCACCGACAATGGGCATCGATCCTTGGTCTTTCTCCTTTATCGCTTCTGTTATCGTCGTGGTCGTGATTGCTTCTTTCGGCGTGGCGGGCGTGGGCGGCGGCGCGACCTTCGCAGCGATTATCGTGCTGTCCACTTTGGGTTTGCCGATTGAATTGGCGGGCTTGCTGATTTCGATTGAACCGGTGATTGATATGATGCGCACCGCGGTGAATGTGAACGGTTCGATGACTGCCGGCGTAGTAACGCAACGTCTGCTCGGCAAGAAATTAAGCGCGCTTGATTCCGCTCAAAGATAAACTGCATTCGTTATTTAATAAACACTTCTTCACACAACAAAGGCGGCGCATGAGAAATCAATGCGCCGCCTGTACTTTTTCCACTTTTCCGACAATATGCCAACACAAATATTAAAGCTTTTTCTGTCCGTACCATTTATCCGTCAGCCGCTGCAAAGCGCCGTCTTCTTTCATTTGCTGCAAAGCCACATTGATTTTCAGCCGCAAATTATCATTGCCTTTTCTAATCGCCACCGCATAGTGATCTTGGGCAAACGAATCATCAAAAACCGCCGTTAATTGATATTTCTCATACAAAGAAGGAATTTGCGCCATATAGGATTCGCCGCCGACAATCGCCGCGCTTTTTCCTTGCAGCATATCTTTCAAAGCCAAAAAAATCGTATCGCGTCCAAGCGTCGAGCCTTCCTGCTCCGTTCCTTCTTGAACGGCGCGAATGCGGCGCTCATGCACGGAATCTTGAATCATGCCTACTTTTTTATCCGCCAAATCGGCAAAACTTTTAATGCTGCTGTCTTTGGTAATAATCATCGGTCTGGAGAGAAAATATTCTTCGCTGAAATCGAATTCCTTCTTCCGCTCTTCGGTAATACTCACCGCCGCAACGAGCAAATCCGCCTCACCTTCGCGCAAAGCCTGCAAACCGTGACGAATGCTCGGCACAAATTCTTCATTCAGCGATAATCCGCTGCGTTTGACAATTTCCGCCATTAATTCCGTTTCAAATCCTGTCGGCTGTCCTTTTCCGTCCATAAAACTCAAAGGCATACGATCAGGATAATTGCGCAAAAGGCGGAAGCTTTCCGCCCAAGAGACGCCAGGAGCCAACAAGCAGATGCTCAAACCGATTGAAAGTACATAGCGTTGATATTTTTTCATTGTTTTCTCTTTTAACATTCTAGAAGATAAGTAACTGTAAAATATTATTTTTTTATAGAAATAGCAATTTATTGCGCGTCTATCATAGTCAAACAGTAATAGCCATGCAACTATCACTTTATAGTGTATTAAATTTAAAAATTATTTTTTATGTAAACAAATATAACAATCATCATATCTCTCAATAATGTATCAATCAGAAAACAAAAGAAATAAAAAATAGCGCATCTATAAATGTGCTATTTTTTATCAAAATTTCCTTACTGGTTAAACCCCCTCCCTTTAGGGAGGATAATCTTGTGGGAGAGGTGTAACCTCTTCCAATTCAGGACAACACATAGAGCGACGCTTTATGTGTCGCTCTATGTGTTGAAATATCGTGTTTTCCTATGGTTGTGAGGATTGCGGTTGTAGGCGGGCAATCATGCCGCCGAAGAGTAAATCGGGTTCGATGCGGTAGGTGGGGCGGTTGCCGAAAAGGATTTGCGCGTCGCCGCCAAAGGCGAAGCGTTTGAAATAATAGCCGTGCGTACTTTCCAGTTCGTCAATGATGTGGTCGATGCCTGCCGGTAGGGCATGATGAATGCCGGCGCCGATGCAGCCGGCGGTATCCGTGCCGAGGGGATTGGGCGTCCAACGCATCGGAATGAGCTTCTGCGTGTTTTGCAGGAGCGCGTTTTCCGCCAAACGAATGCCCGGCAGGATTAAGCCACCGAGATGGTTGCCGCTGCCGTCCACCGCGTCCAGCGTGATGGCGGTACCGCAGCCGACGACGCAGAAGGGATCTTGGCTCAAACTGCGCGCGCCGAGCATGGCGAGGTAGCGGTCTGTGCCGAGAGTGTGCGGTTCTTCATAGGCAATCGTCAGGGTATGATTGGTTTGCTTTTGTGCGGTAAAGGTATGCAGGGGTTTCTGCCACAGACGCTGCACCAATGCCGCTACTTGTTCTTCGATTTCCGCATGATTGACGCTGGAAAAGGCGATGATGCGCGGCTCGGGCAGCAGATGCCAAGCCAGATAGAGTTTGCGCTGCCAGTCGCTGCGGTAAGAGACGGCTTCGACAATCCCCGGCACGTTATTGCCATAAAGCCATTTTAAGCGCGAATTGCCGGCATCGATGAGTAAATACATAATGTTCCTTAAATGATTTGCCCTGTTTAAGGCTGCAAAGAAATTCTGGCATTGCTGAGGCAGGCAATGCCTTGTTCATCGGCGATGATTAAACGTCCTTTTTGGTCGATACCCAGATTGCGCACGCTATCTGTCCGCGCTTCCAAGCGGATGTCTTGACCATAAAAGCGGTCGTAATCATTCCAGCGATGATTGAGGGCTAAATAGGGATGGCGCGCCCATTTTTCCAGCATGTGCAGCAATGCTTCTTGCAGGCGCGGATAGCATTCGTCTGTCTTGAGGGCGGGAAAATGCTCGTCCGCATAGGCAATGTCCTGCCGCTCGCCGCGGAGATTGATGCCGATGCCGATCACGGCGCTATCGCCGAGCATGTCGATTAAAATACCGCCCATTTTTTTCTCGCCGACGTATAAATCGTTCGGCCATTTCAGACGCAGGCTTTGCGCTGCGGGATCGAGGCATTCGGCGATACTGAGGGCGCAGGCCTGCGCCAGTCCGCCATGCAATGCCGCACCGCCCGCCAAGGGATAGCGCAAGGAAAAATACAATCCGCCCTGCGGCGATTGCCATTGCGCACCGCGCTGCCCTATTCCTGCTGTTTGCTGTTCGGCACGGCAAAAAACCGCCGCATTCAGGGCGGCATGTTTGAGCAAATAGGTTTGGGTGGAATCCAGCTCGGCAAAATGATAAGAATGAATGGCTGTCATCGGCTTGTCGCTTTGTTAGAATGGCGCAATTCTAAATCAGCAGGAGAAGATTGCAATGCCCGTATTCAAAGATTGGATTGCGCCGTCGATTTTGGCAGCGGATTTCGCCCGCCTCGGCGAGGAAGTCGAAGATGTGATTGCAGCCGGCGCGGACGTGATTCATTTTGACGTGATGGATAATCACTATGTGCCGAATTTGTCTTTCGGGCCGGCGGCCTGCCAAGCCTTAATCGATTACGGTATTCAAGCGCCGATTGACGTGCATTTGATGGCCGAACCTGTGGACGATCTCATCGCCCAATTTGCCGATGCCGGCGCCGCCTATATTTCTTTCCACCCCGAAGCCAGCCGCCATATCGACCGCTCTTTGCAATTGATTAAAAGCCGCGGCTGCAAAGCGGGCTTGGTCTTTAATCCTGCCACGCCTTTGCATGTGCTGGACGAGGTAGCCGATAAATTGGATTTGATTTTAATTATGTCGGTCAATCCCGGTTTCGGCGGACAAGCCTTTATTCCGCGCGCTTTGGAAAAAATCAAAGCGGCCAGACAATGGATTGATGCCAGCGGCATGGATATCCGCTTAGAAGTCGACGGCGGCGTAAAAACCGGCAATATCGCCGACATCGCTGCCGCCGGCGCCGATATGTTTGTCGCCGGTTCAGCCATTTTTGCTGCCGAAGACTATGCCGCCACCATTGCCGCCATGCGCGGCGAAATCGCCAAGGTTCGCCGATGAACACAGACATCACACACCGCGTATTGCGCCGCAAAGTCTTAGCCGACACGCTGACCCCCGTCGCTATTTATCAACGCCTAGGCAATGCGCCTTACAGCTATTTATTGGAATCGGTTGAAGGCGGCGAACGCTGGGCGCGCTTCTCCGTCGTCGGACTGCCTGCCGACGAATGGATTCAAGTCAAAAACGGCGAGATTGTCCATCAGCGCGACGGCGTAGAAATCAGCCGTCACAGCGGCGATCCCTTTGCTTTTTTAGAAGCCTTCCATGCGCAGCGCCATGTGGCGGATATTCCCGAAGACCTGCCTTTCAGCGGTGGACTGGTCGGCTATTTTGCCTATGACTGCATCGGCTACATTGAAAAACGCCTTGCCAAACGCCCGACAAACGACGTACTCCAACTGCCGGACATGCTATTCTGCGTATCCGATGCCGTCGTCGTCATGGACAATCTGCGCGGCGAGGCGAATTTACTAGCCATTGCCGACTGCCGCAAAGCCGAAGGCATCGCCCAAGCCGAAGCCAAACTCGACGCCATGCAAGCCACCCTCTTCGCGCCCTTTGCCTCTGCACCTTTAGCGCTCGGCGAAGCCAAAGCGGAACGCTTTCGCCCGCAATACGAAATGGGCGAAGACGGTTATAAAGCCGTCGTCAATAAAATCAAAGACTACGTCGCGGCGGGAGACGTGATGCAAGTCGTGCCCTCGCAACGCCTGCACATCGATTTCGACCGCCCCGCGCTGGATTTATACCGCGCCCTGCGCATCACCAACCCCTCACCCTATATGTACGTGCTGAACATGGGCGATCACGAAATCGTCGGCTCCTCGCCCGAGATTTTGGCGCGCGTGGAAAACCGCAAAGTTACCGTCCGCCCGATTGCCGGCACACGCAAACGCGGACAGACGATGGAAGAAGATTTGGCGCTTGAAGCCGATCTGCTCGCCGACGAAAAAGAACTCGCCGAACACACCATGCTTATCGACCTCGGGCGCAACGACATCGGACGCGTCTGCAAAACCGGCAGCGTTAAAGTCACGGAAAAAATGGGCATCGAACGCTACTCCCACGTCATGCACATCGTCTCCAACGTAGAAGGCGAATTGGCGGACAATGCCGGCGCTTTGGACGTATTTAAAGCCACCTTCCCCGCCGGCACGCTTTCCGGCGCCTCCAAAGTCCGCGCCATGGAAATCATTGATGAAGTGGAACTGTCGCGGCGCGGCATCTACGGCGGCGCCATCGGCTACTGGGCATGGAAAGGCAATATGGATCTCGCCATCGCTATCCGCACCGGATTGATTAAAAACGGCAAACTCTATGCTCAAGCGGGCGCCGGCGTTGTCTATGACAGCAATCCCGACAGCGAATGGCAGGAAACCCTGAACAAACTCGGCGCGCTTATCAAAGCCGCTTCGATGTTGATTTAAGCCTTATTTAAATTGATACGCTATAATATAAATTCACGTTAAATCCTCATTTAGAGGGATTTTTTTATGTTTTCATAAAACAAATTATTTAATAAACATTTGATGTAACGAGATTAATTTTTCTTTAATCTAAAGAAACAATCCTGTAAAATCCATGCCGACTCAGCGCTATTTATTAAATTTAAGCACTGAGTCGAGATTATTATAAATCACCGATTTATAATAAATTCATATCAATCCTGCTTGCTTAACAGTATAGACTGCCGATGCAAATAAGCAGAATTTCCTCTCGATACGCAAGGATACATAAATATAAACATATCAAATGATTCACTATCAATAATGATATTAGATACCTAATCACTCATCTGTTGTATTGAACATTATTCGAGAAAATTATTTACTGGAAATATCTGACGGTACATATAAACACCGACAAATTATTTAATTAAGCAAGTAATATTTTAGGAGCTCTTAATGTATAGACTAGGTTCATATTACCAAAATACTTTTACAGCTAATTACAGTAGCCACTACAGTAATTACTATAATAGTTACAGTAACTTCTATGGAACATATGGCAACTACTTTAACAATTATTATCAGCCTAATTATGCCCCGACTACGCCTGAATTTACCTATATCTCAAATTCATTAGTACGCGGGCAGGCCAAATCGGGAGATTTGATTGCGGCGGTGCGCTCGTTTGATGCCAATGGAGACAGCATCAACTACTATTTATCAGGCAATCATTCCAACTATTACAGCATCGATGCAAAAACAGGGTATATTTACTTAACCTCTACAGGCGCTTATGCCATGAACAACGGCTATCCCCTGCCGCCTATCAACGTGATTGCCCATGACGGCAGAGCAAGCAGCTCGACTTCAACCTTACAATTCTCAGATCCCGAACCGGTTGCCGTCAATCATGCGCCGCAAACCCCTGTAGTGACTTCGCAAGTCACGCAATTCGTCAAAGGTCAGGCCAAAATCGGGGATATCGTTGCCAAAGCCAGTGCCAAAGATATCGACGGCGATCAAGTCACCTACCATTTGGCTGAAAACCCGAATAATGTTTATGTGATTGATGCTAAAACAGGCGTTGTGACACTTAGCGCAAGAGGCGTGGCAATGGTCAATGCAGGACAAAACCTGCCCGATCTGAAAGTACTGGCTTATGACGGACAAGCGACCAGCGAAGTAGGCAGATTGGATGTTGCCGACACCATCGTGAAAGTCACGGCAGTCAATCATGCGCCGCAAACACCGGTGTTCACTTCACCAGTCAAACAATTTGTCAAAGGTCAAGCGAAAGTCGGCGATATTGTCGCCAAAGCTGCGGCAAAAGATATTGACGGCGATCAACTCAGCTATTACCTCGTAAATGATCACAACAATCCTTATGTGATTAATCATAAAACCGGTGTCGTCAGCTTAAGCTCTGTGGGCGTATCAATGATTAATGCAGGACAAAATCTGCCTGATCTGAAAGTCGTCGCCTATGACGGCAAAGCCATCAGCAGCATCGGCACATTAGACGTCGCCAATACCGTTAACGGACATGTGGATAGACCGACGCCGACACCAACCCCAAGCAATCCGGCACCTAAGCCACCTGTATATGAGCCTGTCAAGACGCAATTTGAAGTGGATACGCGCTTCCATGACAGCCGCGATTTAAATAAAGTCGAACTGCCTTACTTCATTAAAATTTTAAACGGTGAAAAATCAGGCTATCTGCATAAAACTTGGGACGGCCCCGGCAGCGGTGCCAATATCAGCTATGAATTCGCCACAAGCGCCAGCGATTCCGGTTCGGGCTATGCTTTCACGGTTCGCGGTTTCCAAAAATATAGCAACACGCAAAAACAGGCAGTACGCGATGCCTTAAAACTCTATGAAGAGCAAACCAATCTGAAATTTACGGAAAAAGCACCCGGTTCGGGAGGAAAAGCCAATTTCAAATTCTACTTAGACGATTTAACGGTAGATAAAACCTACGCCAATAACCATCGTCATTTCGGCACGGAAAACACATCCGAAGACCATAATCCGGTTGCCTATAAATGTAATTGCGCCAGCTGCAGCAAACAAACCGTCAACGGCGACAAAGCCTTCGACTCATTTGTGGCGGGCTATGCCTATTTCGGCGGCGACGTGCATATGAATTCCACGAAATTCGGCGGCGACACCGACTTAAACCGTGATACGAAAATCATTGAAACCGTTAATGGTCGCTATACCTCGTGGATCAGCGGCGGATTCGGCACCTTAATCCATGAAATCGGGCATAGCGTCGGACTTACGCATCCTTTTGACGGTAATCACCGCATTCAGAAAAATTCGGCCGAAGACAAAAGCCATTTAACCATGATGTCTTATAGCAACGACATCAAAGAACATGTTGTATTGCAAAACGGGCAAACCGTCTATACCACGGTCAGCACAAGCAATTTCGGCATCTTTGACTTGGCTGCCTTACACTACCGCTTCGGTGTGAACAAGTCGCAACATGCCGGCGACACCACTTATACCTTTAAGGATTTCAATCCAAAAACATTAGGCAACGACATCTATATTTGGGACGGCTCGGGCAATGATACCTTTGACGGCAGCGCCGAAACCCAAAATCTCTATATTAACCTCACGCCCGGCTCTTGGATTTATCGCGGCGACTACAAAGCCGACACCTTAGTCTATGATGCCAAAGGCAATCCTGTAGGCGATCAGATGTTTATCGGTTTTGGCACACAAATTGAAAATCTCAAAGGCGGACGCGGCAATGATATCCTCATCGGCAACGAAACCAATAACCATATTCAAGGCGGTGCAGGAAACGACCGTATTGAAGGCGGCGCAGGTAAGGATTGGCTGGAAGGCGGTGCAGGAAATGACATTCTCATCGGCGGCAGCGGTCAAGACATCTTAGTAGGCGGTACGGGAAAAGATAAATTCGTCTTTAACAGCCTCAACTCTGAAGATAGAGATGTTGTACTCGATTTCAATATGAGAGAAAGCGACAGCATTGTCTTGGATGCAAGTGTCTTCGGGCATTTAGGAAAAGGCATGCTCCGCAGCGATTATTTCGTATCAGGGGCAAATGCCACTGCCAAAGACAGCAATGACCATATCATTTTTGATACCGTCTCCAAACAGCTTTACTACGATGCCGACGGCAACGGTTCAAAAGCGGCTGTAGCCATTGCGCAATTCAAAGGTCTAGACTATTTAGATAACCAACATATCCATATCGAGTCAATTGTCTAATTAGAAAAACCTATTTGTTCAAATTTAAATAAATAGGAAATTAACAATAGAGATTCGAAAGAATCTCTATTTTTTTATTAATTCACAATGTTTCAACACAGAGCGACACATAAAGCGTCGCTCTACGTGTTGCTCTGAATTGGAAGAGGTTACACCTCTCCCACAAGATTATCCTCCTAAAGGGATGGGTTTTAACCAGTAAGGAAATTTTGATAAACAATAAACACATACAACCGAGAATACGCTCAACATCTCATTCTTCTATTGCCGCTGCCACTGACCGTCCTGCCAAGACAATAACAATTCCTGCTTGTCTAACAATACATCGCCTGTTTGCAGATAATAGGCAATCGTCACTTCGCAACGATAATATTTGTCTTCAATCAATTCGCATTGATGCTTATGCAAACTGTCCTGCGTCACCTCTTCTTTCGGCACCTGAATCCCGGGGGTTTCCTTGGCGGATAAATAAAGATCCTCCGCGCTTGGCGGCTCTGTCGGCAAAGTTTGCGCATGACCGGAACAAGCTGCCAACATGGCGGCAGAGGTTAATCCATTCCATTTTTTCATAATGCCTCCTAAATAAGGACATACTCTTTTTAAACATCATAAGCAGGAAATCGAAAAAATAGGAAATCGAAAAAATATTAAAGCCTTGAGTCTCTTGCTACACTACTACAATCTGTCGACTTAATATTTTTTCGTTTCTCCGATGATAATTCAAATAATCTAAGCCAATATCTTAATTTTTAAAATTCAGCCATTTATTTTTAATTTTTTCCAATTCGCCGCTGGATTTCAATTGCTCAATACCACGGTTAACTTTTCCCTGCAAGGAGGCATTGCCTTTGCTCATCAAAAACACTAATTGGGATTCAAGTTTTGATTCGGCTTCGTACGTGATAATTTTAAAATCCAAATTGGTATGCGCATACGCATTAGCAAAATATTCTAGAATAATGCTGTCATGCAAAATAGCATCTACTTTACCTTGCGCTAATAATTTAAACAAAGAAAAAGTACTATTTTCTTCTTGTATATTTTGTACGCCAGCCGTTTCCAAAACGCTTTTATGTTTCGCATCTTTCATCAAACCGATGCGCAAAGAACTTAAATCCGCAATACCTTTGACTTCATGATGCTTATTCGTAACCATAATAGCACTCGGAGCGGCCAAATATGGATTAGACAGTGTATATTTTTCATTTCTTTCGTCTGTATAAGAAATATCGGTAATCGCTATATCAAAGCGTTTACTATCTATTCCTGCGAAAATATCTTCCCATGTAGCCTCAAAGAATTCGACTTTAAATCCTTCCAATTCCGCAATACGATTCATTATTTCTACATTCAGACCTATCAGCAAGCCGTTTTCGTCTTTAAATGCGATCGGCAAGATATTGCCTTCTGTAGCGGCTTTATACACTTCTTGCGACTGCGCAAAAGCCATATATAAGCTTAAATTAACTGCTAAAAATGTTTTCAAAAAACCTTTCATCATTGTCTCCTCCATATCTTAGAAAATATCTTACTTAAAAATCCGATATTTTTCATATCAGATTCATTAGCGGCTAATATCATTGCAAACACAATTATTCTTCACGTTTAGGCGGCAAAGACCACAATTTGTCCAGCGCATAAAGTTGTCGTGTTTCAGGGCGCATCAGATGCACGACGATATCGCCCAAATCGACTAATACCCAATCGCGGCTGTCTTCCCCTTCTACACCCAAGACAGGAAAACCGGCTGCTTTGGCATCATCCTGTACTTTGCCCGCCATGGCGTGCAGATGGCGGTCGGAAGTACCGCCGGCAATAACCATATAATCGGCAAAATCGGCTTTGCCTTTGAGGTCGATGATTTGAATTTCCACTGCCTTTAATTCTTCAAGGCTATGATTGACGATGTCTTTTAATGCTTGTGTCATAATGTCTTAAATTAAAAATGTCGGTGCATAATAGCAAATTTTGCGCCTAACGCGTAATCCCGTCGCTGATGATGATGAATTTCTGGCTAGTCAAGCCTTCCAATCCCACCGGCCCGCGCCAATGAATTTTATCGGTCGAGATGCCGATTTCCGCGCCCAAGCCGTATTCATAGCCGTCAGCAAAGCAGGTCGGCGTATTGAGCATCACGCTGGCAGAATCCACTTGGCGCAGGAATTGCTGCGCGGCGGCGAGATTTTCCGTCACAATCGCATCGGTGTGATGTGAGCCGTAGGCTTCGATATGCGCGATGGCGCTGTCGATATCGGCGACAATTTTCACGCTGATGATAGGCGCGAGATATTCGCTGCGCCAATCCTCTTCAACAGCAGATTTTGCTTGCGGCAGGAGTTGACAAGTTTGCTCACAAGCGCGAATTTCCACGCCTTTACTGACAAATATTTCCGCAATTGACGGCAGAAAGACGGCGGCAATGTCTTGATGTACCAGCAGGGTTTCGGTAGCGCCGCAGATGCCGTAGCGGTAGGTTTTGCCGTTATCGACGATGCGCAATGCCTTGTCCATATCCGCCGCTTTGTCCACATAAATATGGCAGATGCCGTCCAAATGCTTAATCACGGGCATGCGTGCCTGCTCGCTAACCAGTTTGACCAAGCCTTTGCCGCCGCGAGGAATTAGCACATCGACATAATCCGCCGCTTGCAGCAAATCCTGCACATGGCGGCGGTCGCTGTCTTTAATCATCTGCACGGCGGCGATTGGCAAACCTGCCGCCTGCAAACTGCGCTCAATGCAGTCTTGCAAGACCAGATTGGTATTCAGGGCTTCCGAACCGCCGCGCAAAATCACGGCATTGCCCGATTTCAAACACAGGGCGGCGGCATCGATACTCACATTGGGGCGCGATTCGTAAATAATCCCGATAACACCCAGCGGCACGCGCATTCTGCCCACTTGCAAGCGTTTGGCATTGGTTTTCATGGCTGCAATTTCGCCGATGGGATCGGGCAAGGCGGCGATTTGGCGCACGCCGTCAATCATGCTTTCAATCCGCTTGGGATTGAGTTCCAGACGTTCTGCCAAAGCCGCATCCAAGCCTTTTTCGCCTGCCGCCTGCATATCCTGTGCATTCACTGCCAAGATGTGCTGCGCCTGCGCCTCCAATTCCTGCGCCAAATGCTGCAAAGCCCGATTTTTCTGTGTAGTGGAGGCGGCGGCAATCAAGGGGGCTGCCGCTTTGGCCTGTTTGCCTAAGCTGTCGATGAGCGTCATTTTTTATCCTTTATACAATTTGGGATTAAAGACATCGCGCAGCCAGTCGCCAAGCAGATTGACGCTTAAGGTCAGCACAACCAAGACAATACCCGGAAAGAGCGTAATCCACCACGAGCCGCTGCTGATGTACTCAAAGCCGTTGGAAATCAGAGAACCCAGCGAAGGTTTGTCGGGCGGCATGCCCAAGCCTAAGAAGGATAAGGCGGCTTCGCTCATCACGGCATTAGCGATTTGCACGGTGGAAATGACTAAAATCGGCGAGAGACAGTTGGGCAGCATATGGCGGAACATAATCCGCGGCGAGCTAAAGCCCATGACTTTCGCCGCTTCCACATATTCTTTGCTTTTTTCCGCCAAAGCGGTGGCGCGGATGGTGCGCGCATACTGCGGCCATTCGGAAATGCCGATAATGATGACCAAGATGCTGACTGCATGGGCGACAAAAAACGCCGTGCCGAAGGCGGTTTTGAAAATCGCGGAAATAATGATGGCAACCATTAAAGTGGAGAAAGACAGCTGAATATCGGCAACCCGCATCAGGAGATTATCCAGCCAACCGCCGTAATAGGCGGCGAGCAAGCCGATGACGACCCCCAGCAGCATTTGCAGAGCAACGGCGAAAATACCGATGGTCAGGGAGGTGCGCAGCCCGTACATCATGGTGGAAAGCATGTCGCGTCCCTGCTCGTCCGTGCCAAGCAAAAAGTGGCTTTGCGCGCCGTCCAAGCCCAGCGGCGGCAATTCCGCATCCATGATGTCGATGGTCGCCAAATCATAGGGATTGTGCGGCGCCAAGACGGGGGCGAAAAACGCCAAGACAATCATGCCGAATAAAATCAGAAAGGACAAAATCGCGACTTTATCGCGCTTGAAATAGTAGAAAAAATCACTGGCTAAGAATGCTTTCATTTTGCCTTGCCTCCGCCGATGCTGACGCGCGGATCAATCAGTCCGTAAATTAAATCCACAATGGTATTGGTCATCACAAAGATAAATCCTACAAAGACGATATAGGTGGTAATCAAAGGAATATCGGCGCGGTTAATCGCTTCAAGGAATAAATTGCCCATGCCCGGCCATTCGAACACGCGTTCCGTGAGAATGGTGTAGGCAATCATCGTGCCTAATTGCACGCCGCCGACGGTAATTACCGGCAACATGGTGTTTTTCAGGGCGTGGCGGTAATAAATTTTGCGCTTGGGCAAGCCTTTGGCGCGGGCAAAGCGGATGTATTCCTGCCCCAAACTTTCCATCATTTCGCTGCGCACCAAGCGGATGAACAGCGGCAGCATGATGGTGGATAAGGCAATCGCCGGCAAAATGAGATGCAAAAAGCCGTCCCATGTCAGAATGCCCAAGCTCAAAGCGCCGCCGAAAAATGCCACCGTTTCGCCGCGTCCGTAGGAAGGCAGCCAGCCCAGCCATTGCGAGAAGACAAAGAGCAATAAAATCGCGGTCAAAAATACCGGTATGGAGATGCCGACCGTTGAAATGCCCATGATGATTTTCGTCAGCCAATTGCGCGGATGAATGGCGGCGTAAATGCCTAAGGGAATGGATAAGCCGATGACGATAAAGGAGCTTGCCAGCACCAATTCCAAGGTGGCGGGCAGCGCCTGCAAAATCAGTTCTAAGGTGGGGCGTTTTAAAAAATAGCTGTCGCCGAAATCGCCGGCAGTAACGATATTGCTAAGATAGCGTCCGTATTGGCTCAGGAAGGGATCGTTCAGCCCCATGCGTTCGCGCAGCAGTTCTTTTTCGGCATTGGAAGTCATCATGCCCGACATCTGCGCCACAGGATCGCCCAATTTGCTTTGAATGGCAAAGGCGATAAAGGAAATTGCCAGCATCACAATCAGTAATTGCGCGAGGCGTTTAAGCAAAAAAGTCAACATAGTGTTCTTTAAGGTCAAAAAGGGAAAAATCCGCCTGTCTTAAGACAGGCGGATAAAGTGGAAAGGCTTATTCTTTCACTTTGAGTTCTTCCCAATAGGGATAGTTTTTCAAATTGACGATTTCTTCAAAATTTTCAAAACGTTTGCTCATGCCCCAATTGAGGTTTTCCCAATGCAGGGGAATCACGACCGCATCGTCAAATTCGATTTGCGCCACTTCGCGCAGCAGGGACTTACGTTTTTCAATATCGGTTTCGACATTGGCTTGGCGCACCAACTCGTCGAGCTTCGGATTGCTGTAGCCGTTACAGTTGTATTGTCCCATGCCGGTGTCGGCATCGCGCGTCATGGTCAAAAATTCGCTGTAATTGGCGGAATCGCCGGTATCGGATGACCAGCCCACAAGCTGTAAGCCGGCGGCGCATTTATCGAATTCATCCCAATATTGTGCTTTCGGCATGGCGTTCAAATTCACTTTCACATTGATTTTTGCCAACATCGCCGAGACGGTTTGCGCGATTTTCTCATCATTCACATAGCGGTCGTTCGGCGTAATCATAGTTACGCTGAAGCCTTTTTCCATGCCGGCTTCTTTCATCAAGGCTTGAGCTTTGTTCAAATCAAAGCGCGGTTTCAATTCGGGTTTGTAGCCGCTATAGCCTTCAGGCGAGAATTGCGCCCCTGCCGTACCGTTGCCGCGCATGATTTTTTCTACAATGCCTTCGCTGTTCACGGCATGCACCACCGCCTGACGCACGCGCACATCTTTGAATTCAGGCACCACGTTTTGGTTCATCTGAATGGCGATGAGGCGGTCACCGGCTAATGATAAAAGCTGATGTTTGTCTGATTTTTGAATGCGCTCCACATCAGTCGGCGGCACCGGATAAATCCAGTCCACATCGCCGGAAAGCAGAGCGGATAGGCGCGTGGCGTTTTCTTTAATCGTTACCAGCGTGATTTTATCGACGTTACCACGATTGGCTTTGTTCCAATAATCGCCGAAAGCGCTATAGACGCTGCGTTGCCCCTGCGTGCGGCTGTCCAATTTGAACGGCCCGGTGCCGGAAGGCGTGGTCGAGGCGAAAGTGCCGGTGCTTTTTTCCAATAAATCTTTGGCACGACCTTTATCGTCATTACCGCTGTAGTGCTTGCTGTCCATGATAAAGAGGTAGGAAATATTGTTCAGCACCAGCGGATAAGGCTGTTTGAATTTCAAATCGACGGTGTAATCATCGACTTTTTCCATGCCTTCATAAGATTCATACAAACCTTTGAAATCGGCGGAAGTTTTAACGCGGTTAAAGCTGAAAATCACATCATCGGCAGTAAAAGGATTGCCGCTGTGGAATTTCACGTCTTTGCGCAAATAAAAGCGCATCACGGTCGGATTTTCAGGGTCGAGGTATTCCCATTTTTCCGCCAAACGCGCCTGCGGCTCCAAATCGGCGCTGATCCGCACCAATGGCTCGAAAATCATGTGCGCCATTTGCAAAGTGCCGTTGGATAATTGCTCCATCGGGTCCATAGATACGGGGTCGGAATCATAAGCGATGGTAATATTCGCCGCCTGCGCCCATGAAAGGAATGAAGCCGCCATAGCAGCGCTGAGTAAGGTTTTTTTCATGTTGTCTCCTATTGAGTAGTGGTTACAGTCCAGCAGGGCTGGTTTGTTCAAAACGCGGCATGAGGGCAATCAATTCGCGCGTATAGTCGTTTTCCGCCTGCTCGAAAATGCGGTCGCTGTCGCCAATTTCGAGCAATTGCCCGAATTTCATCACGCCGATACGGTCGCACATTTGCCGTATGACCGGCAAATCATGGCTGATAAAGAGCATCGTCAAGCCCAATTCCGACTGCAAATCTTTGAGCAGATTTAAAATTTGCGCCTGCACCGACACATCCAAAGCAGAAGTGGGTTCATCGCAAATCAGCAGCCGCGGACGCGTGGCAAGGGCGCGGGCAATCGAAATCCGCTGCCGCTGCCCGCCGGAAAATTCATGCGGATATTTGTCGCCGGCATTAGCCGCCAGTCCGACATAATCAATCAAATCCTGCACCACCTGCCGCGCTTGGGCGCTATCCGCCAATTGATGGAAGAGCATCGGCTCGGCAATGATGTCTTTGACTTTCATGCGCGGATTAAGCGAAGAATAAGGATTTTGGAAGACCATTTGCATTTCGCGACGATAGGGCAGACGCGCTTTTTCGCTGCTTAAAGCCGTTAAATCGCGGTCTTCAAAGATAATTTGCCCGCTATCGGGTGCATATAAACCCGTGATAATGCGGGCAATGGTTGATTTACCCGAGCCGGATTCGCCCACCAAGCCGAAACTCTCGCCTTTGGCAATTGAAAAGCTGACCTGATTGACCGCCTGCACATAGCGGCGTTTGCTCGGGAACAAAGAATGGCGAGTGCAAAAACGCAGCGAGACATCGCGCACCTGCAAAATACCGCCGGCATAATCCGCCGTCTGCACCGCTTCTTTCTGCCCCAGCCAATGGCTTTGCAAATCCAGCACCGCCTGCTGATGCTCCGTGCCGGCTTCGATATAGGTAACCAACGGAAAACGCGCGATTTTATGCGTAGAAGGCGGTACGGCGGAAATCAGACTTTTGGTGTAATCATGCTGCGGACGGCGCAACACCTGCTTCGTCGCCCCGATTTCCATCAAAGCGCCGCGATAAGTCACCATCACGCGGTCGGTTACCGAAGCCACCACGCCCATATCGTGCGTGACTAAAATACAGCCCACATTCTGCTCGCGGCAGAGCTTGCGCAGCAATTGCAGAATTTGGTCTTGAATCGAGACGTCCAAAGCCGTGGTCGGCTCATCGGCAATCACGAATTTCGGCTCGGTCGCCAAAGCAATCGCAATCACCACGCGCTGACGCATGCCGCCCGAAAACTGATGCGGATATTGCCCCATACGCACTTCCGGCTCGCTGATGCCCACCGCCGCTAATAATTCCAGCGCTTTTTGCCGCGCCTGCGCCGCCGTCAGCGGCAAATACAGAAGCATCGGCTCCATCAATTGCTCGCCGATCGTCAACAGCGGATTTAAAGAAGTCATCGGGTCTTGGAAAATAAAGCCGATATCCTTGCCGCGCACCAAGCGCAATTCGTTCTCGGATAAGCGGCGCAAATCCTTACCGTCTAAAAAGACCTCGCCGCCCGCCACATAGCCCGGCGGCGTCAGCAAACCGGCAATCGCATTGCCAATCGTGGATTTACCAGCGCCGGACTCGCCGACAATGCCTAAAATCTCGCCTGCGTATAAATCGAAAGACACCGCTTTCACGGCATCGAAACGCCCGTGCCGCGAAGGATAGCTGACTTGTAAATCGCGCACCGTCAGCAGCGGCGCGCTTGCGGATAAAGCCTCGTTCATGCCTCTATATCGTTTTTTTTGAAGAAAAGAAGTGATACCTTACCGCAAAGATTGCGCTTTTGCATCATTTTTGCAACAGATGTTTCAACACACAGAGCGACACATAAAGCGTCGCTCTACGTGTTGCCCTGAATTGGAAGAGGTTACACCTCTCCCACAGATTATCCTCCCTAAAGGAAGGGGCTTCAACCAGTAAGGAAATTTTGGTGAAAAATCTTTTTTATCCTTAAAGCAATTTGCTACACTGGCAAACCCCAGCACAAGGAACAGCTATGGCTAAAAAAAGCAATATATAGTCGGAGAAGTGAAAATTAGTACAAGGCGGCGAGCCGCAGACAGTACAGATAGTACGGCAAGGCGAGCCAAGTCCGTAATACTTTTTCAATTCTTCGACTATACAAGACATAGAGAGCATCGACAGCTTAAGTCATGACAAGCCTGCCGAACATGTTTCAACACACAGAGCGACACAGAAAGCGTCGCTCTACGTGTTGCCCTGAATTGGAAGAGCTTACACCTCTCCCACAAGATTATCCTCCCTAAAGGGAGGGGTTTTAAGCAATAAGGAAATTTTGATGAAAAACATTCAAGCCATTGCCTTCGACCTCGACGGCACCCTTATCCACTCCCTACCCGATTTAGCCGACAGCGCCAATACCGTGCGCGCCCATTTCGGCATGCCGCCCTTAGAAGAAAGCCTGATTGAAACCTTCATCGGCGACGGCGTCACCCATCTCATGCACCGCGCTCTCACCGCGGATTTTAATGGCACAGACGAAGCCCGCATTGAAGAAGCCCTTGCCATCCATATCGCCTACTACGGCGAACATTTCACCAACCGCACCCAACTCTACCCTCATGTCAAAGAAACCCTTGCCGCCTTGCAGGCACGCGACATCCGCATTGCCCTTGTCACCAATAAAATCGAAAGACATGCCAGAAAAATCCTCGAACACTACGGCATCATCGAATACTTCGCCGCCATTTACGGCGGCGACACCCTGCCCGTGCATAAACCTGCGCCCGACCAAATTCTAGGCGTCGCCAAAGACTTCAATCTCGCACCCGAGCAAGTTCTTATGGTCGGCGACTCGCCCAACGACATGCTCTCCGCCAAAGCCGCCGGCAGCCCTACCCTCTTCGTCAGCTACGGCTACTGCGACAACGAAGCGCTTATCAACAATCCGGCAACCACGCCCGATTATCAAATCGACTCCTTTGAGAAGCTGCAAGAAATGCTTGCCAAAAATAAAGTAGAGGTTTAGTATTTGTACGTCAAGTGTAAAACAAACATCAAGCAGGAGTAAAGCAATGACCACTACAAACTATAATATTCGCATAGATCAAAATTTGCGTGACCGAGCTTTCTCAGTCTTTGAGAGCTACGGTTTAGCGCCAGCGCAAGCAATCAAACTGTTTTTACATCAAGTTGCAGATACACGCACTATTCCGCTTTCATTCACGCATAATGCGAATTCTAAAACCTATAGCGAAGCAACACGCAAAAGCTTAATTGATGCTAGAAAAGAGTTTGAAACAGCAAAAGCGTACAACAGTTTGGAAGATATGATGCGGGATATTGAGAAGTCATGAGTGTGAACAAAAGAAAACCAATACCCACAGCTCAATTTAGGCGAGAAGCAAAGAAAAATATAGCAGAGCTACTAACTGAAAATTGGACGGAAGTCATGTATTGTTTGCTGAATGATTTGCCATTAGCAGAAAAATACTGCGATCATCAACTTAAAGGCGATTTAGATGACTACCGAGAATGCCATGTTAAACCTGATTTGTTGCTTGTATATGCCATTCGTGGCGACAAGCTGCATTTGGCGCGTTTAGGTTCTCATTCTGAATTATTTGGTTGATCTACTTAGTTTTTCCAAGTTTTCTGAATCATTACAAGTCATCAGTGTAAGAACTGGTGGTTTTTCTAAAATAGTAGAGACAAACCATTTCAATCAATGACATTAGCCCACTCTGTGGGCTTTTTTATATATAAAACAATGTTGTTCTACATTAATTTTCATTAATTCAGTCCATTTTTTTCAAGATATAACTCTATATCTTCTTTAGAATATCCCAATAAACTGCCTGTAATAATCTCTAATTCTTTTAGGAAAATTTGATCTTTGTTAAAGAGCGTTGCTTCTAATATATTAAATAAAAATAACGCCTTGTATTTTTTTTCTTTTCTATAAAAAATATGGATAGGAAACTCGGATTTTTTATCTAGTTTTTCAATTCCATATTCTGGTTTTAAGTGAAAAAATCTTTTATCCACAGTGCTATTGTTCTCTATTTCACCGTAAAAAAAAGATACATCCTTATCTCCTTTAATCATCAAATCAAATTCAATGAGGGCATGAGGAGACAATTTCCCCGTCTTATTTATCATATCTATTTAATTTATTTGAAATGAGAAGGATGAAAGCCGAATATTTTATGAAGCACCACGCGCATAAATTTCCAATTGGAGATTGCCAATTTTCATCTATAGTCGAAGAATTGAAAAGTATTACGGCGTTGGCTCGCCTTGCCGTACTATCTGTACTGTCTGCGGCTCGCCGCCTTGTACTACTTTTTCACTTCTCCGACTATAGAGAACCACAACGAGAACAAACAAATATCATGGCTTGTCCATTAGGAGCAAACACTGTATGTGCGGAGGATATAGAGCTGAAAAGTGAAAGTAACGAAATGATTATTATGTATATTTTTTCTTTCATAGACGACTTCTATTGATTTTAAACTTGAGATTATTCTATTTTTAGAATATGAGAAAATCAATAGAAACATTTAACAAGGCTAGACTAGAGCCTAAGAAAAATATTCCTATCGGCAAAACAATACCGTTAAAATAAGCCTTTTCATAAACAGGAGACACACATGACAAAAGTCAGCGTTATCGGCACAGGATTTGTAGGCGCCAGCTCAGCCTTCGCCCTTGCCCTGCAAGGCATATGCAGCGATCTATTATTAGTGGACGCCAACCGCGACCGCGCAAAAGCAGAAGCGGCCGACATCTCACACGGTGCGGCAGTCGCCAGCGGCGTACGCGTACATAGCGGCGACTACGTCGACATCAAAGGCTCCGCCGTCATCGTCATCGCCGCAGGCGTCAACCAAAAACCCGGCGAATCCCGCCTCGCCCTTTTAACGCGCAATGCCGAAATCTTTAAATCCATCGTGCCGCAAATTGTCACCATGGCGCCTGAAGCCGTCGTCATCGTCGCGACCAATCCGGTCGACATCATGACCGACGTCACCCGCACCCTGCATCCGCAACCGCAACGCGTCTTAGGCACAGGCACCGTGCTAGACACCGCACGTTTTCGCGACCTGCTCGGACGCGAAAGCGGCGTCAGCCCGCGCTACATCCATGCCAACGTCCTAGGCGAACACGGCGACTCCTCCGTATTATGTTGGGCGCATGCGCAAATTGCCGGCCTCTCCGTTAAAGACTACCTCGCCACCATCAATAAAGACTGGACAGCAGCAGATGCCAAACGCATAGAAGAAAAAGTCCGCGGCGCCGCCGGCACCATTATCGCCGGCAAACAAGCCACCTACTACGGCATCGGCGCCGCTGTGGCGAAAATCGTGGAAGCCGTATTAAAAGACAGCCGCGCCGTGATGACCGTCAGCGGCATCAGCGAATTCGGACTCAGTTTGGCACTGCCCAACGTCGTCGGCAAAGAAGGCATTATGCACAGCCTGATGCCCGCCCTAAGCGAAGCGGAACGCCGGCAACTGCAACACAGCGCCGACATCCTGCGCCAATCACAGCAAGGGCTGATTGAAAACGGCAAACTGCTTGTGTAAGGGATAATTGAAAACCAAAATTATAAAAATATGAAATAATCTGCTCTATAAATTTTTAATTCAAGCAATAAAAAAACCGCAGCGGAAATCCGCTGCGGTTGCTTTTAAAAAGCTATCAGATGAAATCGGATAACTTTTCAGGCTGCTTAGATAATATTGATATCATTCTGAATGAAAATCAAACTTTCTTTATTGCTTCCATCCCAATAAGCCTTATAGCCATTTGGAACATTTTCAGTAGTTTTTTCGAAACCGCCTAGACCACGATCACCATTATTACCTAAGTCAACCGTATCACTACTTGTACCATTGATAAACAGACCTTTATAAGAAACACCATCAATTTCAGTAACAGTATCACCGTTTTTCAAAACATCATCAATTGAAATGTTTAGCCTATTAGCTCCTTTTTGCGATCCAGTCAAATCAATCAGTTCAAAATTAACAATATTACTTAGATTTTGTTCAACACCTTCATCAGAGAAGCGCAAAATATCATAACCATCACCTGCATCAAGCTTAGTTGCAGTAATTTTACCTTTAACTACAACCGTATCATTTCCTGCCCCCATAGTAATGGTGTTATTACCATAAATTGAAGGAGTTCCAGGAATAATTGCTGGTGCTTTACCATTAACAATCAGAACATCATTACCTTCACCAAAGTCGATAGTCTTAGCACCTGCGATATAGCCACCGATGGTTGCAATATCATCACCAGCACCAAAGTCAACTGTACCTTTTCCATCCCAGTTACCACCAATACGGAAAATATCATTACCTGCACCAGCATCAATATCTGCTGTTACACTATTATCAATATTAGTAGCAATATCTAAAATATCATTGCCATTACCAAGTTTAATACTGTAAAAACCTGCAGCAAAACCACCCTTAACTTCTAATTTATCATTTCCTGAACCCATGTCAATTTTAGGTCCAGAGGTAATATTACCATCAACGAATAGGTAATCATCTCCACCTGACATATCAATATTAGGCGCTTTCCACTGTGTACCAATTGTGCCACCAATAAACACCCAATCATTATCATCAGACATAATATGAGCTTGATTTTTGTCGGTGGATGTGCGTTGTGAACCGATAGGATTATTCTGAGTTACAAAGCTTAATGCGTTTTCAGTATTCATATCAACATATAGTCTTTTGATATATGACAAATTAGTTTGCGAAACATTACCCGCAGCATCAGTTATCGTTAGCACCGCATTTTTTGAATTTCTTTTCCAATCGTTTGGTATTGTGAAGTTAAATTGACCTTCATCTCCTACTGTCGCATCAAGGGTTTTTGTCACACCATTTGTATCTTCATAAGTAAGATGAATTTTAGAACCTTTCTCTGTTTTTCCTTCAAAGATATAGCCAGTTCTATTGTTACTTGCACTGATCATATTAAAAGCTTCTACTATTGTATCTAATTTTAAATTTAGTACTGACGGGTCAGATATAAGAGTATTGCCATCTTTGACTTTAGCAGTATAACGATATTCTGTGCCATAAGTCTCTATACCTTTTAACATTGAATCCTCAAAGTTAAATTTGAACTTGTTATCAGTCGCATCAAAAACAAATTTATCTTTATTAGTTAAACTTTTAATTTCCTCTTCTTTACCAACACTAATAATATTGCCATCTTTATCTCTAACGACTGTCTGACGAACGATAGTAACTTTTTCTTTATCAGTCATCTCCCGCTGCAGAGTGACTGTAAATTTAATATTACTATCGTTAGTCAAACCTGTAGTAAGATTTTCATAATTTAAACCTTTAGAATTATTGACTTTACCTATAAATTTATCTTTATCATAATTTGTTGGTAGCTTACTCGAATCCTCATCGGTCAAGTTATCTTTACCTTCAATAGAAACAGTCAACTTACCCATCAATGCTGCTGTTTTCTCGCCTTCTCCGGATTCGCGTTTTCCATCTGCAGTGACAGCTTTGGCTTTTACTGATATTTCTGCCAGTTTTTTACCATTCTCGTCTACTGTCGGAACGTCTACCACAATATGACCTGTTTGGATGTCTGCATCCGTTAAGGTCACTTCTTTTACAGCACCACCGTTGATGCTTACCGCTATTTTATCTCCTGCTTGGGTTTTGTCAGGAATGGTAATGGCTGCCTGAACTTTTTTGTCTGTGCCAATTTCCGCATCGTTCAATATGCCGTTTTTATCCGCATCGTCTACAAAGACAATGTTCGGTTTGCCATCGGTATTTTTCGCCGTAGGTTCTGGTTGGGTTGTTCCGTCGGCTTGTTTGACCGGTATGTCGGTAGTTTTCGGTGAGTCGTCTTGTTCGTTAACAACTCCGTCTCCGTTTGAGTCGCCAGGTTTGGTGGCTGCTACTGAGGCTTTTTCCTCGCCTTCTCCGGATTCGTGTTTTCCATCTGCAGTGACAGCTTTGGCTTTTACTGATACTTCTGCCAGTTTTTTACCATTCTCGTCTACTGTCGGAACGTCTACCACAATATGACCTGTTTGGATGTCTGCAT
This sequence comes from Suttonella indologenes, assembly GCF_900460215.1. NCBI lineage: Bacteria > Pseudomonadati > Pseudomonadota > Gammaproteobacteria > Cardiobacteriales > Cardiobacteriaceae > Suttonella > Suttonella indologenes. Next base: position 199,392 of record NZ_UHIA01000003.1, read on the forward strand.
CCGTTAAGGTCACTTCTTTTGCAGCACCGTTGATGCTTACCGCTATTTTATCTCCTGCTTGGGTTTTGTCAGGAATGGTAATGGCTGCCTGAACTTTATTGTCTGTGCCAATTTCCGCATCGCTCAATGTGCCGTTTTTATCCGCATCGTCTACAAAGACAATGTTCGGTTTGCCATCGGTATTTTTCGCCGTAGGTTCTGGTTGGGTTGTTCCGTCGGCTTGTTTGACCGGTATGTCGGTAGTTTTCGGTGAGTCGTCTTGTTCGTTAACAACTCCGTCTCCGTTTGAGTCGCCAGGTTTGGTGGCTGCTACTGAGGCTTTTTCCTCGCCTTCTCCGGATTCGTGTTTTCCATCTGCAGTGACAGCTTTGGCTTTTACTGATATTTCTGCCAGTTTTTTACCATTCTCGTCTACTGTCGGAACGTCTACCACAATATGACCTGTTTGGATGTCTGCATCCGTTAAGGTCACTTCTTTTACAGCACCACCGTTGATGCTTACCGCTATTTTATCTCCTGCTTGGGTTTTGTCAGGAATGGTAATGGCTGCCTGAACTTTATTGTCTGTGCCAATTTCCGCATCGCTCAATGTGCCGTTTTTATCCGCATCGTCTACAAAGACAATGTTCGGTTTGCCATCGGTATTTTTCGCCGTAGGTTCTGGTTGGGTTGTTCCGTCGGCTTGTTTGACCGGTATGTCGGTAGTTTTCGGTGAGTCGTCTTGTTCGTTAACAACTCCGTCTCCGTTTGAGTCGCCAGGTTTGGTGGCTGCTACTGAGGCTTTTTCCTCGCCTTCTCCGGATTCGTGTTTTCCATCTGCAGTGACAGCTTTGGCTTTTACTGATATTTCTGCCAGTTTTTTACCATTCTCGTCTACTGTCGGAACGTCTACCACAATATGACCTGTTTGGATGTCTGCATCCGTTAAGGTCACTTCTTTTACAGCACCACCGTTGATGCTTACCGCTATTTTATCTCCTGCTTGGGTTTTGTCAGGAATGGTAATGGCTGCCTGAACTTTATTGTCTGTGCCAATTTCCGCATCGCTCAATTTGCCGTTTTTATCCGCATCGTCTACAAAGACAATGTTCGGTTTGCCATCGGTATTTTTCGCCGTAGGTTCTGGTTGGGTTGTTCCGTCGGCTTGTTTGACCGGTATGTCGGTAGTTTTCGGTGAGTCGTCTTGTTCGTTAACAACTCCGTCTCCGTTTGAGTCGCCAGGTTTGGTGGCTGCTACTGAGGCTTTTTCCTCGCCTTCTCCGGATTCGTGTTTTCCATCTGCAGTGACAGCTTTGGCTTTTACTGATATTTCTGCCAGTTTTTTACCATTCTCGTCTACTGTCGGAACGTCTACCACAATATGACCTGTTTGGATGTCTGCATCCGTTAAGGTCACTTCTTTTGCAGCACCGTTGATGCTTACCGCTATTTTATCTCCTGCTTGGGTTTTGTCAGGAATGGTAATGGCTGCCTGAACTTTATTGTCTGTGCCAATTTCCGCATCGCTCAATGTGCCGTTTTTATCCGCATCGTCTACAAAGACAATGTTCGGTTTGCCATCGGTATTTTTCGCCGTAGGTTCTGGTTGGGTTGTTCCGTCGGCTTGTTTGACCGGTATGTCGGTAGTTTTCGGTGAGTCGTCTTGTTCGTTAACAACTCCGTCTCCGTTTGAGTCGCCAGGTTTGGTGGCTGCTACTGAGGCTTTTTCCTCGCCTTCTCCGGATTCGTGTTTTCCATCTGCAGTGACAGCTTTGGCTTTTACTGATACTTCTGCCAGTTTTTTACCATTCTCGTCTACTGTCGGAACGTCTACCACAATATGACCTGTTTGGATGTCTGCATCCGTTAAGGTCACTTCTTTTGCAGCACCGTTGATGCTTACCGCTATTTTATCTCCTGCTTGGGTTTTGTCAGGAATGGTAATGGCTGCCTGAACTTTATTGTCTGTGCCAATTTCCGCATCGCTCAATGTGCCGTTTTTATCCGCATCGTCTACAAAGACAATGTTCGGTTTGCCATCGGTATTTTTCGCCGTAGGTTCTGGTTGGGTTGTTCCGTCGGCTTGTTTGACCGGTATGTCGGTAGTTTTCGGTGAGTCGTCTTGTTCGTTAACAACTCCGTCTCCGTTTGAGTCGCCAGGTTTGGTGGCTGCTACTGAGGCTTTTTCCTCGCCTTCTCCGGATTCGTGTTTTCCATCTGCAGTGACAGCTTTGGCTTTTACTGATATTTCTGCCAGTTTTTTACCATTCTCGTCTACTGTCGGAACGTCTACCACAATATGACCTGTTTGGATGTCTGCATCCGTTAAGGTCACTTCTTTTACAGCACCACCGTTGATGCTTACCGCTATTTTATCTCCTGCTTGGGTTTTGTCAGGAATGGTAATGGCTGCCTGAACTTTATTGTCTGTGCCAATTTCCGCATCGCTCAATTTGCCGTTTTTATCCGCATCGTCTACAAAGACAATGTTCGGTTTGCCATCGGTATTTTTCGCCGTAGGTTCTGGTTGGGTTGTTCCGTCGGCTTGTTTGACCGGTATGTCGGTAGTTTTCGGTGAGTCGTCTTGTTCGTTAACAACTCCGTCTCCGTTTGAGTCGCCAGGTTTGGTGGCTGCTACTGAGGCTTTTTCCTCGCCTTCTCCGGATTCGTGTTTTCCATCTGCAGTGACAGCTTTGGCTTTTACTGATATTTCTGCCAGTTTTTTACCATTCTCGTCTACTGTCGGAACGTCTACCACAATATGACCTGTTTGGATGTCTGCATCCGTTAAGGTCACTTCTTTTGCAGCACCGTTGATGCTTACCGCTATTTTATCTCCTGCTTGGGTTTTGTCAGGAATGGTAATGGCTGCCTGAACTTTATTGTCTGTGCCAATTTCCGCATCGCTCAATGTGCCGTTTTTATCCGCATCGTCTACAAAGACAATGTTCGGTTTGCCATCGGTATTTTTCGCCGTAGGTTCTGGTTGGGTTGTTCCGTCGGCTTGTTTGACCGGTATGTCGGTAGTTTTCGGTGAGTCGTCTTGTTCGTTAACAACTCCGTCTCCGTTTGAGTCGCCAGGTTTGGTGGCTGCTACTGAGGCTTTTTCCTCGCCTTCTCCGGATTCGTGTTTTCCATCTGCAGTGACAGCTTTGGCTTTTACTGATATTTCTGCCAGTTTTTTACCATTCTCGTCTACTGTCGGAACGTCTACCACAATATGACCTGTTTGGATGTCTGCATCCGTTAAGGTCACTTCTTTTACAGCACCACCGTTGATGCTTACCGCTATTTTATCTCCTGCTTGGGTTTTGTCAGGAATGGTAATGGCTGCCTGAACTTTATTGTCTGTGCCAATTTCCGCATCGCTCAATGTGCCGTTTTTATCCGCATCGTCTACAAAGACAATGTTCGGTTTGCCATCGGTATTTTTCGCCGTAGGTTCTGGTTGGGTTGTTCCGTCGGCTTGTTTGACCGGTATGTCGGTAGTTTTCGGTGAGTCGTCTTGTTCGTTAACAACTCCGTCTCCGTTTGAGTCGCCAGGTTTGGTGGCTGCTACTGAGGCTTTTTCCTCGCCTTCTCCGGATTCGTGTTTTCCATCTGCAGTGACAGCTTTGGCTTTTACTGATACTTCTGCCAGTTTTTTACCATTCTCGTCTACTGTCGGAACGTCTACCACAATATGACCTGTTTGGATGTCTGCATCCGTTAAGGTCACTTCTTTTGCAGCACCGTTGATGCTTACCGCTATTTTATCTCCTGCTTGGGTTTTGTCAGGAATGGTAATGGCTGCCTGAACTTTATTGTCTGTGCCAATTTCCGCATCGCTCAATGTGCCGTTTTTATCCGCATCGTCTACAAAGACAATGTTCGGTTTGCCATCGGTATTTTTCGCCGTAGGTTCTGGTTGGGTTGTTCCGTCGGCTTGTTTGACCGGTATGTCGGTAGTTTTCGGTGAGTCGTCTTGTTCGTTAACAACTCCGTCTCCGTTTGAGTCGCCAGGTTTGGTGGCTGCTACTGAGGCTTTTTCCTCGCCTTCTCCGGATTCGTGTTTTCCATCTGCAGTGACAGCTTTGGCTTTTACTGATATTTCTGCCAGTTTTTTACCATTCTCGTCTACTGTCGGAACGTCTACCACAATATGACCTGTTTGGATGTCTGCATCCGTTAAGGTCACTTCTTTTACAGCACCACCGTTGATGCTTACCGCTATTTTATCTCCTGCTTGGGTTTTGTCAGGAATGGTAATGGCTGCCTGAACTTTATTGTCTGTGCCAATTTCCGCATCGCTCAATGTGCCGTTTTTATCCGCATCGTCTACAAAGACAATGTTCGGTTTGCCATCGGTATTTTTCGCCGTAGGTTCTGGTTGGGTTGTTCCGTCGGCTTGTTTGACCGGTATGTCGGTAGTTTTCGGTGAGTCGTCTTGTTCGTTAACAACTCCGTCTCCGTTTGAGTCGCCAGGTTTGGTGGCTGCTACTGAGGCTTTTTCCTCGCCTTCTCCGGATTCGTGTTTTCCATCTGCAGTGACAGCTTTGGCTTTTACTGATATTTCTGCCAGTTTTTTACCATTCTCGTCTACTGTCGGAACGTCTACCACAATATGACCTGTTTGGATGTCTGCATCCGTTAAGGTCACTTCTTTTACAGCACCACCGTTGATGCTTACCGCTATTTTATCTCCTGCTTGGGTTTTGTCAGGAATGGTAATGGCTGCCTGAACTTTATTGTCTGTGCCAATTTCCGCATCGCTCAATTTGCCGTTTTTATCCGCATCGTCTACAAAGACAATGTTCGGTTTGCCATCGGTATTTTTCGCCGTAGGTTCTGGTTGGGTTGTTCCGTCGGCTTGTTTGACCGGTATGTCGGTAGTTTTCGGTGAGTCGTCTTGTTCGTTAACAACTCCGTCTCCGTTTGAGTCGCCAGGTTTGGTGGCTGCTACTGAGGCTTTTTCCTCGCCTTCTCCGGATTCGTGTTTTCCATCTGCAGTGACAGCTTTGGCTTTTACTGATATTTCTGCCAGTTTTTTACCATTCTCGTCTACTGTCGGAACGTCTACCACAATATGACCTGTTTGGATGTCTGCATCCGTTAAGGTCACTTCTTTTGCAGCACCGTTGATGCTTACCGCTATTTTATCTCCTGCTTGGGTTTTGTCAGGAATGGTAATGGCTGCCTGAACTTTATTGTCTGTGCCAATTTCCGCATCGCTCAATGTGCCGTTTTTATCCGCATCGTCTACAAAGACAATGTTCGGTTTGCCATCGGTATTTTTCGCCGTAGGTTCTGGTTGGGTTGTTCCGTCGGCTTGTTTGACCGGTATGTCGGTAGTTTTCGGTGAGTCGTCTTGTTCGTTAACAACTCCGTCTCCGTTTGAGTCGCCAGGTTTGGTGGCTGCTACTGAGGCTTTTTCCTCGCCTTCTCCGGATTCGTGTTTTCCATCTGCAGTGACAGCTTTGGCTTTTACTGATATTTCTGCCAGTTTTTTACCATTCTCGTCTACTGTCGGAACGTCTACCACAATATGACCTGTTTGGATGTCTGCATCCGTTAAGGTCACTTCTTTTGCAGCACCGTTGATGCTTACCGCTATTTTATCTCCTGCTTGGGTTTTGTCAGGAATGGTAATGGCTGCCTGAACTTTATTGTCTGTGCCAATTTCCGCATCGCTCAATGTGCCGTTTTTATCCGCATCGTCTACAAAGACAATGTTCGGTTTGCCATCGGTATTTTTCGCCGTAGGTTCTGGTTGGGTTGTTCCGTCGGCTTGTTTGACCGGTATGTCGGTAGTTTTCGGTGAGTCGTCTTGTTCGTTAACAACTCCGTCTCCGTTTGAGTCGCCAGGTTTGGTGGCTGCTACTGAGGCTTTTTCCTCGCCTTCTCCGGATTCGTGTTTTCCATCTGCAGTGACAGCTTTGGCTTTTACTGATATTTCTGCCAGTTTTTTACCATTCTCGTCTACTGTCGGAACGTCTACCACAATATGACCTGTTTGGATGTCTGCATCCGTTAAGGTCACTTCTTTTACAGCACCACCGTTGATGCTTACCGCTATTTTATCTCCTGCTTGGGTTTTGTCAGGAATGGTAATGGCTGCCTGAACTTTATTGTCTGTGCCAATTTCCGCATCGCTCAATTTGCCGTTTTTATCCGCATCGTCTACAAAGACAATGTTCGGTTTGCCATCGGTATTTTTCGCCGTAGGTTCTGGTTGGGTTGTTCCGTCGGCTTGTTTGACCGGTATGTCGGTAGTTTTCGGTGAGTCGTCTTGTTCGTTAACAACTCCGTCTCCGTTTGAGTCGCCAGGTTTGGTGGCTGCTACTGAGGCTTTTTCCTCGCCTTCTCCGGATTCGTGTTTTCCATCTGCAGTGACAGCTTTGGCTTTTACTGATATTTCTGCCAGTTTTTTACCATTCTCGTCTACTGTCGGAACGTCTACCACAATATGACCTGTTTGGATGTCTGCATCCGTTAAGGTCACTTCTTTTGCAGCACCGTTGATGCTTACCGCTATTTTATCTCCTGCTTGGGTTTTGTCAGGAATGGTAATGGCTGCCTGAACTTTATTGTCTGTGCCAATTTCCGCATCGCTCAATGTGCCGTTTTTATCCGCATCGTCTACAAAGACAATGTTCGGTTTGCCATCGGTATTTTTCGCCGTAGGTTCTGGTTGGGTTGTTCCGTCGGCTTGTTTGACCGGTATGTCGGTAGTTTTCGGTGAGTCGTCTTGTTCGTTAACAACTCCGTCTCCGTTTGAGTCGCCAGGTTTGGTGGCTGCTACTGAGGCTTTTTCCTCGCCTTCTCCGGATTCGTGTTTTCCATCTGCAGTGACAGCTTTGGCTTTTACTGATATTTCTGCCAGTTTTTTACCATTCTCGTCTACTGTCGGAACGTCTACCACAATATGACCTGTTTGGATGTCTGCATCCGTTAAGGTCACTTCTTTTACAGCACCACCGTTGATGCTTACCGCTATTTTATCTCCTGCTTGGGTTTTGTCAGGAATGGTAATGGCTGCCTGAACTTTATTGTCTGTGCCAATTTCCGCATCGCTCAATGTGCCGTTTTTATCCGCATCGTCTACAAAGACAATGTTCGGTTTGCCATCGGTATTTTTCGCCGTAGGTTCTGGTTGGGTTGTTCCGTCGGCTTGTTTGACCGGTATGTCGGTAGTTTTCGGTGAGTCGTCTTGTTCGTTAACAACTCCGTCTCCGTTTGAGTCGCCAGGTTTGGTGGCTGCTACTGAGGCTTTTTCCTCGCCTTCTCCGGATTCGTGTTTTCCATCTGCAGTGACAGCTTTGGCTTTTACTGATACTTCTGCCAGTTTTTTACCATTCTCGTCTACTGTCGGAACGTCTACCACAATATGACCTGTTTGGATGTCTGCATCCGTTAAGGTCACTTCTTTTGCAGCACCGTTGATGCTTACCGCTATTTTATCTCCTGCTTGGGTTTTGTCAGGAATGGTAATGGCTGCCTGAACTTTATTGTCTGTGCCAATTTCCGCATCGCTCAATGTGCCGTTTTTATCCGCATCGTCTACAAAGACAATGTTCGGTTTGCCATCGGTATTTTTCGCCGTAGGTTCTGGTTGGGTTGTTCCGTCGGCTTGTTTGACCGGTATGTCGGTAGTTTTCGGTGAGTCGTCTTGTTCGTTAACAACTCCGTCTCCGTTTGAGTCGCCAGGTTTGGTGGCTGCTACTGAGGCTTTTTCCTCGCCTTCTCCGGATTCGTGTTTTCCATCTGCAGTGACAGCTTTGGCTTTTACTGATATTTCTGCCAGTTTTTTACCATTCTCGTCTACTGTCGGAACGTCTACCACAATATGACCTGTTTGGATGTCTGCATCCGTTAAGGTCACTTCTTTTACAGCACCACCGTTGATGCTTACCGCTATTTTATCTCCTGCTTGGGTTTTGTCAGGAATGGTAATGGCTGCCTGAACTTTATTGTCTGTGCCAATTTCCGCATCGTTCAATATGCCGTTTTTATCCGCATCGTCTACAAAGACAATGTTCGGTTTGCCATCGGTATTTTTCGCCGTAGGTTCTGGTTGGGTTGTTCCGTCGGCTTGTTTGACCGGTATGTCGGTAGTTTTCGGTGAGTCGTCTTGTTCGTTAACAACTCCGTCTCCGTTTGAGTCGCCAGGTTTGGTGGCTGCTACTGAGGCTTTTTCCTCGCCTTCTCCGGATTCGTGTTTTCCATCTGCAGTGACAGCTTTGGCTTTTACTGATATTTCTGCCAGTTTTTTACCATTCTCGTCTACTGTCGGAACGTCTACCACAATATGACCTGTTTGGATGTCTGCATCCGTTAAGGTCACTTCTTTTACAGCACCACCGTTGATGCTTACCGCTATTTTATCTCCTGCTTGGGTTTTGTCAGGAATGGTAATGGCTGCCTGAACTTTATTGTCTGTGCCAATTTCCGCATCGCTCAATTTGCCGTTTTTATCCGCATCGTCTACAAAGACAATGTTCGGTTTGCCATCGGTATTTTTCGCCGTAGGTTCTGGTTGGGTTGTTCCGTCGGCTTGTTTGACCGGTATGTCGGTAGTTTTCGGTGAGTCGTCTTGTTCGTTAACAACTCCGTCTCCGTTTGAGTCGCCAGGTTTGGTGGCTGCTACTGAGGCTTTTTCCTCGCCTTCTCCGGATTCGTGTTTTCCATCTGCAGTGACAGCTTTGGCTTTTACTGATATTTCTGCCAGTTTTTTACCATTCTCGTCTACTGTCGGAACGTCTACCACAATATGACCTGTTTGGATGTCTGCATCCGTTAAGGTCACTTCTTTTGCAGCACCGTTGATGCTTACCGCTATTTTATCTCCTGCTTGGGTTTTGTCAGGAATGGTAATGGCTGCCTGAACTTTATTGTCTGTGCCAATTTCCGCATCGCTCAATGTGCCGTTTTTATCCGCATCGTCTACAAAGACAATGTTCGGTTTGCCATCGGTATTTTTCGCCGTAGGTTCTGGTTGGGTTGTTCCGTCGGCTTGTTTGACCGGTATGTCGGTAGTTTTCGGTGAGTCGTCTTGTTCGTTAACAACTCCGTCTCCGTTTGAGTCGCCAGGTTTGGTGGCTGCTACTGAGGCTTTTTCCTCGCCTTCTCCGGATTCGTGTTTTCCATCTGCAGTGACAGCTTTGGCTTTTACTGATATTTCTGCCAGTTTTTTACCATTCTCGTCTACTGTCGGAACGTCTACCACAATATGACCTGTTTGGATGTCTGCATCCGTTAAGGTCACTTCTTTTACAGCACCACCGTTGATGCTTACCGCTATTTTATCTCCTGCTTGGGTTTTGTCAGGAATGGTAATGGCTGCCTGAACTTTATTGTCTGTGCCAATTTCCGCATCGCTCAATTTGCCGTTTTTATCCGCATCGTCTACAAAGACAATGTTCGGTTTGCCATCGGTATTTTTCGCCGTAGGTTCTGGTTGGGTTGTTCCGTCGGCTTGTTTGACCGGTATGTCGGTAGTTTTCGGTGAGTCGTCTTGTTCGTTAACAACTCCGTCTCCGTTTGAGTCGCCAGGTTTGGTGGCTGCTACTGAGGCTTTTTCCTCGCCTTCTCCGGATTCGTGTTTTCCATCTGCAGTGACAGCTTTGGCTTTTACTGATATTTCTGCCAGTTTTTTACCATTCTCGTCTACTGTCGGAACGTCTACCACAATATGACCTGTTTGGATGTCTGCATCCGTTAAGGTCACTTCTTTTGCAGCACCGTTGATGCTTACCGCTATTTTATCTCCTGCTTGGGTTTTGTCAGGAATGGTAATGGCTGCCTGAACTTTATTGTCTGTGCCAATTTCCGCATCGCTCAATGTGCCGTTTTTATCCGCATCGTCTACAAAGACAATGTTCGGTTTGCCATCGGTATTTTTCGCCGTAGGTTCTGGTTGGGTTGTTCCGTCGGCTTGTTTGACCGGTATGTCGGTAGTTTTCGGTGAGTCGTCTTGTTCGTTAACAACTCCGTCTCCGTTTGAGTCGCCAGGTTTGGTGGCTGCTACTGAGGCTTTTTCCTCGCCTTCTCCGGATTCGTGTTTTCCATCTGCAGTGACAGCTTTGGCTTTTACTGATATTTCTGCCAGTTTTTTACCATTCTCGTCTACTGTCGGAACGTCTACCACAATATGACCTGTTTGGATGTCTGCATCCGTTAAGGTCACTTCTTTTACAGCACCACCGTTGATGCTTACCGCTATTTTATCTCCTGCTTGGGTTTTGTCAGGAATGGTAATGGCTGCCTGAACTTTATTGTCTGTGCCAATTTCCGCATCGCTCAATGTGCCGTTTTTATCCGCATCGTCTACAAAGACAATGTTCGGTTTGCCATCGGTATTTTTCGCCGTAGGTTCTGGTTGGGTTGTTCCGTCGGCTTGTTTGACCGGTATGTCGGTAGTTTTCGGTGAGTCGTCTTGTTCGTTAACAACTCCGTCTCCGTTTGAGTCGCCAGGTTTGGTGGCTGCTACTGAGGCTTTTTCCTCGCCTTCTCCGGATTCGTGTTTTCCATCTGCAGTGACAGCTTTGGCTTTTACTGATACTTCTGCCAGTTTTTTACCATTCTCGTCTACTGTCGGAACGTCTACCACAATATGACCTGTTTGGATGTCTGCATCCGTTAAGGTCACTTCTTTTGCAGCACCGTTGATGCTTACCGCTATTTTATCTCCTGCTTGGGTTTTGTCAGGAATGGTAATGGCTGCCTGAACTTTATTGTCTGTGCCAATTTCCGCATCGCTCAATGTGCCGTTTTTATCCGCATCGTCTACAAAGACAATGTTCGGTTTGCCATCGGTATTTTTCGCCGTAGGTTCTGGTTGGGTTGTTCCGTCGGCTTGTTTGACCGGTATGTCGGTAGTTTTCGGTGAGTCGTCTTGTTCGTTAACAACTCCGTCTCCGTTTGAGTCGCCAGGTTTGCTCGGTTTGTCTGCGGTGTCATTTTCTTTGGCGCGATCAGTAGCATCATTGCTTTTCTGTCCGTCAACGGTTTGGTTGGCGGTGACTTCACTGCCGTCTTTGACTTTATCCGCAGGTATGCTAACGGTGCCTTTGTCTTTGTCTACGCTGACTGAAGGATTGTTGCTTGTCCATTCGTTGGTATTGAGATCTTTGCTAACAGTCGCGGTTTTCTCTGCACCGCTTTCATCGGTGTAGCGGATGTTGACTTCTGTCGCTTTTTTGCTCGGCGTCACGCTTACGCTGCCGTTTTCTTTGGCTTTAATTGTCGGCTCAGGTGTATTGTCCGCTACTTTAACGCTGACAGGGGCGCTGGCGCCTGCGGCGGTGCTTTGGGTGGCGGTGACGGTTGATCCGTCTTTGATGTCTGTGCCGGCGACGGTGATGACGGGTTTTTCACCGCTTGCATCGATGCTGACTTTCGGATCGCTGCTTGTCCATTCATTGGTTTTGGGGTCTTTGCTGACGGTGACGATTTTGCCTTTGCCTTTTTCATCGGTGTAGGTGATGGTGCTTTTTTCGGCATCCGGGTGCAGGGTGACGATGGCTGAGCCGTCCGGTCCTGCTTTGATGTCCGGTTTGACGGTGGTGCTGCTGTCGCCGTTTTGGGCTTTGGCGGTGGTTTGTCCGGTTCCTTGTGTGTCGTTAAGCAGGGTTTGGGTGGCGGTAGCGGTGCTGTCGTCTTTGACTTCGTCGGCAGGGATGGTGATTTCGCCGGTCATCGGGTCGATGCTGACTTTGTCGTTAGGGTCATTGTCTTTCCAAGTGTCCGGTCTGCCGTCGCCATTGGTATCTTCTTTGGTGAAGGTTTTTTCTTGTTCTTTGCCGTTTTCGTCGGTGTAGTTGATGGTGGTTTGCTTGGCGGTGTCGCTGGGTTTGATGCTGACGGAGCCGTCGTTGTTGGCGATGATTTCAGGATTAGGGATTGCGTTGCCGGCAATGACGGTTTCGTCGCTGCTGACGACGCTTGTTTGTTTTTGGGTGTTAGGGTCTGTGAGTGTTACTTTTTGTTTGGCGCTGACGGTTGAGCCGTCTTGTACGCTTGACTCGGGAAGGGTGACTGCCCCTGTGATAGGGTTTGCTGTGATGTTAGGATTCGATGATGTCCATTTGTTGTTGTTCGGATCTTTGCTAACAGTCACGGTTTTCTCTGCACCGCTTTCATCGGTGTAGGTGATGGTGACTTCTGTCGGTTCTGCGATTTTGCTTGTTTTCGGCGTGATGCTGACGGAGCCGTCGCTGTTGTCAATGACCTGCGGCTCGGGGATTTGATCGCGCATGGTGACTTCATGTTTACCTTGTCCAAGTCCGGGAACCTTTTGAATGGCTGTGATTTGGCTGCCGTCTTTGGCAACGCCTGCGTTAACGGTGACGATGGGTTTGCCGTCAGCAGGGTCGGTTCCGACTGTAATGGGGTCGCTCGTATTTTGGGCCGCCCATTTTATGCCGTCCCAGTTCAGAGTGAATTTGAATGTGTCTATGCCTGCTTGCGGTTGTGCGTAGGTGCCTGAAATCTCGAGGGTCGAATCTTTTACGTTTTTGAGTGCGTCTACGGTGGCGCTGCCGTCGATGTTGGCGGTAATGCGCGGTTGAGGCGCTGCCGGTTCGTAGGCTGTTGCAGGCTGGCTAATATTGAGACCGTCTGAGGCTTTCGCTTCGATTTTGCTTTCCGCTTTGATTTTTTCGCCGGCAATGGTAATGGTTCCTGTTCTCGAATCGATTTCAACATCTGAGTTTGAAATTTCTTCGCCGTTCTCATCCACTACCGCCCAAGTATCCGGCGTGTTCGGATTATTGTCATGGTCGCCTTTGGCGGTAATAACGGTTGTTTCTTCGCCTTGGTCGTTAATATAAGTAATGCTTGTTTGTGTCGTGCTTGGATCTGTGTTTGGATCAATGCTGACTTTGCCGCTGTCTTGGTCGACGCTGATGTGCAGTGCATTCGGCGGGATTTGGTCGGTGATTTTTTCTGTCGCAGGGCTGCTGTTTTTGCCGTCAATGCTTTGCTCGGCGCTCACTGTTTCGCCGTTTGGTACGCTGTTGGGCGGCAGGGTTACTTTGCCGCTTGTCGGGTCTATCCAAGGGCTGTTAGGGTCTTGGGCATTTGGCAATGTTTTGCCGTTTTGGTCGGTTGCCGTCCAGATGGCAGGGGTAGAAGGATCGTTGTCATGATCGCTTTTAGTCGCTTTAATTTCTATTTTTTTGCCGTTGTGGTCGAGGTAGCTGATGTTGAGTGTGCCGGCATTAGCGCTAGGTATCACGCTGGCGCCGCCGTCAAATTTGTTCTCAGCATTATTGGTGCTGGGTTCGATGTCGGGGCTTGCTATTACGCTGTTGTTATTATTATTGCTGCCGCCGCCATTATTGCTGCTGCTGCCGCCGCCGGCTGCTGCGGCTATGCCGCCGATGGCGAGGGGAAGGAAGAGCCAGGCGGGGTTGAATGCGGAGTTAAATACGGCTGCGCTCAGTGCTTCGCCGCCTAGGGCTTGTCCTGCCGAGACTTGTTCGGCCAGTTGGGTGACGATGTCGAGGTTGTTCGCCGATTCCGGAATGTAGGCGTAGTATTGACCGTTTTCGTGTAGGCCGATGAGGAGGTTGTTGTTGCCGTCTTCGTAGTAGTTTTCAATGATGAGGTCGGCTTCTTGGCTGCCTTCGAAGGCGATATGCAGGTCTTTGCCGTGTCGGGTGGCGGTGAGGTTTTCAGGGGCGAAGCCTGTGCTTTCGTCTGTTAATAGGTAGTTGACGTTTTTTTGCGCTTGGATGCGTAGGGCTTCTGTGTTTTCTGTGGCGAGGCGGTGGCTGTTAAGGGTGTTGTTGCCTTGTTGGATGGATACTGTGATTGTTGCCATGTGTTTTTACCTTTTTGCTTTGTGTTTCTTGATACGTGTTTAGTGGGCGCAGCTGATGCTTGGGCTCAGGCGCGCAAGGGTGTGGGCTTGTGTTCGGGTCTGCGCAAGTTCTGTTTGAGCGGTTTGCGGGTCGATTTGTTGGAGTTGCGCGTTGTTGCCGTCGCTATGGATTTTGATGTAAACGGTTTGCCCTGCTTGGATGTTGAGGCTGCTGCCGTGTTGCTTGAGTTTGTTTAGGTAGGCTTGGTCTTTGCCTGTGGGGACGGCGGTGATTTGGTGGGCACTGGGGCATACGGGGGTGCTGATGTGTCCGCCGGCAAGTAGGGAGCTGAGGTATTGTCCGTCAATAGAGAGGTTTACGGCCGAGCCCATTTTCTCTTCCCCGCTGCGGTAGAAAACCAGCAGGCCTTGCTGCGCTTGTGCTTCTTGTACGCCGCTTTGATTGAAGTCTTGCCAGCTGATGTGATTGCCTTGATGGGCACAGGCGGCTAAGACCAATGAGAGCAGGCCGGGTATGATGCGTTTTATGTTGGACATAAAAGTTCCTTTGCTTTAATGAAGACAATATTTGCTTTGATGCAAAAAAATTTCAATAAAGCTTAAAAGCTTAAAAGCTTAAAAGCTATTTTAAGCCAAATGCAATTTTTAAGCCAATTATTTTTTTGTCTTCAATTCTGACAAGTTTGTTAGAAACTTCAAATTACGAAAAAGTAGTTTCAATTAAAAAAATATCGCAATTTTCGTTTTTTCTAAATCACTTGTGAAAAGCGGTGCTTTTCCGCTTGTAGATAAGCATCGAAGACCATCGCAATATTGCGAATCAAGAGCCGCCCGGGAGCTTGCACCTGCATGCGATTGCCTTGCAATTGCAGCAGTCCGTCGGCGGCCAGCGGCTCGAGCTGCGCCCATTCTTTGGCAAAATAGGCGACGGCATCAATGCCGTATTTGGCGGAAACTTTCGCCAAATCCAAACCTAAATTGCACATAATTTCGGTAATCACATAGCGGCGGATTTCATCGTCTGAATTTAATGCCACGCCGCGCGCAATGGCTAAATCGCCGCCGTCAATGGCGCGGTAATATTTATCGCGCGCTTTATGGTTTTGGCTGTAACTGCCCTGCACCTGCGAGATGGCTGAGATGCCGAAGCCCAGTAAATCCGTGTCCGAGAAAGTGGAATAGCCTTGGAAATTGCGGTACAAAGTGCCGTTTTTCTGATGTTTGACCAGACTGTCTTCCGGTTTGGCGAAATGATCCAGTCCGATAAATTCATAATCCGCGCCGGTGAGCATGGCAATCGTGCGCTCCAAAATCGCCAGTTTGACGGCAGGGCTGGGCAAATCCGCCTGCTTGATTTGCTTTTGTGCGCCGAATAAATCCGGCATATGGGCATAGTTGAAAATCGCAAGGCGATCCGGCGCCAATTCAATCATTTGCTCAAGGGTATGGCTGAAGCTGTCCACCGTCTGCAAAGGCAGACCATAGATTAAATCCACCGAAATGCTGTGAAAACCTAAATCGCGCGCATCCTCCATCAGCCTTGCCACCTCTTCGCGCGGCTGAATGCGGTTGACCGCCTTTTGCACCGCAGGATCAAAATCCTGCACACCGAAGCTGACGCGGTTAAAACCTAATTTGCGCAAATGGGCGAGGTAGTCGCGGTTAATCGTGCGCGGATCGATTTCAATCGAAAATTCGCCCTCATGATCATCGGCAAAGCGAAAATGCCGATGCAATAAATCCATCAGCCGACTTTGCTCGTCCATGCTGATAAAAGTCGGCGTGCCGCCGCCGTAATGCAATTGAATCATGCGGCGGTCGCTGTCGATATGCGCCGCTTGGCGCGTGATGTCCTGTGTCAAATAGTCTAAATATTCCCCTGATTTGCTGTGATTGCGCGTGATGATTTTATTGCAACCGCAGAAATAGCAGACATGCTCGCAAAAAGGAATATGAAGATAAACGGATAAATCGCGCTTGCCGGCATTGCTGGCCTGCAAATGCCGGATATGGTCTTCTTGGGTAAATTGATCCGTGAATTGTACGGCGGTGGGGTAAGAGGTATAACGCGGTCCGCTCATGCGGTATTTTTCTATTAAAGCGGCATCAAAATAAGCTGTCATGTTTGTTCTATGTTCAAAATTAAGCGCGCATTGTAGCAAATCCCCGCAAGCCATGTAGGAAAAGCTGTCGTATCTTTATGTATTTGATATGGTTATTCTCATTTTCAACATAATGCGCTTTATAAGGATTTATTTGCTTTGATTATTGTTACTCTTAGGTGCATCAGCCAAAACTGGATAAGCGGTAAGCCTTAACCGCTCGGCTTTGGGCTATGCTTGGAAATTTTTAAGCTAAAGTGGTTTGTTTGCTATGTATGCGCTGGTGAGTTTTTTCAGCGGTTTATTGTTTACCGCGGCCTTTTCCCCTTTTGATTATTGGTATGCGGCGTTTATTAGCCTGACGGCTTTGGCTTGGGTGTGGCTGCATGCGCCGACTAACCGCACGGTGCGTTACGGCTTCCTCTTCGGCTTGGGCAATTTTGGCTCAGGCGTGTATTGGGTTTATATCAGTTTGTATCGCTTCGGCAATGCGCCGCTGATTTTCGCTATTTTGGCGAATATTCTGTTAGTGCTGTATTTGGCGCTATACCCTGCTTTGGTAGGCTATGTTTTGCGGCGTTTGAGCGCGCCGCGCACGGTCTATCGCTTGCTGCTGATTCCTTTGCTATGGTTGGGAGCGGAGTTTTTACGCGCTTATTTCTTAACGGGTTTTCCTTGGTTGTCGGCGGCATATTCGCAGCTTTACGGCGTGCTGAACGGTTTTGTGCCGATTTTCGGCGTATTCGGTACGGGGCTGTTTTTACTCTTGATATGCGCTTTATTCGCTTACACGCTGTCGCAGCGGGTGGCTTATCCTACTGTGATTGCCGGCTTTATTGTCGCTATTGCACTAGTCTCACGCGAATTGTCTTTTACCCATGCAATCGGGCAGCCCTTTTCGGTGGCTTTGGTGCAGGGCAATGCTTCGCAATATACGAAGTTTGATGCCGAGCATATGCAGAAGGATATGGAGGATTATATTGCACTCAGCGCAGCGCGCAGCGAAAGCGTGATTATTTGGCCGGAAACGGCGGTGGCGTTTATGGAAGAGAGTATTAAAGCGCCGGTTTTGGAGCCTTTGGATGCTTTGTTTAAGGATAAGCGGCAGGCGGTGGTTTTAGGCATTCCCAGCGGCAATATTCGTGCCGATTATTATAACAGCGTCATTACTTTAGGGGCGGCAAACGGTCGTTATGCCAAAAATCATCTGCTGCCTTTCGGCGAATTTATTCCGTTTAAACCAGTATTTCAAATTTTTAGCCGCTTTGTGGATATGCCTTTGGGCGATTTTTCGCGCGGCGGCAGTCAACAGGCGCCGATTTTTACGCAGGGAGTTCCCGCTGCGGTGTCGATTTGTTTCGAATCGGCTTTCGGGCGGCAGGTGCGGCAGGGCGTGACTAATGCGCAGTATTTAATCAATGTCTCGAATGACGGCTGGTTTCAGGGCTCAATTGCCGCACATCAGCATTTGCAGATGAGCCAGATGCGCGCCTTGGAATTAGGGCGCGAGATGGCGCGGGCAACGAGCACGGGGATTACGGTATTTATTGACAGCCAAGGCAAAATCCTAAGCAGTCTGCCGCAGCATGAGCAGGCGGTGTTATCGGGTTGGATTCAGCCGCGCATAGGGCTAACGCCTTACGCGCGCTTCGGCAATACGCTCTTTATTTCTCTGTGGCTGCTCTATGCTATCATTGCCGCTTTGTTGTACCCAATGCGGAAAAATCATGCAAGAGCAATATCAAGCGAATATTATTGAAGCCCAAGTCCAAGAGAATTGGGCGAAAAATAAGAGTTTTCGTGCTGAAATTCAGCCGAATAAGGAAAAGTTTTACTGTTTGTCGATGTTCCCCTATCCTTCGGGGCGCCTGCATATGGGGCATGTGCGCAATTACACGATCGGCGATGTGATTTCGCGCTATCAGCGTATGAATGGCAAAAATGTTTTGCAAACCATGGGTTGGGACGCTTTCGGTATGCCGGCGGAAAATGCGGCGATGAATCATCAGGTCGCTCCTGCCAAATGGACCTATGAAAATATCGACTACATGCGCAATCAATTAAAACTGCTCGGTTTTGCTATTGATTGGTCGCGCGAGATTACCACTTGCCGGCCGGATTATTATCGCTGGGAGCAATGGCTGTTTACGCGCCTGTTTCAAAAAGGGATTGTTTACCGCAAAAACGGTACGGTGAATTGGGATCCTGTTGATCAGACGGTGTTGGCAAATGAGCAAGTGATTGACGGCCGCGGTTGGCGCAGCGGCGCTTTGGTCGAAAAGCGCGAAATTCCGATGTATTACTTCCGCATCAGCGATTATGCCGAAGAATTATTAGCCGATTTGGATAAGCTCGAGCATTGGCCGGAGCGCGTGAAAACGATGCAGCGCAATTGGATCGGTAAATCGCGCGGCATGACCCTGCGTTTTGCGATTGCCGAGGAGAGCAAAGCGGGCTTGAGCGGCGAGGCGGCGCAATATGTGCAGGTCTATACTACGCGTCCCGATACGATTTTCGGCGCTTGTGCGGTGGTTGTGGCCGCCGAACATCCTTTAGCAGGTGCGGCGGCGGAGAATCGCGCGGATTTGCAAGCCTTTATCGCAGAATGTAAGGCGGGTTCGGTCGCAGAAGCCGATGTGGCGACAATGGAAAAGAAAGGCATGCCGACGGGGCGTTATGTCATCAATCCCCTTAGCGGCGAACGTTTGGAAGTTTGGATTGCCAATTATGTGATTTGGGGCTATGGCGACGGCGCGGTCATGGTGGTGCCGGCACATGATGAGCGCGATTTTGAATTTGCGCTTAAATATGATTTGCCGATTAAACAAGTGATTGCTCAAGAAGATAAGCCTTATGATAATCAGGCATGGCAGGAATGGTACGGCAACAAAGAAAACATTACTCTTATCAATAGCGGCGAGTTTAACGGTTTGAATTTCGAACAGGCTTTTGAAGCCATCGGCAAAAAATTGCAAAGCCTTGGCGCCGGCGAGCCGAAAACTCAATACCGCCTGCGCGATTGGGGCATTTCGCGGCAGCGTTATTGGGGTTGTCCGATTCCGATTATTCATTGCGAGGATTGCGGCGACGTGCCGGTGCCGGATAAAGATTTGCCGGTGGTCTTGCCTGAAGATGTGGTACCGGACGGCAGCGGCTCGCCATTGGCAAAAATGCCCGAATTTTATGAAACGGTTTGTCCGAATTGCGGCAAAGCGGCAAAACGCGAAACCGATACCATGGATACCTTTATGGAATCCAGCTGGTATCAATTCCGCTATATGTCACCCGATTATGCGCAAGGCATGCTTGAGTCCGAGGCGGCGGCATATTGGCAAAGCGCCGATCAATATATCGGCGGCATCGAACATGCGATTTTGCATTTGCTCTATGCGCGTTTTTATACCAAATTGATGCGCGACGAAGGTATTGTGCAAGTCGATGAGCCTTTCCAACGTTTGCTTACCCAAGGCATGGTGCTGGCAGGTACATGGTACCGCGAAGAAGCAAGCGGCAAAAAACATTGGTTTAATCCTAATGAAGTCAGCACCCTAACCGATGAGAAAGGGCGAATTATCGGCGGCAGTCTGCAGCGCGACGGCGAAGCGGTCTTATACGGCGGCATGGAAAAAATGTCGAAATCCAAAAACAACGGTGTCGATCCGCAAGCCTTGATTGAGCAATACGGCGCGGATACCGCGCGTTTATATACCATGTTTACTTCACCGCCTGAAAGCACTTTGGAATGGTCGGAACATGGTGTGGAGGGGGCAAACCGCTTTTTGCGCCGCCTCTGGGCTTATGCTTATGAATACCGTCAAAGCCTGAGCCAAAGCCATGAAGCAATTGCCTTGGACGAGAAGCATCAGAGCATCCGCCGCGAGATTCATGAGCAGCTGCGCAGCGCGCGCTTTGATTATGAGCGCAATCAATTTAATACGGTTGTTTCCGCCGCGATGAAAATTCTCAATGCGCTTGGCAATATTGAGCCGGATTATGCGGCTTTGCGCCGCGAGGGCGTGCGGATTTTGTTATTGATTTTGGCGCCGATTGTGCCGCATATTGTCAGTGTCTTATGGCAGGAATTAGACTTCGGCGGCGATTTGCTCAATCAGCAAATGCCGCAGCCGGATGAGGCGGCATTGGTGCAGAACCGCTTTACTTTGGTGGTACAAATCAATGGCAAAAAACGCGGCGAAATTCAGGTGGCGGCGGATGCCGATGAGGACAGCATTGTGCAGACGGCATTAAATGACGGCGAATTACGCCGCTATACCGACGGCAAAACGCTGCGCAAGGCGATTGTCGTGCCGCAAAAATTATTGAATTTAGTGGTGAGCGATTAAGTATGTTTCAGCAGGCAGGAAGATACAAAAACATCGTTCTGCGTCTTGCTTTGAAAAGGGCGGTTTGCGCATCTTTTGCTTTCATTGCCTTTCCTAAAGGGAAGGGTTTCAACCAGTAAGGAATTTTTAATGAAAAAACTCTGCTTATTTGCCTGTCTGTGTCTGCTTTCCGCCTGCGGTTTCCATCTCAAAGGTTTGAGCGGTAGCAGTCTGAATTTCAGCGATATTTATGTATTGAGTACGGTAGAAAAACCCGATGCCTCGCAGCAGCTGACTTATGAAGCTTTGCTGGATGCTTTGCGCGAAAGCGGCGTTAAGCTTGTTGACAGTGAGGCGGCAAGCGCGCATAAATTGGTGGTCTCGAATTTCCGTTTTCACAGTCGTGAAGTGGCAATCGGCGGCGACAGCGGCAATAGTCGCGAATTGGAAATCAGCGACAGCTATTCCATCACTTTGTTTAAAGACAATAAAAACTTAGGCGAAACAACCGTGCAAAGCCGCAGCAATATTGCTTACAGCGCAGGGCAATTTATCGGCAGCCTGCAGGAAGAACGCAATATGCATGAGCAGCTGGCGCGCGAAAATGCGCATAGCGCCTTACGCTTTATCCAAACGCATACAAAAGCCGCTCAATGAGCATCAGCGCAACGCAGTTAAGCGCGCATTTACATAAAAAAGGACTGCCTGCCCTGACGCTGCTCTACGGCGAAGAGCCTCAGCTATTGCAGGAAGCCTTAGACGCGATTCGTCAGCAAGCCTTGAAAGCGGATTTTAGCGAACGTAAACGCCTTGATGTCGGGCGCAGCGCCGCCGATTGGCAGGAATTGCTCAATGAGGTGGAAACCCCGTCTTTATTTGCGCCGCGCAGTTTGATTGAAGTACACGGCGAGCAGAAAAGTCTGGATAAGCAGGCGGCGGCGCATGTGCAGAAAATCGCAGGTTTGCATTTGAATAATGTGCGGATTGTATTGTATTTTCCGCGCTTGGAAAAAGTCAGCCAAGCGGCGTGGTATAAACATTTAGCCAAGCAAGATTTTTTAGAAGTGCGCGGCTATGCGCTTAATGAAGAAGAATTTGCCGCCCAAATCGAGCAACGCCTGCATCGCAGCCAATTGCATTTGGATGCGGCGGCAAAAGCTCTGTTTATTGATTTTCACGAGGGCAATTTGGCGGCGGCGCAGCAATCGATTGCGCGGCTTTGTCATAGTCCGGCGCGCGAAGGTTTATTGGAAGAAGCCGATATTGCCCGCCTGCTGGACGATTTTTCCCATTTCGGCGTCAATGCTTTTCGCGAATCCTTATTGGGCGGCGATTGGCTAGGTGCTTATCGTAGTGCGGAAAAAATCGCCCAAAGCAGTAAAAACGAAATCACTTTGCTGGTCTGGCAATTGGCGCGCGATGCCAATGTTTTGCTAGAACTGCATCATGCGCCGCAATCAAAAGAAGAGATTTTCAAACGCGCGCGCCTGTTTTATCCGCGCCAGCAGGCGGCTTTGCGGCAGGCGGCACAGCATTTTCCCATCAGTCTGGTGTTGAGCTTAAATCAGCTTGCCGCGAAACTCGACCGCATCAATAAAGGCGTAGAGCGCGGCGATGCTTGGCTGACGCTGCGCCAATATTGTTTATTGCGCCAACGCCGTTAAACATCGCCATTTCCGTTTCAAGCACTTGGAAACAGAAATGGCGCGATAGTGATATAGTCAAAGAATTGAAAAAGTATTACAGCGTTGGCTCGCCTTGCCGTACGCTCTTGTACTGTCTGCGGCTTGCCGCCTTGTACTACTTTTTCACTTCTCCGACTATATTTATAAAGTCAGAGCCGCATCCAGAGCGATTTCTATCATTTCATTGAAGGTGGATTGGCGCTCTTCGGCAGTGGTGTATTCTTCACGGATGATGTGATCGGAAACGGTGCAGATGGTCGCTGCTTTCGCGCCGAATTCCGCCGCCACGCCGTAAATGCCCGCCGCCTCCATTTCTACGCCTAAAATGCCATATTTACGCAGGGTTTGCGTGAGCGCCTGATCAGGATGATAGAACAAATCCGAAGAAAACAAATTGCCTACTTTCGCCTTCACGCCCCGTGCCTGAGCCGCCTGAGCAAGCGCTTGCACGATGCCGAAATCGGCTAATGCGGCAAAATCATAGCCGTGGAAGCGGCTGCGGTTGACTTGGCTATCCGTGCTTGCGCCCATGCCGATGACAACGTCGCGCACATGCACATCGTCTAAAACCGCGCCGCAGGAGCCGACTCGAATCAGATGTTGCACGCCGTATTCCGTAATCAATTCTTTGGCATAAATGGAGCAGGAGGGAATGCCCATGCCGTGCCCCATGACGGAGATTTTTTTACCTTGGTAAGTACCTGTGTATCCGTACATATTGCGCACAGCGGTAACTTGTTCGGCATCTTGGAGGAAATTTTCTGCGATGTATTGGGCGCGCAAGGGATCGCCTGGCATGAGAATGGTTGGGGCGAAAGCGTCTTTTGCAGCGCTGATATGGGGTGTTGCCATATAAATTTTTCCTTAATTTTAAGTGGATAGAAAATTGCTAAGCGTGTTAGCATTGCTGTTTGCCGTAGCGTTCTTCACGCAATAAGGCGCGCACGGCGGCGTCGAATTCCTGCAAAACGCTTTGCGCTTGCGCAGCGTTATCGCCTTTGGCATCCAAATAGCATTTGACTTTCGGCTCAGTGCCGGAAGGGCGCACAATCAAACGGCTGCCGTTGTCCATGTAGAAGACCAAAATATCGCTGCGCCGCTCCGTATTCAAATGATCGATGAATTCGCTGACGGCATGGTTGCCGATATGGCTAGGCGCTTGGCTGCGCAAGGCTTGCATAAGCCTTGCGATATCGGCGAGTTCTTTCACGCGGATAGAAATTTGCGAACTCACAAAAGCACCGAAGGTTTGGGCAAATTCTTCCGCCAAATCTAACAACGTTTTGCCCTGCGCTTTTAAATGACGCACCAAATCTAAAAAGACGATTGCCGCCGAAATGCCGTCTTTGTCGCGGACTTTGTCGGGATCGACCAAATAGCCGATGGCTTCTTCAAAACCATAGCGCAAATTTTCCACTTTACCGATATATTTGAAGCCCGTCAGGGTTTCTTCGCTGTCAAAGCCGTAATGTCGGGCGATGTGCGCTAAGGCGGGAGAGGAGACCAAAGAACAGGCAAAAGTACCTGTACTACCTTGATATCTTTGCGCCAAATACCATGCCAGATAACAGCCAATGGTATTGCCGTGCAAGGCTTTCCATTGCCCTGTCTCGTCGGCAATGGCAACTGCAAGGCGGTCAGCATCGGGATCATTTGCCAAAATAAATTCCGCGTTTTTGGTTTTGGCAAGCGCAATCGCCAAATCAAGCGCTCCTTTTTCTTCGGGATTAGGGAAGGATACGGTGGGGAAAGTGCCGTCCGGCTCCGCCTGCTCTGCCACCACATGCGGAAGCGGCAATTGCGCGGCGACTAAGGTTTTGAATAATATTTCTTTACCCACGCCGTGCATCGCGGTGTACACATAATTCAATTCACAGGCAGCTTCCTGCGCTAAGGCAGCGGTTTTTTGCACATAGGATTCAATCAAACTTTCTTCCACTAAGTCAAAAGCTTCGCTGCGCGGATATTCACCAATCGGCGTTTGTGCGGCGGCGGCAATATTTTCGGCAATGGCGCTGTCGGCAGGAGAGACAATTTGTCCGCCGCCATTAGATTTGCCCAGATAAACTTTATAGCCATTGTCTTCGGGCGGGTTATGACTGGCGGTCACCATGACAGCGCCGCTGGCATCCAAATGCTGAATGGCATAGGCAAGCACGGGAGTAGGCAAAGCACGCGGCAGCAGATAGGTTTTAATTCCCGCCCCTGCCATAATGGCAGCGGTGTCGCGTGCATAAACATCGGAGTTTTTGCGTCCGTCATAACCAATCACGATACTGGTCTGCTCCGGGTCGAAGCTCAGCAAATAATCGGCAAGCCCTTTTGCCGCCTGCGCAACCAATACGCGGTTCATACCCATTGGTCCCGCCTGCTGAGGTCCGCGCAAACCGGCGGTACCGAATTGCAAACGTCCTTCAAAGCGTTGCTGCAATTGCGCAAGAGCGCTTTGCTCACCGCCATCGGCGGCTTCGATTAATGCGCCAAGTTCAGCCCGCGTTTCAGTATCAGGGTCTTGTGCAAGCCATTGCTTGGCTGTATTGAGTAGGTTCATACACGTTCCTTTATTGTTATGATGAAAGCGTTAAAATTTCCAGTTCGCATTGTCCTAATGCCTGCCATAATTCGCGACTGCGCGACTCATGTCCGCCGTGCGCGGTGCAGCATAATACCGCCCGGCTCACTTGTGCAAGCGATAAACCGCTTAAACGCAGACTGTTAATCGCTACTTGCAAAGGCGGCAAACTGGGATTATAGGCGGCATTTTCCGCATAGCGCCCTGTAATGATTTTTCCTTCAAGCGCTAATGCAATGCCTGCGTAAGCACGGCTATAAGGCGCATAGCAGGTGTTCGCCGCTTCAAAAGCCGCCTGTTCCAAGGCGTCCAAGGAAGCTTTGGGCGGCGATAATTCATGCTGCATTTTATCTAGCAAACAAATATCCAAACCAAGATCTTTAGGCGAAAAACTATCGGGCAGATACTGTTGCAACAATTGGTCGCGGCTATGCGGCAAATGGATTTTTATCTGCTGCGCATGGCGCAATTCATTCAGAAATTGGCGGCAATGTCCGCAAGGCGTGTAATTCACCACAATATCGCTGATGATATCTGCGCCCCTTTGCCAAGCATGTGCAATAGCGCTTTGCTCGGCATGTACGGTCTGCCCCATATCCGCTTCTCGGCATTCTTGGTTAACGCCGATATAAAAATTGCCTTCTTTATCAATGGCAATTGCCGCCACATTAAATTGAGAAACCGGCGTCACCGCCAGTGTCGCCGCCTGCGGCAATAAAGAGAGAGCAAAGGCAATCGGATCATTGCCAAATGCCTTACTGCCCTGCTCGACTTCATTTTTATCTAAAAAACTCAACATTTTTATTATTCCAAGTGGCAATTAAAAATAAGAATGGGTAGAATGCCTTTTCTGTTAACAATCTGTTAGTCCGTTCCCTTTTCATCATACTTTTTACATGAAGATATTTCAATTATGGAGGTTATTAACAGCATTTTCGATATGTTGACACTGGTTTCGGATTAGGCTTACGCTGTTTATAGCATACCTTTATCTTATTTGGTCTTGTAAAGTCGTCATCACGACTGCAGGGCTAAACCTGCGTCAAAGCATATTGACGCTTCTACTTTGTTTAAAAATTGATTGAATCAAAAAGGAGAAATCAATGTTAATTCAAGAAATTATCCGTAAAAAACGCGACAAGCAAAAATTAAGTCCGGAAGAAATTCAATTTTACATCCAAGGCGTGACTGACGGCAGCATCAGCGAAAGCCAAATTGCCGCCATGTGTATGGCGATTTATTTTAACGATCTTGATATAGAAGAACGCAGTGCCTTAACACTTGCCATGCGCGACAGCGGCGACAGTTTGCAATGGGAATCTTATCAGCTCAACGCTCCTACCCTAGACAAACATTCCACCGGCGGCGTGGGCGATGTGGTCTCATTAATGCTTGCGCCCATGCTTGCCGCCTGCGGCGGTTTCGTGCCGATGATTGCAGGACGCGGTTTAGGGCACACCGGCGGCACTTTGGATAAATTAGAAAGTATTAAAGGCTTTGATATTTTCCCCAATCCTCAGAAAATGCAGGAATTAGTTAAAGAAATCGGCTGCGTCATCGTAGGACAAACAGGCAATCTCGCTCCCGCCGATCGCAAAATTTATGCCACTCGCGACGTTACTGCCACGGTGGAAAACATATCACTCATCACCGCCTCCATTCTCTCTAAAAAATTGGCGGAAGGCTTAGACAGTCTGGTGATGGACGTTAAAGTAGGCAACGGTGCATTTATGCCAAGCTATGAATTATCCAAAGCCTTGGCACAAAGTATTGCCGCAGTAGCCACACAATCAGGCTGCCAAACGACCGCCTTATTGACAGATATGAACGAAGTCTTAGCCTCTAGCGCCGGCAATGCCGTAGAAGTGCGCGAAGCCATCCGCTATTTACGCGGCGAGGGTGTTCGCAATCCGCGTTTGCATGAAATCAACCTTGCCCTTTGTGCAGAAGCTTTGGTCAATGGCAAATTAGCCGATTCCCGCCAAACAGCCCGCCAACAATTGCAAAACGTTTTAGACTCCGGAAAAGCTTATGAAATCTTTGAAAAAATGATTCATGCACAAGGCGGTTCGACGCAATTTGATCAATTACCCCTTGCCAATATCGTCAAACCCGTCTTAGCGGAAAGCACCGGCTATATTCAAAGCATGAGCACGCGCGATATCGGCGTAGCGGTCATTAATCTTGGCGGTGGCCGACGCATTGCCAGCGATCATATTGACCATAGTGTCGGCTTTGATGAAATCTTAGTCATCGGCAGCAAAGTCGAAGTCGGCACGCCTTTGACAATGATTCATGCCAAAGACGAAGCTACATGGCAAGCCGCCGCAAAAGCTTATCGCGCCGCCTTGCAGATCGGCGAAGCAAAACCTGAGGAGCGTCCTTTGGTTTACGAAACACTCACCGCCTAAATCCGAAATAAGCAAAAATAAACCCTGCATGAAGCAGGGTTTATTTTTGCTTAAGTAGCACAGCAGCCGATAATGGCATATCTCATCGCAAGACTTATTTGCGCCCGGTGCGAATCCCCATAATCAGACCGGCTAAAATAGCCGCCGTTAAGGCTTTGCCCGCGTGACGCTGAATCCCGCGCTCGGTAACATACTGCAATTCATGCGCTTGGTTTTTCAAATGATATTGAGCCACCTCTTTCATATCCGTCGCAGTTTTGCCGATTTCAGCCAATACGGGATTTTTCTTTGCTTGAGGTTTTTTTATCGCACTAATCAGTAGACAAACCAAAGCAAGAGCGATAAAGCCTAATGCAAATAAACCGTTGACTTGATAAATCGACAGCAATTGTTCAATTAACAAATATTGATGCAGAGCAATCAGGGCGAAAATCACAGCAACCAAGATCAACACTGCAGCAATAAGACTTAATACCATACGCTGCGGCTGCTTGCGTTGCAAGCCCATTTGCACAGCATAAGGCAAGAAAAATTTGATTAGCCTACCAATCAAGGGAACCTCTTAGCGGCGGCTCATCAAAAAGCCAACAATAAAGCTTACTCCTGCGACAATCGCCACGGATTGCAAAGGATTTTCACGCACACGATCGGTAGCATTTTCAACCGTATTATCAAAATGCTCGCGCGCACGCTCATAATAAGCCTGACCTTGAGCGCTGGCATCATCCATAAAATTCTGCGCCTGACGGCTGAAACGATCATAAGCATGTTGCGCACGCGCAGAAGCCTCATTACCTTTGCTTTCCGCGATTTGACGCAATGTTTTGCCGATTTCGGCAAAATCTTTGCGGAAATTTTCAATATCTTGTTCCAATTTTTGAACACGCGTATCAGTCATTTTTTGCTCCTTTGTTAAAAGAAAGCTCAGCATAACACAATTGAAATGATAAAGTCAAAACACGCAATTATGACGATATCTTATATTTCAATACATATAGCGCGTCAGACGATTGACATAATAATTACCCAGATTCGCAAGCAAAGACAATACGAACCAAGCTATCGCCAAAGGAAAAACCGTACCGTTGAATTGTCCTGACACAAGATGCGCCACCGCCAAACCAATTACCGACATAATCGTGCCGACCATCGCGGAAATCGTGCCGGCAATACCTCCATGCGGTTCTAAAATCAAGCTGTTGAGATTCGGCATCGTCAAGCTAAAGCAAAACATATGAAACATGAGCAGCGGCATAAAAATCCATAAAGGCGGTTTGCCGCCAAACAATAAAGCATTGACTAATAAGAAACCGTCGCCGATTACCATGGCAAGCAAAGCCCAGAAAGCAATACGGTGCATACCCAAACGCATCACAATCTGCGCATTGACCACAGAAGCCGCCACCATGCCCAAAGCCGTTACGGCAAAAGCCAACGCAAACCTCTCGCCCAAACCATAAACCGCACTGCCGTAAATCTGCTCCGCCTGACCGATATAAATCATCATCATCGAAAACATCGCACTTAATATCAACATATAAACCAAAGTCGGACGATGTGTAAAACAGGTTTTCAAAGCCGCCATTAGGCGCTGCATATTCGGCGGATTACGTTTTTCAATCGGCAAAGATTCGGGTAAACGCAGCGCCACCCATAAAAAGGTCAAAATTCCTACCAAAACAAACAAATAAAAAACACTATGCCAATTGCCTAAAGACAAAGTCAATTGCCCAATCGACGGCGCCAAAATCGGCACCAGCAAAAACACTATCATAGAAAAAGACATAATCCGCGACATCTCCCGTCCTGAAACCGCATCGCGCACTACTGCCTGCGTTAAAACACGCGGTGCCGCCAAACCGACACCCTGCCAAAACCGCGCCCACAGCAAAGCCTGAAAAGAATCGATAAACAACACGGAAACCGAAGCCATCACATAAACCGTCAGCCCGCATAAAAGCAGATATTTACGCCCGAAAAAATCCGCCAATACACCGAAAAACAGCTGCATAATCGAAAAGCCGAACATAAAAACATACACCACCAACTGCACATCGTTTGCCCTTTCCCCATGCAAAGCAAAATCTTGCGCGAAAGCAGGAAAAGCCGGCAAAATCGCATCAATACCGAAAGCGGAAATTCCCATCAAAGTCGCAATCAAAGCGATAAACTCAAAACTTTTGAAAAATTTCATTTTACTAACCAAAAATCATCAACAACTTCCGACAACAGCACAATTCATGCGATAATAAGCTTTTTACAATCAGGACAAAATTATGAAAAAACAACACATTGTCACACTCACCTGCGCTCTTCTGCTCAGCGCCTGCCAAGCAGGAAAAGAAATCAATTATAACAGCGTACAAAGCATCACCCGCCACCTCACCACCGAACAAGAAATCCGCCAAACCTTCGGCGAGCCGGTTGCCGTCCATACCGATATGCGAAACGGCACCCGTACCCTGCTTTATCGCTACAGCCAAAACGATCAAATCAAACAACCCATTGCAGGACTTATCGGCAGTATTGCCGGCGGCGCATTAGGCTATCAAGTCGGCGACGGCTCCGGACAAGCCATTGCCACCATGATCGGTTCGGCAGCCGGCGGTGCCATTGCAGCCAATAGCATGACCACGCGCGAAGAAAACCGTAATTTACAAGTCGTCATCTCCCTTGCCAACGGGCGTGTCATAGACTACAACTACAGCGAAGACGCCTACCGCCGTCAGCCTTGGACACCTTCCACCGGTCCCTCACCCTTATAAATTTAAGAATTGCCACAACCGCAAACTATGCTAGAATACGCGACTTACCGGGGGCGTTCTTGGATTCGACGGGGATTGCAAGGCTCTAGGTGCATGTCGAGGATGAAAGAACCTCGTAAAACCCTTTCAACACAATAGTTGCAAACGACGACAACTACGCTTTAGCGGCTTAATCCCCGCTAACGTTCAGCCGAAAAAGTCTGCGTTTTTGACCTGAACGACATCTCAGCAGAATCGCTCTTATGTGCGTCCGCCGCATAAGGGTTAAACTTAGCGGAATCGCCGGAAAGATGCCTGACCATTGGCTGCTTGAAGGCTAAATTTTAATTAATGGCTCTAAGCATGTAGTACCGAAAGTTGAGGATTCGCGGACGGGGGTTCAAATCCCCCCGCCTCCACCAATTAGAAAAGACAAACCCGTCTCTCTGGGGTCATTCTCCGGGGTGACGGGTTTTCTTTTTCACCTTGTTTCTAAAGGGGTTGCGCCCGTTTCACATCTTTCCAAAGCACCTCTCCGCACCATCGATTCTCCCCATCCTCCCGCCTTTCTTTCTCTGTTTGGCCCCTGATTCTCTGTTTTCTCCGGACCAAGTCCGAAGCTCGTCCGGGAAGCTACATCCTTGATTGATATGGGTTTGCGGCTTGTTGCCGTTTTTGGCGGTTGTCTTAGGTCATCGCTCGATGCCGCAACCGGACGTTTTTTTCGAAATCGTCCGCTTCGGCCGTGAAAAGAAGCGTGGTCAACTCCGGTTTCCAAAGCCCTAAAAAAGAAAAGCCGACGCTGATGGTCGGCTCTCTGGGGTGGTCTCCGGTTCGGTCGTCAGTCGGTGGTGAAGCCGAACTGGCGGCGCTGCTCGGCCCAGTCCTCGGGAAAGGTCTGGGTCAGCTTGGCCAGCGAGAGCCCGTTGGGTTCCTCACCGTTGATCAGGGCTTCGACGATGTCGGGGGCCAGAGTCGTCAGCTTGAGGATGCGGCCACATACGAGCCATCGACGTCGAGGGTACGGGCAAGCTCGCTGATGGACTTGATCTGGCCGGATTCGAGGATGTCGGCCCAGGAAAAGGCCCTTGCCAGTGCCTGGAGGACGGCGGACTGCACCGGCTCCTGCGCCCCGGGGATATCTCCATCCAGGGCCTGGGGAGCGATGACCGTCTTGCGGCCACGCATGCGCCGGATCAGCATCGGGATGTGGAACTGCAGGTTGCCGTTGTCGGCTACGGTAATGGTCGGCTTCATTTTCATCGGCTTGCTCTCCGTTCAGTGACTTCGCATGCCAGACCGGCCAGCTCGGCGATGAGCGTTGTCAGCCCGTTGGTGCGCAGCTCCATATCGATTCCGGTCTCCCGGATCTCCACCTTGTCCACCAGGAGACGGATGAGCCGGTTTCGCTCCACCGGGAAAAGGTCTTCCCAGAAGCCCTCGACATTCTGGAAGGCCTCCGAGACATCCTGCTCCGTGATGCTGTTCCCCTGGTAGGCTCTGCAGCGCTCGCTCACGTGCGTCAGTTGTTTCGAGAGCTCGACCGCCTGACGGTTGACGGTCGTGAGCATCTCAGCCTTGCCCGGCTGATCGCTGCTGGGTTTCATCAGTTCGAGTGCCTGCTCCCTCGCCTGCGACAGCTCCATCTCGAGTTGGGCTTTCTGCTTGAACAGCCGCTCCCGCTCCGCCTGCTCGATGTCTCCGGCGGGAATCCGTTTGAGCGGGCACCGGCTCACGGTCCGCTTGCTGTCCTTCTGGCAGATGTAATAGGTGTAGTGGCGGCCGTTCTTGCGGGCGTAGGTCGGTCCCATCGAGCAGCCGCAGTGGCCGCAGCGGATGACACCCTTCAGCGGGGCGACCATTTTGGTTCTGGCCATGGATACCTTGACCGTTGTTGGATACCGTCCCAAAAAGTGTGTCTTTTTGCAAGAAAGTCAGCATAGGCAGTTTAGCTAAAAAGTAATGAATCTGCAAAACGGCTCAATGGGTAACGGTAAGTTGTTTCACCCATATCAATAGCAGTTTTACTCATCAGCGTTAATACAGAATCTACATTGGGCATGCTGTTGCGTATCTTTAAAGTGCGTTTAAAGGATTTGTTCAACCGCTCAATTTGATTGGTGGTGTAAATCATATTTTGTACCTCGTTTTCATAATGCAGATAGGTTAAATAGTAGCTTAGCTTGTCCTTATCAGCCAATATGGCAAGAGCTTGCGGGTAGTATTTCTTCCATTTCTGATAACAGGCTTTAGCACGTTCAGTAGATGCCGATAAACTGTCATGTTTGCCCACACAGAAGACGTCTTTTAAATCTTGTGCCAGCTCCGCTCTATGGCTGGTTTTGCTTTGACTGAGTAGGCGTCTTTTCAGGTGCAGTACGCACTTTTGTATGCGGCAGGCAAAGTGTTTTTCAATCCTCTGATCCAGCCCTTTCAAGTCATCGATGATAGCTAACTCAATGCGCTGTATCCCTCTTTCTTTCAGGTCTTGGCAGATGCTGTCCCAAGTGCCGGCAGATTCTGTGGGGGCGTTGTAGATACCGAGCACCTCGCGGGTTTTGTCCAGCTTCACGCCGAGCACAACATAGTACGCTTCGCTAGAGACGGTCTCACGTTTGGTTTTGACGTAGGTGGCATCCAAATAGATGATGGGATAATGAGGCTCTAGCGGTCGTTCTCGAAAGGCTTTCATATCCTCATACAGGCTTTCGGTGATGCGTGATACCGCGCTTTTGGAAAGCTTTTTACCATAGATGTTTTCAGTAATGCCTTCGATCTGACGGGTAGTTAAGCCGTTGGCATATAACTCAAAACACAGCTCATTCAGCATATCCTGCTGCTCACGCATGACTTCTAGCAGAAGAGGTTTAAATTGTCCTAAACGATCTCTAGGAATCGCTAACTCAATCTGCTCACCAATACCCAGTCCGCGTAGACTTCGGTAGCCATTAGCTTTATTACCATGGCAATGATTTGAGACTAAAAAGTCCTTGCGCTCGGCTTTCATCAAGCTGTTCAACATAATAGATAGTAGCGTATTGATGCCATTGGGCTTGTTGGTAAAATCATGACAAATTTCTTGTAGCTGCTTTGGGCTTAGTTGTAAACTGTTCATAGGGTCTCTCTCTTTTTTGGATTGCGTTTGCTAAAACATTCTTACAAAAATTTGAGAGACCTTTTCTTTTGCCTCTCATCAGACACACTTTATGGGGCGGTATCACCCGCCAGCTCGGTCGGCGCATCAGCAACGACCTGGACGTCATCCGGGACGCCGGGTTCGACATCGACCGGCAGCGCAACGCCCACACCAAGAACTTCGAGTATTGGATTAGGGCGAACAGGGGGAAATGAAGGAGAACTGGAGAGTTATGCCTGTAATAGACGACGTTGCAGCAAGGTCTGCATATCGCGGCGGCCGTCGGCAATCACCAAGACATAGACATTTTCGGCCATGACCCGGTAAATGATGCGGTAGGGTTTGAAAAAAATCTCACGGTACTCGCGAAGCCCGATGGTCAGCAGTTCCTTCGGATAGGCTCCTCGTTCCGGGTTCTCGGAGAGGCTCGAAAAGGCTTTCTCTATTTGATCGAGAACGTAATCCGCTTTTCCCGGCGCGTCGTGAGAGTCGATATAGTCGTACAATTCCTCCAGATCACGTGACGCATCGTCGGTCAGATATACCTGGAAACCCATCAGCGACTCTTGCTCCGGTCTCGAAGCCGCTGAATGACATCACCGGCGGGCTGGACTTTGCCTTCCTCGATCTGACGCGAGCCGAGCGCGAGAATCTTCAGAAGGGCCATGGTTTCCTGGGTTTGCTCATAGCTTTCGATGTCCTGCATCACGACCTTGGCTTCGCCATTCTGAGTAATGACCAGGGGTTCTCCTTGCCCCGACAGATTGCGCACGATTTCTGCGGCATGGGCTTTCAGGTAACTGATCGGCTTGATTTGGCTCGATAGCTTCATATCCATCCTCCTTTGCATGACCAAATATAGTCCGAAAACAGGTCAACTGTCAATCTGAAACGCTCGAGTCGCCTCAGCGGTGGCTCGGAAAATCATGCAGGACGCTCTCGGGCGTCCTTTTCTTTTGCGGTGGTGCGATGATCACCGCTGTCTCTTGCGGTGGATGACCACCGCACGCCAAACCCTTGCCAGACAGGAACAGCCGAGGCCGCTCCCATCGTCGGGTCCGGAAGGATCAAAGGCGCTCGAGGGCTTCCTCGAGCTGACCGTCCACGAGGTGGGTGTAGATCTGGGTGGTGGACACGTCCCGGTGCCCCAAGGCCCGCTGCACCACGAGCAGGTCATTTGTCGCGCCGTAGAGGTGGGTGGCGAAGGTATGCCGCAGCCCGTGCGGCGTCAGTTCCTTTTCGATCCCGGCCTTCCGTAGCCAGTGAGCGAGCCGGTTGGCTATCTGCCGCTGGCAGAGTCTGCCGTCCCGGTTCGACAGGAACAGGGCTTCCATTTCCGGGCGGCCGTGTCGACGACGCTCGGCCAGGTAACGGCGCAGCAATGTGCGGGGGTCGGTCTTGATGAACTTGACCTGCGGCACATTCCCCTTGGCCCGCACCCGCAGATGCTTGGCGTCGAGGTCGATGTCATCCATGTCGAGCGCGGCCAGCTCGCCAAGCCTGATCCCGGTGCTCAGCAGCACCTCGATCATGGCGCGGTCGCGCAGCGCGGAGAACTCGGTCCGCCCCTTGAGCTCCTTGAGCAGACGTTTCTTTTCGGCGGCGGTCAGGAAAACCGGCAGCTTTCTCGGTAACCGATGCATGCGGATGGACCGGGCCGGATTGTCATCGACCACGCCAGCCTCGACAGCCCAGGCGAAAAAGGCCCGCACCGCCGCCTTCATCCGATGGAGCGAGGCCGCCGAGCATGGGCCTCGCTCACTCTCGGTGACCGCATCAACGGAGAACACCTGGTCGAGGAGCCCGGCCGTGACTTCCCGGCAGACGATGCCCGGATCCAACTCCCCGGCCACGCGGACCACCAGGGCGAGATCCCGGCGGTATGCGGCTATGGTCGCCGGGGAGCGTCCTTCGGCCGACAAGCGGGCACAGAACGCCTCCGTTGCGCCCGTCAGGTCGAGGTCAGCCGTTCGGTTGCTTATCGCTGGACTCCTTCACCCGGCTGTGGCCCATGGGCGTGCTCTTGGGCAGCGGCAGTTCCTCGATGCGCCCCGATTCTCTGGCCCAGACCATCATCATGCGGAACACCCGGACGGTCTTGGCAATGGTGCGCTCGGCCCGGTCCTTGCCGTCGGGCAGTTTGAGCAGCAGATCCGACTTGTAGAACTTGCCGACCTGGGGAAGCCGGATCTCTGCGAGCTGGCGATCCGCGCCGAAGAAGACCTCAACCACGTCGAGATCCTTCCGGTAGGTATAAAGGGTCCGCTCTTTCTTTCCGGATTCCCGCAGGTAGCCGATGAAAGCCTCGGCAGCTTGATGCACGGTGCATTCGATCATGTCGATGTCTCCTTTATCAGTGGCCCGGTGTGTTCAGGACAGGAACTCGTCCAGCTCCCGCAGCAGTTCCTCGACGTGGTCGAGGGAGCCGACGCTCGCCCAGGTGATGTCCGGCTGCTTCGCGTCCGCTTCGAGCTTGCCGCGAATGCCCTCGATCAGCCGCCTGACCAGCGTCCCGGCCCATCTGCGGGCCGAGGTGGTCAGCCCGGTGCTCGGTTACGACGATATCCCACAACTGCAGGAGGTGGTCCGGGCCATCCGCCGCGTCGGAGGCAAGATCAACAGCCAGTGCGGCATTCACATCCACATCGACGCCGCACCCTTCGACGGCAGGCACTTGGGGAACCTGGCCAAGATCATCTACAAGCAGGAACCGCTGATTCTCCACGCCCTCGGCATCAGCCGCGACCGACTCAACCGCATCTGGTACGGCTACCACAACCGCCAGCCCCAGCATTACGACAACAACCGCTACCACAGGGTAAACCTGCACAACGTCTGGTATCGGGGCACGGTGGAGTTCCGCTGGTTCGAGGCGACCCTCCACGCGGGACGGATCAAGGCCTACCTGCAGTTCTGCCTCGCCGTCGCCGCCAAGGCGCTCAACGGCCGGGCCGCTTCCAGTCGCAAGCGGGATTTCGACCCCCAGAGCGCCAAGTACGACTTCCGGGTCTTCCTGCTCCACCTCGGCCTGATCGGCGACGAGTTCAAGACCGCCCGTAAACATCTGATGACCAACATGCCCGGCGACGCCGCCTTCAAGAACGGACGGCCCAAACCGGAGGACGTCCTTCCGGACGAAACCGAAACTACCACTCTCACCAACGAGGCCGGGCAAGTTCCCGTCCTCACTGTTTAAGGAGGTGCCCCATGAAGATTCTGATCCGCTCCACCACGCTGGACGGCGAACCGATCCCCGGCAGCGGGGAAACCCTGCAAGCCGCCGACTGCCTCGAAGTTGTCGAGCTGATGCGCGGCCAGACGCCGTTCACCGCCAGCCGAGCGCCCCGGGACTACATGACCGAGGTGCTCTCCGGCATCGAAGGCGGGCCGCCCCAGCCATTGCCGGAGGAAGTAGCCGCTGCGGCCGCCGAGTTTCTCACCCGTCTGGCGCGGCACGGCCTGATCGAGTTCCTGCCCGACGACAAGGCCAGCGATCCCTGGCCGGAACGCTTCCTCGAAGCCCTGGAGACGGTGCGGCTATCCGGGCGCACCAACATGCTCGATCACCCGGAGGTGACCCGGCTGACCGCCGAGATGGGCTACCCGGATGTGGCCGAGTGGCTGGCGGACCACCGGCGCGAATACGCGGCCTTCGTCCTCGAGGGGACGAGACCGCTCGGCAAGAACTTCGGCGGCAAGGAGGACCCGGCTCCATGTGCGGACAAGTAGGCATCATCTTCGGCCGCAAGCGCAGGAGGCCCGACGAGCGGGATTACCTGTGCGAGCTCTTCATCCGCATGCTGCTACACAGCGAGGAGCGCGGCCCGCACGCCTCCGGTCTCGCCTGGCTCAAGACAGACGGCAGCCACCGCATCTTCAAGCGGCCGATGCGGGCGCACGAGCTGGTCTACGAGAAGCCGTTCCAGGAGCTGCTCGGACAGGTCGACAACGAGACCACCATCCTCATGGGACATACCCGCTGGCGCACCCGGGGCAACGAGTTCAACAACCGCAACAACCATCCCATCCGGGCCGGGATCGTCATCGGCACTCACAACGGCACCATCTACAACGCCGATTATCTGTTCCGCCGCCTTAGGCTGCCGCGCTACGCAGAGGTGGACAGCGAGCTGATCTTCCGTCTGGCCGACCGCTTCGCACCAGAAGGCCCCATCGACCAGGAGGGGCTGAAGAAGGCGCTTGCCCTCTGTCGCGGCCAAATGAGCGCCGTGCTGACCTCACGCCTCGACCCCGGCACCATCACCGTGCTCAAGGGCAACAAGCCACTCTGCCTGCGCATCCACCGCCAGCACCGGGTGGTGCTCTATAGTCAAGGAATCAAAAAACAGTTACACTAAAACTTATGGCATACTCAAAAGATTACAGACAAATGATATTGAACAAGCTGGCATCAGGTCATAGCTACAGAAAGCTTGTTGAAGAATATCGACTCAGCGCAACAACTATTCAACGTTGGAAGAAAAGCATAGAACGCAAGAAGTACGAACGCAAACCGGCAAAAATCGATAATGAAGCTTTAATGGCTGACGTCCAAGCTTATCCTGATGACTATTGCTATGAACGGGCAAGACGCTTTAACTGTAGCGACAGAGCTATTGCCATAGCATTAAAACGTGTCGGCATTACTCGAAAAAAAAGACCTTAATTCATCCGAAAGCAGACAAACTACAGCGCCTATTATTTCTTAAGCAGTTAGCGGCATTTGAAGCTGAAGACAGAACCCTGATTTACTTAGATGAAAGCGGCTTTAAATCTCATGAGAACAGAGCTTACGGCTATTCCCACAAAGGCTGTCCTTGTTTAGGAAAGTACAACTGGCAACTCAAGAATCAAAGCAATGCTATTGGGGCAATACATAAGAACAAGTTGTTTGCGGTAGGGCTTTACGATTGCAGTATTAATAGTGATGTATTTCATTGTTGGGTAGAAGAATTGCTGTTAACACAATTGCCTGAAAACAGCGTCATTATTATGGACAATGCCAGCTTTCACAAAAGACAGGATACCCAAGAGCTTATTGCAGATGCGGGACATCATATTTTATGGCTGCCGCCATACAGTCCGGATCTGAACCCAATCGAGAAAATGTGGGCTTGGCTTAAACGTAAACGCAAGGATTGGCGATTAAATTGCATCGATAAACTATTCTTTTACTTCTTGTGGATTTGTAACTCTTTTTGATTTCCTTGACTATATATCGTCATTTGGTGCAAAGCAAGGTGTTGGACGGCAAGTAGTCGCCCGAACAGCTCAGTAAGCGCTTAGAATTTGAAAAATCTGATTTATCAATCAGTTTCAATACGATTTACCGCGCGATTCATCAAGGTTGGCTGGATATCGGCGAAGGCAAAGCAAGCCGAAAATTACGCCATAAAGGCAGAACAAGGCGGAGAAAAAATCATCTTGAAAAGCGTGGAAAAATCACGATTTCGCATACATTGGAGGAACGCCCGATTTCAGCGCAAAACCGCAGCCGTTTCGAACATTGGGAAGCGGATACGGTATTGGGTGTCGCAGGCGGTGCCTGTTTGCTTACTTTGACGGAACGCAAAAGCCGTTTTGAGTTGGTGAAAAAGATTGTAGGCAAAAAAGCATTGTTGGTGAAAGAGGCGATGATAACACTGCTTACACCGCATAAATTACGGTCAATTACGCCGGACAGAGGCAAGGAATTTGCCAAACATAGTTTAGTTACGCAAACATTAGGCGCAGCCTTTTATTTCCCCGAGCCGCATCAGCCGTGGCAAAGGGGGGCAAATGAAAATACAAACGGGTTGCTCAAGGAGTTTTTCCCCAAGCAACAGGATATAAACCGTTGGAGCGATGATTATATTCAATCGGTCGTCGACAAATTAATTCTACGACCGAGAAAGTGTTTAGGCTGGAAAACACCTTATTAAGTTTACTTTAAAAAAGTATTGCACTTGGTTTG
Source organism: Suttonella indologenes (assembly GCF_900460215.1). Classification (NCBI taxonomy): domain Bacteria; kingdom Pseudomonadati; phylum Pseudomonadota; class Gammaproteobacteria; order Cardiobacteriales; family Cardiobacteriaceae; genus Suttonella; species Suttonella indologenes. Next base: position 238,100 of record NZ_UHIA01000003.1, read on the forward strand.
ACAATTCAAGTTTCTATAATTCAATCCTGTAACTGATGTAACTACTTTCCTGACCTATGACCTGCATTTTTGGCTATTTTGGGCATTTCAGGGCAAAATCGCGATATTTTGTTAAATTTTCTGTAATCTATGTTTTTGCAGTATTGAGCCGGTTTCTTTGGTATGGTGCTTACTTTATCCGCCAACATGGTTTTGATACGTCGAATGCCGATAGAGATTTGAGGAAAGACTGGTCAGGTCGTTATAAAACAAAAGGAATAGATATGATTGAACAAACTGAGAAAATGAATCAACGTTATCCAAGTAAAAGTTTCTTATCTGCTGAAGAGCGTGAAACGCTATTTCAAGAAGGTGGTATGAATGCTGTCTGTTTGGCTGAATCAATGGAAGCTGGTGATGCCGGGGATGAAGATTTGGCTTGGCGTTGGCTGGCTGCTGCACAGATGCCTACCACAGCATTAAAAACGATCAAGCGAGCGCTTGGTGTGGAATTTATGCGTAAATATAATATTGATACAACCAACGCAGATCGGGAGCTAGGAGAAGGATGGTTGGAGCGTAGTGTGTGAGCGATAATCGAGAAAAGCTAATTCGTCTTCTTGCCGTGGAAGACACGGCAATGGTAAATTTGAAAGCTACTAGCTCAGCAAAAAAACTGGCTGCCTCGCGTCAGAGGCTACTAAACCATATTAAAGAAGTTGCTAAATCAGGTGATTTGCAAGATATGATTTCCACTGAAAAGGAAATTATTACCAATGACTTGGAGCGACACAGTAATAGTACGATTATGGAAGGAAGCCTTAAAGCAGCGATTAACGAAATGAGCGTAATACAAAAGCATTTGGCTATTGTTGATGACCCTCAGAAGTATAAAGCTGTAGATGAAGCGCACAGCTTACTTAAAAATCGCCAAAGGGGTGTTTGCCCTTGGACGAAGCACGCCAAAGCTTCAAAAGCCATTTTGCGCGTTTGGTGAATATGGACAAATCGCGCCTAGATGACGACGAAAAAAAGATTATCGATGCACGTAAATCAATGATTAGCAGCGCACAAAAGCTTTATATGGCTCGCCAAGCAAACACACTTGGTGTTGATATTGGTCAAAACAAAAAGCAGTCTCTCAAACACTGATAATCCAGTATTACCGGCTTAAATTCTTCTTTGATAGGTTCTGCTCTTCCTCGATCAGCTGCTGGCGCATCCATTTGGACGCCTGCTGCAAGTCTTGCCTGAGCGATTCGATTTCGGATGGAGTTAACATCAGTGGCGGCAAAGGCGTGTCTGACTTTGGATTGTGTGATTTTTTCGATTCCATTCTAGTTTGCTGTTTCCGGACTGGGTAATTACCTTGATAAGGAGCGCTTAGGCTCGCGGATCTTTGCTAATGGTTCTTTGGTGCTATAGGGTATTGCTTGAAGAGACTTTGTTATGCGGGCAAGCGAAATCGCTTTTTGTTCTTCGGAAGTGGCTGCTCCTTTATCCAACTGGATGCCGCCCACATATTTTGCTTGAGTGATTCGAGTTCTGAGGCTGTGAGCATTCGGGATTGATCGAACGTGCTCTGCTTCTGAGTGGGTGAGTTCACTGATGCCATAACCAAATTCCTTGTTCCAATATTCTTCTATATCGTTACCATGCTTGGAGCGTATATTATCCAAAATTTCTTTACTTGGCGCAAGTTGCAATGAGCGTTGCTGAGCGCATATGACCATCATACCGATGGTTTGGCCTCCATTATTATTGATATGCCCACGTAATGCCGCAAGTGTGCCGCCCATCGTGAGAGTGTCATCAATCAGAATATACTTACACGGCTCGACCTTTCCCTCGAACGAGGGCGTTCAGAAATCTATGTCAGTTCAATCAAAGGCTCATCACCTTATCTAAGCGCCCGGGGAAATGGATAGACAACTGCATCATAGTTTGTCCCCAATTGTTGATAGGTCTTGTCCATTTCTCACCGGCATTTAATATAGCCACATACAGTAATTTAAGCAAGCTGTTTTCATTGAGGAAAGCACCTTTAGTTTTAGTCAACTTACGAAACTGGCGATGCAGCGCTTCAACCGTATTGGTGGTATAAATCTGTAACCGTTACGGCGGTTATTACTATTGAGATTCTGCCCAAGATAACTTTCTATTTCAGCTGATAAAGCTGCTTCAGTAAGTTGTTTAATAAGCGGGGCTAGGACCCCATCACTGCCTGTGATGGGCTTACCTGCTTGGATGGCTTTTAAAGCTTCGTTAAAGTCAAAGTGTTGCATAATGTCATTCCTTGTTTTCTGGATAGTTTATGGGAGTGACACAGTTTTTTGAACACTACCTGGGATTTCAGCTCAAAACCGCAGCCGTTTCGGACATTGGGAAGCGGATACGGTATTGGGTGTCGCAGGCGGTGCCTGTTTGCTTACTCTGACGGAACGCAAAAGCCGTTTTGAGTTGGTGAAAAAGATTGCAGGCAAAAAAGCATTGTTGGTGAAAGAGGCGATGATATGTAAGGCGCGGCGCATTTTTGCATTTTCCGCGCGTTAATTTTGCATCGAATATTAAGCGCAGCACGCATTAATTTTGCATTGCTGCAAACAAAAGACGCGCAAAAACTATACCCCAAACTCAGTATAAACCACCGCCGGCGCTTCGCTCAGCACCTCTTTTGTCGCCACATCGTAATAGACGGTTTTCCCGTCTCGGCGCTGCCGTGCAAGATAACCTCCGTGCCGTTGGGCGTTTGTGCCACTAGCACACCACCACCGCGATTGCCCGTGATTTTTGCCGTGGCGCGTGGGTGAGCGGCAAAAAGCTGATTAAACTGCTGATAAAGGTTCATGCTATATTCTCTTGTTTTTTATAGGCTTCTAGGGCGGCGATAAATAAGGCATTATTTGCCAAGCCTTGCTCTGTGGCGATACGCTCGAATTCCTCGACGACGGCTATCGGCAGTTTAAAGGCTTTTAGCTTGACATCTCGCCGTGCATCGCTTTCTGCCTGTATTTGATTGCGTGTTTTTGCCATTTGCTTTTCCCTATTTATTTGCTATGATTGAAAGAGGTGAGGCGGCTGCCTCACCCGTTCTCGTTACCAAGCTGTTTGCGACAGCATCAGTAGCGTTAGTAGAACGATTATTTTGATGACTGCATTCATCGGATAATCCTTTCTAAGCCCCCATCGAAAGCTGGGGGTTTACTTTATCAGCGCCTTGCTGATACGCATATCATAGGTTATCCTACTAAATGATGCAAGTATTTACTTGCTTTTTCTTTGTTATTTATCCAAATATCTATCTAAAATAACAGGTTGCCACAGATAATACTGCTTACACCGCATAAATTACGGTCAATTACGCCGGACAGAGGCAAGGAATTTGCCAAACATAGTTTAGTTACGCAAACATTAGGCGCAGCTTTTTATTTCCCCGAGCCGCATCAGCCGTGGCAAAGGGGGACAAATGAAAATACAAACGGGTTGCTCAGGGAGTTTTTCCCCAAGCAACAGGATATAAACCGGTGGAGCGATGATTATATTCAATCGGTCGTTGACAAATTAAATCTACGACCGAGAAAGTGTTTAGGCTGGAAAACACCTTATGAAGTCTACTTTAAAAAACTATTGCACTTGGTTTGATAATTCAAGGGAAAAAAATACCGCTTTCAAAATCCGCTACATCAAAATTACAAACATTATCAGGCAATTGCCGATCTCTTAGCCATTCCGAGAGAAAAAATTCATTCTGACGTTGTTTTTATCGGAGATGCGGAATTCAAAACCGATATCCCCGAGCGGGTTTATTGTGGCAAATCCGCTTATGCCGCCTTATATAGTCGAAGAATTGAAAAAGTATTACGGCGTTGGCTCGCCTTGCCGTACTATCTGTACTGTCTGCGGCTCGCCGCCTTGTACTACTTTTCCACTTCTCCGAACTATTACGAGCAGAAAAAAGAAATTTTATTTGAAAAACAGTACCTTTTGCATTGATGTGAATCAATGGTTAGGAATGATGAATTATCATTTTTTTGCGGCTTTGAAAGATAAGGTTGCTACGCTACGTTGTAAATGCGCTTTGGCATCATCAGGCGTTGGGTGATTTACCAGTGCAGCAATTACATTTAATGCGTCATTACGCACGGTCAGCGTCACTTTACCGTCTTTATCTGTTTTTTGTTTTTCCGCAAAATTATTGATGTAATCATTAGTAACAGGCACGTCTGCAGCAGGTTTGCCATCAACATAAACCGTAACGACAAGCTGCTCACCTTGTTTCACCGCTGAAGGATCTTGTTCAGGAATAACTTGTACAGGTAATTCTGCAAACGGCTTCATTTCGCCTTGATATGATTTTAATACGGAAATGTTATATTTAAGAGAAGTAGAAGTATCTACTGGTTTGCTGATATCTTTCTCTGCGACTTCTTTCCAGCGACCATTTTCACCTTTCTCCCAAAAACCATTATTGAAGAATACAGTTAACACGGCTGCATCTTTAGCATCAATGGTGCTATGGCTTGGCTTTTTGCTTACCACGACTTCGCTGGTGGCAAATTTTTCGTCATAACCATTGACCCACGCTAATTTTTCCTTTTCATAAGCATCATCTGCAACCCCCATGCCGTAAACTACGGATAATTCACCAAAATGAGGTGTTACCCAAACGCCATGTGCGGAACTGGCTTGCATAATTAATGCAGCGCTTGCTGCAAGAAGTAATTTTTTCATATTGGATCTCCCATAAAAATAACAATGCCAAACTGGCTTGTAAATAATAATGCTTTTGTAAATATTTTGCTATTGATATTTGTCAAAAACCGTTATTATTTACTACGTTTTTTGTTCCTGAATTTACAATCCAAGTACAAAAAAGAAGCATTCACAATAGAGTATCATTTTGTTCCCCAACAAAAAAGGACTTTAAAATGAACGCTTCTTACCGACATCTTACGCTTTTAGAACGGGAAAGCATAATGATTCTGCTCGCTCAAGGCAAAAAACAGTCCGAGATTGCCCGACAATTAGGACGGAGCTGCAGCACGATATCCGTGTCCTGCCTTGGCTAATTTTCACCACCATGGGGCTTGCCACCGCCGCCGCCACTTACCCGCTATAGTCAAAGAATTGAAAAAGTATTACGGCGTTGGCTCGCCTTGCCGTACGCTCTTGTACTGTCTGCGGCTCGCCGCCTTGTACTACTTTTTCACTTCTCCGACTATACTTTCGCCGTTATCCCGAAGCTATTACCCAATAAAAAAGGCTTTGCATTGTTGCAAAGCCTGAAAAAACCGCATTTCGCTTAGTAAACCGTTTGATAGGCTGCTTGCGGATTATGCTCGGAAATCGCCTTAATAAAGATTTCCACGCGGCGGTTTTGCTGACGACCGCTTGCGTTGGCATTAGAAGCGCGCGGATAATTTTCGCCGTAGCCACGTACTACAATACGCTGCGGATTCACACCTTGGCTAGATAAATATTGCGCCGCCGAATTGGCACGACGCTCAGACAAACCCTGATTGTAGTTGGCATTGCCTACATTATCCGTGTAGCCATACACATGCACCACGGTTTGCGGATATTGATTCATCGTCTGCGCCACGCTATTCAGCGTTTGATAGAAATTCGGCTGAATTTGGTATTGATTGGTCGCAAATAAGACATCTCCGGGGATATTAAGCTGTAAAGTACTTTCATTCACACGCGTGACATTCACGCCGGTGCCCTGCATTTGCTGCTGCAACTGACGCTGCTGCTGATCCATATAATTACCGATCGCCGCACCTGCTAAAGCACCGACAACCGCGCCGACATAGCGACCATTGTTATCATTAATCTGATGACCTGTCACACCGCCGGCTACCGCACCAATCATGCCGCCGATTGCTGCGCGTTGGTTTTCCGTCATATTACTGACGCAACCGCTGACCAAGGCGGCAATTAATAAAGGGGCTAATGCTTTCTTCATCGTTTACTCCTGTGTTTAAAAGAAGACTATCATACCGAAAACAGAACAGAAAAAGATAGTTTTTTCTTTCAAAGCCAAAATAAACTTATAAAACTAAATAAATCAAAGCCTAAGCTACAATTGCCGTATCGCCTTCACTGCTCACTCAATCTAACTCTCCGATATCGAAGAGACGTTACCAATAAACTCACAAATAATTTTTTAAACATGCTTTTCCTTTTTATTGAAACGAATCAAAATAAAAAAGAGCAATCACAGTATCATCATGGATTACAAAAATCTTATATTATAACAAAATGAAATTAAGTCATATTTTAAGTTTTTCTTCATAAATCTTTAGGGCAAATCATTTTACCCCATTCTCATGTTGGACTTATAATTAATGCCTATTATCCTGCAAAAACAAATATACAACACTGATTTATAAATTATTTTCTAACGAAAACATCTTCAATAATCTTTTCTGCAGGCAGCGCAAAAATAATCTATTTAATTGATATAATTAAATAATAATTACAAGCAGCAACCCCAATACGAGCGACAATTACCCAAGACATGCTCCGCAGAAAAATACAAAAGAAGAGGTTTTTGCTAGACTTTAGCTTCTTTCTTAATACCTATTTTTACACACTATGCACATCAATCCAGACAACGTCCGCATCGAAACCTCTTGGAAACAAGCCCTCTATCCCTGCTTCAGCCGCCCCTATTTTCAGCGCATCAAACAAGCCCTGCTCGATGCCAAAACGCAGGGTAAAACCGTCTATCCGCCCAACCGCCTCATCTTTAACGCCTTTGAACAAACGCCCTTCGAGCAAGTAAAAATCGTCATTCTCGGGCAAGATCCTTATCACGGCGCAGGACAAGCGATGGGGCTGTCCTTTTCCGTGCCGCGAGGCATTGCCGTGCCGGCATCGCTCAAAAACATCTACAAAGAACTGCAAATGGAATACCCAAACTACCGCATTCCCGCGCACGGCGACCTACAATACTGGGCGCAGCAAGGCGTGCTGCTGCTCAATGCCTCACTCACCGTCCTTGCGGGACAAGCCGCCAGCCACAGCCAAATCGGCTGGCTGGAATTTAGCGACGACATCATCCGTACCTTAAACCAAGCCCACAGCGGACTCGTCTTCATGCTCTGGGGGAATTTTGCCAAAAGCAAAGCCGCCCTAATTGATGCCGACAAACATTGCATTCTTACCGCCGCCCACCCATCGCCGCTTGCCCGCGGCGCCTTCTTCGGCTGCAACCACTTCCGCCTTGCCAACGACTATCTGCAAACTCAAGGCAAAACGCCGATTGACTGGCAGATAAGCGCGATTTAACAACATTAATTCCACAGGAAAACATATGAAAATCCATCACAACATTTGGCATATCCTTTTAGGACTGGGCTTAATAGCCTTAGTTATCGCCTGCTTTTTATTATTCATTTTGCTGATATTTATAGGCTATAACATCTTATTTAGCTTCATAATGCCGATAAGCCTCATCGCCTTGTATATCAGTTTGTGGATACTCTTCAGCCTCGATGCCGAAGATCGCAGACTCATCAAAGGTATTGCCACGCTATGCGCCTGTATCCTGGGTCTGGGCATGACTTATGTCGCCATAAAAGAATGGCGTAATGCACGCTATCGCGCCGTCGCCGCTGTAAAAGAACTCGAACTGCGCGAATACGAACCTTTCTATTCCGACAAACTGGCGGTTCTTGAACACCCTGCCGATCTGCAACTCAAAGACAATCTGCCCGTGCTAGACGGCTCCACCGCTCTCTATCCCCTCTATGCCGCCTTTGTGCAGACCGTCTATCCGCCGCAATTGGCACAGGAATACGAAGAGCTGAACCGCCTAATCCAATCCAGCAAAACCGGCACCGCCTATCAACGCCTGCTAGACGGCGAAGTCGATATCATCTTTGTTCCTGCCCCATCTAAAAGCCATCAAGCCCTTGCCGACAGCAAAGGACTGCAATTTCAGCTATATCCCATCGGGCAAGAAGCCTTTGTCTTTTTCGTGCATCAAAGCAATCCCGTGAACAATCTGAGCATCGCGCAAATTCAACAAATTTATGCCGGCAACATCAAAAATTGGCAGGAAGTCGGCGGCAATAAAGAAGCTATCCGCGCCTTCCAACGTCCGGAAAACTCCGGCTCACAAACCGCCCTGCAAAGAATCATGGGCGACATCGCGCTAATGAAAGCGCCGAAAGAAGACATTCCCACCGGCATGGACGGCATCATCAGCCAAGTCGCGGATTACCGCAATTTCCCCAATGCGATAGGCTTTTCCTTCCTGCTCTATTCTTCGCAACTGGTGCAGGAAAAACAAATCAAACGCCTCAGCATCAACAATATTGCCCCCAACCATGAAAACATCCGCAATAAAAGCTATCCCTTTACCTATGATTTCTATGCGGTCACCCTAGGCAATGAAAGCCGAGAAACGCAGCAATTGATTCAATGGATACAATCGCCGCAAGGCAAAGAATTGATTGAAAAAACAGGCTATGTTCCAGTGCCTTGAACCGGCATCACCTGCCTATCGCTTTAAACAATAGAGCAAGTCTCATTTCAAGCATTCGCCTTTATTATGTTTCAACACACAGAGCGACACATAAAGCGTCGCTCTACGTGTTGCCCTGAATTGGAAGAGGTTACACCTCTCCCACAAGATTATCCTCCCTAAAGGGAGGGGTTTCAACCAGTAAGGAAATTTTAATGAAACACAATCCCGCTTTCGGGCTGATAATCCGCTTTGATGCGCGTGCCTGAAGGGTATTTGCCGCTTAAGATGGCGGAAGCCAGCGGATTTTCAATCAGGGTTTGAATAGCGCGTTTCAGCGGTCTTGCGCCGAAGGTCGGGTCATAGCCGGCATCGACCAAATACGCCAAAGCATCGGCGCTGATGTCCAATTGCAAATCGCGCTCTGCCAAGCGTTTTTGCAGGCGTGCCAATTGGATATTGGCAATCGCGCCCATATGCGTTTTGCCCAAGCCGTGGAAAACGACGGTTTCGTCAATGCGGTTGATAAATTCGGGGCGGAAATGCATTGCCACTACTTCCATCACCGCATTTTTCATTTCCTCATAGCTTTTATCGCCCATGGCTTGAATCAAATCCGAGCCGAGGTTTGAGGTCATGATGATAACGGTATTGCGGAAATCGACTGTGCGCCCCTGTCCGTCGGTCAAGCGTCCGTCATCGAGCACTTGCAGCAAGATGTTAAAGACATCGCCATGCGCTTTTTCGATTTCGTCAAACAGCACCACGCTGTAAGGTTTGCGGCGCACGGCTTCGGTCAGATAGCCGCCTTGGTCATAGCCCACATAGCCCGGAGGCGCACCAATCAGCCGCGCCACACTGTGTTTTTCCATAAATTCGCTCATGTCGATGCGCACGATATTGTCTTCGCTGTCGAACATAAATTGCGCCAAGGTGCGGCTGAGTTCGGTTTTGCCCACCCCTGTCGGTCCAAGGAAGAGGAAAGAACCAATCGGGCGGTTGGGGTCGGAAAGTCCTGCGCGATTGCGGCGAATGGCATTTGCCACCGCTTCCACCGCCGTTTTCTGCCCGACCACGCGTTCATTAAGCACGGCTTCCAGATGCAGAAGTTTTTCGCGCTCACTTTCCATCATTTTGCTGACGGGAATGCCCGTCCAACGCGAGACGATATGCGCGATTTCTTCGCTGCCGACTTTGCTGCGCACCAGTTGATGACGCTGTTCTTGTTCGGCGTTTTCCGCAATGTGTAATTGTTTTTCCAATTCGGGCAGTTGTCCGTATTGGATTTCGCTCATTCGCGCAAAATCGCCCTTGCGTTTCGCCGCTTCCAGATCGACGCGCAATTTATCCATTTGCTCTTTAATGCCTGCCGTGCCGTGAATTTGCGATTTTTCCGCTTTCCAAACTTCTTCCAAATCGGCATATTCTTTTTCCTGCGCGCTGATTTCGTTTTCTAAATCTTGCAGACGTTTTTTGGAAGCCGCATCGCTTTCTTTTTCCAAAGCCAGCCGCTCCATTTTCAGCTGAATCAGACGGCGGTCGATTTTATCCATGATTTCCGGCTTGCTGTCTAATTCCATACGAATTTGCGCCGCCGCTTCATCAATCAAATCAATGGCTTTATCGGGCAATTTGCGTCCGCTGATATAGCGGTGCGACAACTGCGCCGCCGCCACCAAAGCAGGGTCGGTAATCTGAATGCCGTGATGGACTTCATAGCGTTCCTGCAAACCGCGCAAAATCGCAATCGTATCTTCTACTGTCGGCTCATCGACCTGCACTTTCTGAAAACGCCGCTCCAATGCCGCATCTTTTTCCATATATTGGCGGTATTCGTCCAGCGTGGTGGCGCCGATGCAGTGCAATTCGCCGCGTGCCAAGGCAGGCTTAAGCATATTGCCGGCGTCCATTGAGCCTTCGGTTTTGCCCGCCCCGACCATGGTATGAATTTCATCAATAAACAGAATGATTTTGCCCTCGGATTTGCCGATATCCGTCAAGACGGCTTTTAAACGCTCTTCAAATTCGCCGCGATATTTCGTGCCTGCCAGCAAAGCCGCCAAATCCAACGACAACAGACGTTTGCCTTTCAAACTCTCCGGCACTTCATTATTGACAATCCGCTGCGCTAAACCCTCGACAATCGCGGTTTTCCCCACGCCCGGCTCGCCGATCAGCACAGGATTATTTTTGCTGCGGCGTTGCAAAATCTGCATCGCGCGGCGGATTTCTTCATCACGCCCAATCACAGGATCAATCTTGCCGTCCAAAGCGCGTTGCGTAACGTCCAGCGTATATTTTTTCAGTGCCTCGCGTTTGTCTTCGGCGTTTTCGTCGGTTACCGGCGCATTGCCGCGCAACTCGCGAATGACCTTTTCCAATGCCGCCTTATTCGCGCCCTGCGCTTTCAATGCCTTGCCCACCGCCGCTTTTTCTTCCAAAGCGGCAAGCAAAAACAACTCGGAAGACAAATATTCATCGCCGTTTTGCTGCGCCTGTTTGTCGCATAAATTCAGCAGACGCGCGGTTTCGGGCGATACATTCACTTGTCCGTTAGCTTGGCTGATACGCGGCAAATCCGCCAAAATCCGCTCCAATTCGCTGCGCAAAGCCGCTACGTTCACGCCCGCTTGCCGCAGAATATTGGCGCTGGAGCCGCCTTCTTGATTGAGCAATGCCAATAAAACATGCACCGGCTCAATATAATTATGATCTCTGCCCACCGCCAAAGATTGCGCGGCAGCTAAGGCTTCTTGAAATCTCGCCGTAAATTTTTGATTCATTGTTAAGTCCTTAAAGTTAAAAAATACTACACCCTATCTTAGGGCGTCGGCAGCGATTTCAAGCGCAAAGACCACGACATACATGAATTTTTATTCAGTTCGGCAATAGGGCTTCAAACGACTTCCTTTCAAGCAAGCACTCACTAAACAAAGTAAAAATTAAGCCATTGCATTAATTTTGATTGTTTATTACCATCTTGGTTTCCCTTATCGCTTTAGGCAAAAATAATGCAACATCTTCCTCCCATGTCCCTTCCTTCAAGAGAGGAAAACCATAAAATCATCCCTTTTGCTTACTACAACACCGAACCGCGCAACCTCATCGTCGGCCCTAAGCACTACATCCTGCGCGACAACATCAGCATCATCTCACGCACCAATGCAGACGGCTTCATCACCCACGCCAACCAAGCATTTATCGTTACCAGCGGTTACAGTAAAGAAGAACTCATCGGCAGCAGCCAAAACATCATCCGCCACCCCGACATGCCGCGCAGCGTATTTAAAAACCTATGGGAAACCATCAGCCAAGGCAAAATTTGGGAAGGACACCTAAAAAACCTGCGCAAAGACGGCGGCTATTACTGGGTACACGCCACCATACAACCCGTCATGGAAAACGGCAAACCCAAAAGCTACACCTCCACCAGACGCAAAATGGACAGAGAAACCATCCAAATGGCAGAAGCCTTATACGCAGAAATGCGCAAATCCGAAAAAGAACAGGTACAATAAGCCCATCTCAACAACCACTGCAAAACATGAGCGACGAACAAAGCGAATCGAAAAACGGCTGGCTAAAAAAACTCTCGGCCCTACTAAGCGACCATAGCCAGCCGAGCAACCCTCGCCAACACTTCCTAGCCCTGCTGCAAGAATACCGCAGCGCCTATCCGCAATTTAGCGACGACACAGCCACCATGATGGAAGCCCTCTTAGACCTAAACAGCACCCAAGTGCGCGACATCATGATTCCCAGAGGACAAATGGTGCTCATTCAAGAAAACTGGTCATTAGAAAAAGTCTTCGCCGTCATCATCGAATCAGGGCATTCCCGCTACCCGGTCGTAAACGAAGAATTCAACCAAGTATTAGGCATACTCATCAGCAAAGACCTTCTCCCTATGCTCTTAAAGCCCGAACAAGAGCAAAACTACCTTACCGTACTGCGCCCCGCCACCCTCGTGCCGGAAAGCAAAGCCCTAGACGCCATGCTGCGTGAATTCAAAACCAACCGCAACCACATGGCAGTCGTCATCGACGAATACGGCAACCCCTCAGGACTCATCACCATAGAAGACGTCATCGAAGAAATCGTCGGCGAAATAGACGACGAACACGATGAAATCGCCGATGCCCAATACCGCCAACTGGCAGACGGCAGCTATCACGTCAAAGCCCTTATGGAAATCGAACAATTTAACCAATGCTTCCATACCAAACTCCCGGACGACACCGCCGACACCATCGGCGGCTACATCGCCCAGCAATTCGGCAGACTGCCCAATAACGGCGAAACCCTCGAACTGGACGAACAATGGCAAATCAGCATCGCCAAAGCCAATCAACGCCGCATCTTACTATTAAAATTATTTAAAAAATGTTTCAACACACAGAGCGACACATAAAGCGTCGCTCTGTGTGTTGCCCTGAATTGGAAGAGGTTACGCCTCTCCCACAGATTATCCTCTCTAAAGGGAGGGATTTCAACCAGTAAGGAAATTTTGATAAAAAAATATCGGATAATATATCCGATATTTCTAATATTATAAGATTAAGGCTAATTAACCACCCCAACAGTTTATCGACTCTGGGGCTCGTGCATTTTGACCGTTTGCTGTTTTAGCGCCCGTATTGCTTAAAGCAAACACGCTACATTCTGTATCCTTAAGCTGCGGCCCCACAGCTTGAGCTTGGACTTTAAAACTTGTCGCATCAATTGCTGCAAAAGTGATTGCATAACGCTGTGTGCCGTTCATTGGAGAACGATGCAAACCCCAAGTAGACAATTGATCATTATTTATATCTCCCCCATTAGAGGTTTTATTATAAGTTCGTGTCACACTGAAATTTTGCTCTAATTTTTGCGCAATATCTTGCAACATATTACGCGCTTCAACACGATGGGAACGCAAAATATAGCGTTGATAACTTGGCACTGCTATCGCAGCCAATATTCCAATAATGACAACAACAATCATTATTTCGATTAAAGTAAAACCACGATTTTTTCTATCTTTCAACTGTGTATTCATATTTATCTCTAGTTACAATCAGAATTTTGTTCAACATTTCGAATGCGACCCGCACTGCTAATACATAATTTAATTTGCAGATTATCAAATTTCTTATTCTCAGCTGTAAAATTTGCACCAACAAAATTACCAGTAAGCCGACCATTATTTAAAAATATAAGTTTAACGCCACCTCCGGCATTAAAATTCAACGTAATTTTCTCATCATTTCCTTTTAAGGTCGGCGGAAAATCCCGAATCAAATTATTAGCGTTAGCATCCATATCCCGAACAATCCAACCGACTTTATAATTTTTCGAATCAGAAGCACATGTTTCACCATCAGTACTCGGGCAAATTTGTACTCGCGTTTTACGCCGGATTGCCTCTTTTTGTGCTAAATAAAACGCCGTGCGCCATTCTCCGACAGCCGTTTGCAATTGATTTCCAGCCATCATGCGACTAAAACTGGGTGCTGCTATTGCGGCTAAAATACCGATAATAGCGATAGTGACAATTAACTCTAAAAGCGTAAATCCCTGTGATTTTTTATTCATGACATTTACTTCCCTGTTAGCAAATAAGTATTTTGCAATACGGTTTTGCTGCGCGCAGCATTCCCATTAGCTATGCTATAACCAACTGCCGTCACACGTAACACAATAACATCCTTATCATGAGCGTCACTTAAACCCAAAGTAGCGCCGTCACCTTTAAAACGTTCGATAATATATGCGCCCTGTTCATTTGATAAGGTTGTTGAATTACTCTGATCACCAAAACAGACTAATTTTGAGCAATCAGGTTTACCGTCCGTATCTCCCCAATCTAATAAGCAAGCATAAGAAGGTTTATCAGGACAAACCTGCCTAGCATCGCCATCATACACGCCTGCTCGATTAGCAAATTTGGCCGGGTCAGACCAATAAGCGATAGCTAGTGCCATTTGCTTTCCTGCATCCTTTTCATTGGCATCTTCCAAAGAAACACTTTTACCATTACTTGGATTAGACATCCGTTTAATATCATATTCCGCATCACGCATAGCAATTGCCGCGGCTTCTGATGCACGCATCTGATCATAATCTGCCCCCGCTTTCATTTCCTCCATTGAGGCGCTGGTTAAAGTAAAACGCAGCATACTTAGCAGCAATAACAAAAAGATTAAGCAACTTAATAATACGATGCCCTGTTCCTGTTTTTTCGGTTTTAAATTCATATTTTACTCCTTTAATTTGTAAAATATACGGCATTAGGAATATTGATAATTTTAATATAAGCACGATAAAGCTTCTGATCATTTACCCGTCTTGCTTCATTACCAAAATTACCATCTGCATCAAATTCACAAGTTGGTATTGTCGGCTGCAATTCCATCCAATTTCCTTGAACATTACCGCTTAAAGGCTCTGCACCAACGACCAAACATACCTCTACTGCCGTAACTCCCGCCCAGCCCAAAGGACGTTGGGAACTCACTACTTCATTAGCTTTTAATGTATTTGTCACATACATGCCGGCATAACTATCTTTCATAGTAGCAGATGTATCACTAACGCCTTCAGTCACTAAATATCTGAATTGCAGATCGCTGATTCCGCTTACAAGCGGCTCTCCTAAGCAAGAAAAAGTGCCATTATTGTCGTCGAAAGAGTATGTATTAACGACTATCGGCGTATTTTGCAAAACATCAGCTTGAACCTTATTACCAATACAATTTAGAGCAGTACCTGCATGAACAGCAGCATCTACGTTTGTTGCATCTGTATAAGTACGTAAACTGCTTTTATCGCCGCGAGCAGCACTTGCTGCGGCTTGATAACGTAGGGTAAGCGTTCTATCAGTACCTTCTAAACCATTCTCGCCAAAAATTGATTGAAAAGGCGTTTTTACAGTGCCTTTTCCAGATAAACGACCGTACATTATTTGCACTTTTTCATCGCTTGGCGCCACTAATTTTTGTGCGGTTATTTGATTATCAAACACATCTACATAACCTGCCATATTAATATCTGCCGTTAATCGCTCAAAAACTTGTCTTGCCGTTTCATCAAGTATTTCATTCATACTGCGTGTTTTATTTGAACGATTTGCCGTAAGATAAACCGAGCTTAAAGCCAATAGTAAAATCAAGCCGATAGTGAGCGATACCATTAGTTCCAATAAGGAGACACCGGCCTGTTTCTTTTGTTTTAATTTCATTTTACGCTCCTAAATCACTACTCTTAACTCAATAAGTTCATTTTTTGTTTCATCATCTTGCCGCTGATTTTCTTCACCGATTTGCCATCTCACTCTGACAATATAACTACCATCAGGCTGCCTAAGAATCGAACCTTGACCTGCCGGCACAGAATTATTCACATTTCTCAGCCAAGTTGTCATTTCACGTTGTGCTCGCGTTAAGGCCTGCGACTCTGCTCTTTGCTTTAGCTTTTCTTCAAGCGTACATTCAGCAGATGCGCATTTAACTTCAGGATTTTTTTTGGCTACGGATAATGAGTAGTTATTATCCTCCCATTGCCCACTACCAAATTGATAGCCCGCTAAGCCCATGCGGTTGGCTCTCATGGCGTCTACGATAGTTTGAATTTCACGCATAGCATTGGCGCGATATTCCGCGGTAGCACCATAGCGATTACTTGCGCCTAGCATAGACACTAGCAAGCCCAAACCTAAACCCACAACAAGAAAAGAAACAATAACTTCTAATAAACTCATACCATTTTGCCGCTTACCGGCAAAATAAGATAAATTTTTCTTTTTCATAGTTTTCCTCAGTTGGGCGGCAGGAACTGCCGCCAAAGTATTTTTGCTTAAGAAGCATTATTCAATAATTGGTCATTCAATAATTGGTCGGCTATTGAGTCGAATCAAACGTCCGCCTTCTGTAGGACATTTAAATGCTTCAAGGCCTGTAGACTCATAACCTGTCGTTGAGCTAACCACTCCCACTGTGTAATCCCCATGCTCTACGCAATCGTTTCTGCCTTGTGCGGCATCAATAGCTAAATCCTGTCCTGAGCCGAAAGCACCGTTAGCGTTTACAGCTTTGACAGTTCGGGCTAATGCTTCGAAAGAGTTAAGCGTTGCGCCTGAAGATAAACCATCAATTTGCAAAGCAGCAACTTTTAAAGCTTCATCGCCCTCAATTGCTTCTTTTTCGTTAGCGTTGAAAGAGGTTTTACTTTGCTCACCCAAGTCTTTGAAATAAGCGCTGCCTTCTAGCGGATTACTACCTGTTTTTACATCAACAGCAAATAACCAACCGGTTGACTCGGACTTGGTACTGGTTTTATTAATCTTACAACTATACGCATTATTACTTTGAGAAGAGGTATTTGGGGCAGAAGAAGATTTCTTCGTGGTATACACGCGCGAAGTAAATACCGCCGTACGGTTAATCACGCTTGCTTGCGTAACTACGCGTTCGCCATCAGAACCTAAGGTTAACATCCAACCGGGGCTACCATCGGCAACTGTTTTGCGCGTGAGATAGCGTAAGGTTTTTTTATCACCCCCTGTTCCGCTTGTGCCTGTAGTACCCAAAATCTTTTGTTCTACCAATTCGCTTTGCTCGATCGGCTTAGGCGTTTTTTCTGTCAATTTATCGCGAATACCTAAAACCACCTGCTGGCTTTTGTCTTCCAAATCCTTTTGATAAATATCCGAACCGGTACCAACGATCACCATATAGCTATCACTGCTTTCCTTATATACGGCCGGAGCGGCGGTAATAGGTTGGCTTGACTTGCCATTATAGATTTTATGAGCCGTCCAAGAGCTTACCTCGCCGCGCAAATCAAAGCGATACAGATTACCGCCCTGATCTCCTGCATAGGCAATATCAGCTAAGTTATCGGCATCGATATCCACCAAAGTCGGCGTAGAAAGACCTTTCAATCCGTCCTTAACAGGAATAGTTTTCACTAAGCTTCCCGCAGCATTGCCTGTTTTGACTGTCGACGCCTGCTTAGCCATATCTTGCCCTAAGGCATCATAGATATATAGCGTGGGTGCGGTTAGAACTCGTGCAGGGGCATCATAGCCATTAGCTAAAAATAACAGCTGACGCACACCCTGGGTTTTGTCTTTAACATCTCCAGTTAATTTTGTCGCCACTTGGGCAAATTGTGGTGTACTAACTGTGTAGCCTAGTTTGTTGTTTTGACCTTTTGGCGTTTCCCACATAGGCACTGTTCTAGCCCAATTAGACTCATGATTGTCTAAGCCCACGGGAGTAGCAGCCGCACGATCCTTACCACTAATCGCCAACACATAAGCACCGCGGCCACCTTGCCCCATGGCGCCAGCAATATAAGTGGCACTATTGCCATTTTTATCCGCACTGGTCTGCCGCCATTGAATGCCGCCGCTATTTAAGAACAAATGCGGTTTTGAATCTTGAGAAATATTCTCACTGGTTAAAGTCGAGCCATAACCGGTTTCGGCAAGTGCCACACTAGCCTTAGCAACCGTATCCGAGAAATCCGTGCTTTCTCTTTGCATTGAGGCAGGCAGATAATTTAACCGCAATGTATATGGTCTGTTATTATAATCTGTTTTTTCAAACAAATACATCATGCCATCATTTGCCGCTGTCAGCATATATCTTGGTCGTCCTTTTGAGTAGTCCAAGGCCACTACAGGCGCGCCCATCACATCTGCCATCATACGCGCAGGATCTTTGGCATTGGCATTCGCCGTACGCTGGCGATACTGTTTCACCTTAGTTCGTATTCCGCGATCACGCAAATATTGTGCAGCTTGTTCAATCTTGGCATCGGTTGAGCCACTGCGTAAATACCAAGGCAAAAATGCAAGACGAAATTCACCGCGTTGAGAATCATTAAAACCAAATAAGGGATATAAATGACCGCTGCTTGTGTTCATATCTTCTGTCCGCTGCTGTCCATTGCCATCCACATAACTAATAATCACCTTGCGATTGGTGCTATAGTCTGCTGGTTCGCTTTCTGTCGTTTGCTTACCTTGCTTATCTAGCTTGAGAAACTTAAACTCACTAGACCAAGTTTGAGGATTGAGTGTCAATTGTGCTGCTAAACGGTCTAATTTTTGATCTCCAGCGCCAGCAAATGCCGCTGAAGATGCACTAAATCCCGTCTCAAAATTTGGCTTATGTTCTTCATTATCCTTATTAATCTCTCCCAGAATTTCTTCAAAAGCAGAGCTTAACTCTCTTTCATTAGCCGCGTTATATACCTTATTATTACTAGAAGCATCTCTTAAATAAGCATTACCTTGTGCAGAAGTGCCGCCGCCGAAAGCAATCGAAAAAGTTTTAATCGGTTGCTTTTCAAAATACATTTCTCCGTTATGTTCAAAGCCGTCCCATTGGGTATTATCCTTATCATTGCCAGCAAAAAGTGTCTTCATATAAGAATTTGATGATGAATAATAAGAAAAACGCGAAGATTTGGTATCGCCTGATTGGCCATATCTCCCACTTGAGCGACCATCTAAAATGCGGCTAAAAAATGCGATGCCATTTTGTGAACCAGATCCGCTGATCTGATAGTTATAGGGCAAATTGCCATAAAAATCGCGATGTTGATAGGTGTAGAATTGTCTATCATTAATAGTTTCTACATTCGCATCACCATCAGAGAAAATAATCACATAATCATTTTGGCAAATATACTCTTTGGTGCTGATAAGATAATCTACCGCTTGCAAATAGCGTGTTGTGGTTGGTGTATATCCACCAGGGCGCAATCTTTTAATTCTATCTTTAAAGGCGGTATAATCGTTTGCCGTGCCAGCTTTGGTAAACTCATGCACCCTTGTATCACCAGCATGGTCAGCAAAATAAGGCACTGCATTAACAGGCAAGAATTGCGTTAATCTTTTTTCCGTACCCCATAAAGACATCAAGCTCCAAGAAAAATCATCTTTATAACGGTCCACAATATTCGTCAATGCCTTACGCGCCACCCCCATTCGAGTATTTTCTTCAGGAGAAACCCCTTGTGAATATGTACTGACAATCACATTTGTTGGCATCGGCACTGGAATGGCTTTTGAATTAGGGTCGAATAATTGAGTACCTTGACGATAGGTGGTACGACCGCATGAAATACTATTACCTTGTTTAATTCTTCCAGAAGAATCTACCAATTCATATTCCCACCATCTACCAAAATTGATGTTAGGCTTGCTGCCATCTTTACAAGCAAAACAAAAAGATGGAAAAAGCACATTACCATAGGCTGGATGATAGGAAGGAACATCTAACTTTACGCCATATTTTCCCCCAAAATCATACGCATCAGCCCCTACATTGGGATAATCCTTATTTGTAACACAGCTTCTATTAGCCTTTAGAGTTTGAGCACCTCTAGGTGAAACATGTAGCACTCTCTGATGGACACCACCTTGACGAGTATAATTCACCCATGGCGAACCATGAGGCAAACCTTGAACCCCTTCACCCATTGAACCTGAGTCATCAAATAAAATCATTAAACGCGGCGGAATATTGAAAGTGCCGCTGGAGCTTTCGCTGGCTTGTAAATTCAAGTTTAAAAAAGCAAAGGGCGATACGGGAACCTCTTTATCGGTCTTCTCGACTTTATTAGCGGTTTGCGCTTGGGCAGCAAAGCTCAAACACGCCAACATAACCGCTGCGCTGAGTTTGAGCGGTGCAAAGCTTGTGTGTTGCATATAGTGACTCCTTAAGTTTGAGACGAACTCCTGTCTCGAAAGATTCAGCGATTAATCGCTGAGCTAAACGTTGGGGGATGCTGCAAACTTCCGCAGCTTAGCCAACTGACATAGTCTAGCAAAAAACATTCCAAAAGATTTTTATTGTTTGCACGAGGGCTACAAAATCATCTTTATAGTACCTTAACTTCAAAATGAGACTTAGAGATACACATTTTGTCAGGAGAAGCGCTTAGAATAATCTCATTTTGAAGTTAAGAGACTATCACAATCGGCACAATCAGCACACGAGGCGCTATTCTCTCTAATCCATGTTGCCAATAAGGGATTGTTCACGATCCATTTACCGCCGGCATCGCGGCTAATCCAGTCGTGCCGCTCCATGCGGCGGATTGCGCCTTGCACGCTGCTGTTACCGACATGCCCCACGCCTAATAAAGCGGCGTATTTTTGGCGATTTTCCTGACTGTACAGATTCACTTCAATGCCCTTGGCAATATCACGGATAATGGCTTTTTCTAATGCTTTCATCTGCTGCCATTGCCCTGCTTCTCTGTCTTGTTCGCCCAGTTGCGCCATTCTTTTTTCTGCCGCTTCCCTAAGGCTTATTGAGGGGTTAATAATCATATCTTGGATAATTGCCCTTAAATACATAGGCGTATGATGCAGGCTTTGGAATAGTTCGAATAAAGCGGCAGTATTTATAGGTTTACCGGTTCTTTCATAATAAATTTCTGCAAGAAAATCCGTAAACTCTTGTCCCAATAAGGGAAAATCTAAGGCATGGGCAAAATGAAAAAACGGTGCTTTGTTATCATTAAACATGGCGCGCAAGCCGTTGGTGCTGCTGCCGGTGAAGATGGTTTTTATTTGATACTGATGCACATCCAAGCCCGTGCGCAGACTGCGAATAAGTCCTTTTGCATCAGACAGTCTTGCCAACTCTTGCACTTCGTCAAGCAAGAGCAGGCTTGGTCGATTGTCGCTTGCAATCACAGCAATGATATCAGATAGACGCGGCGCTTCATTTGATGCTATTTCACGCTCAAGACCAATGCCCAGAATATCAATTTTGCTGATGCCGCTTAAAAAGGTTTTGGCTTTATTGCCTGCTTGGATGTTTTGGGCAAATTGATATAAAGCGCTCTGAAAATCGCTAATGGGATGATGGCTATCCATAAAGGAAAAATAAAACACATTAAAGCCTTGCTGCTCTGCCAGCGGCGCAATGTCTTGCAATAAAAATTGCGTTTTACCCATGCGCCGCGGCGCAAATAATGTTACGGCATGGGTGATGCCGTCTTTAAGGCTGTTCAGCAGTTTTTGCGCATAGTCTGTGCGGTGAAAAAATAAAGCGTCTTTCATAAGATTGCCCATGTTAGCGATTTTAGTCAAAATTATACATGGCATGACTAATTATACAAACGATGTCTAAAAATGTATAAAACCCTGTTTACCGCAGCACTTCAATATTTTGCCAAGATTGCTATTTGCGCGGCTTGCAGGGCTTTGCCTAATGCCGCGCCTGCCAAGCCCTGCGCGGCAAGATGTTTGGCATCGACGCCTTGCATCATCGCACTTTGCGCCGCGATAATGCGGATTTGCAATGTTTGGGCAATGCCTGTCGCTTGCAGGTATTCGCGCAGAAAGCCGTTGTCGCGCAAGGCGGCGCAGGCTTTTAAGAGTTGCCGGCGTTTTTCGCCCCCGAGTTGTTCCCAAGCGGCAAAATCATGACCGATGTTTTGCAGGCGTTCCAGCCATTGGCTATAGATTTTCGGCAGCGGCAATTGCTGTTTCAAGGCGGCAATCAGCTCGGCATTGCCTTGCGTCCACAGGGCAAAACGCGCTGCCGGATTCGATGTCCGCGCCGCAGCAGCGGCTAAGGCGGCGGCTGCTTTGTTCCAATCATGAGCAATCGCCGTGCCGGTGAGTACGTTCATGGCGTTCATATCCGCCAAACCTTGAAAATAGCGCTGCGGGGCGGCGGTTTGCAGGGCTTTTTCGCTTTCCTGCCAAACGCGTTCGGCGCTTAGCTCCGCCAATTCGCCTGCCTGCGCCATTTGGCAGCATAAATTCCATGTTTCTTCAGCAATGTCAAAACCTAATTCGGCAAATCGCGCTGCAAAGCGTAGTAGGCGCAGCACGCGCAGCGGGTCTTCGATAAAAGCTTCCGATACATGGCGCAAGCGTCGCGCGGCAAGGTCGGCTTGTCCGCCGTAAGGGTCGATGATGTTGCCGGCGCTGTCTTGCGCCATTGCATTAACGGTTAAATCGCGGCGGCGCAAATCTTCCTGCAAAGAGACGTTCGGACTAAATGCAAAGGCAAAGCCGCGATGTCCGCGCCCTGCTTTGCGTTCGGTGCGCGCCAATGCGTATTCTTCGCCGCTGTCGGGGTGTAAAAACACGGGAAATTCCCGCCCGACTTGCCGAAAACCTGCCGCCAACATGGCTTCAACACTTGCGCCTACCACGACATAATCGCGGTCATGTACCGGCAAGCCCAACAAGGCATCGCGCACCGCACCGCCGACTAAGAAAATTTCCATATTATAGTCTCTTAACTTCAAAATGAGATCATTCTAAGCGCTTCTCCTGACAAAATGTGTATCTTTAAGTCTCATTTTGAAGTTAAGGTACTATATTTTCCTGCTTGCGGTTTTTGCCGCAGAATCGGGATCAGGGTCGAAGCCGCCGCCGAAGCAATGACTAATACACTGCCTAAGGCGGTCAGCAAGGTCATGCGCTCGCCTGAAGAGCATGGCAATCAGCAGGCGCAATTCCACCACCAAAGCGGGATCAAACATCTGATAAGCATATTTGCCCGCCGTAAAAGAACTTGCCCAAATCAGCAAGGCAATCACAAGATAAAACATCGCAATTCCTTCATCAAAATTTCCTTACTGCTTGAAACCCCTTCCCTTTAGAGAGGATAATCTTGTGGGAGAGGTGCAAGCTCTTCCAATTCAGGGCAACACGTAGAGCGACGCTTTATGTGTCGCTCTACGTGTTGAAACATGCGCCGCAGCGCGGATTTTTCGTTATATAGTCAAAGAATTGAAAAAGTATTACAGACTTGGCTCGCCTTGCCCTACACTCTTGTATTGTCTGCGGCTCGCCGCCTTGTACTAATTTTCACTTCTCCGACTATAGTGGGCGGTTAAATTAACAAAAAATCCCCCTTATGCAACATTTTATTCTTATTTTTATCGGCGGTGGCTTAGGTGCATGCGCCAGAGCCGGCTTCAGTACGCAATTCGGCAAAATCTTCCATCTGCACAGCCATTGGGCGATTTTAGCCGTCAACCTCTTAGGCTGTCTGCTTATCGGCATTGCCGCCGAACGCCTGCTGCTGCGCCTAGACAATCCCGCTTGGCGCTTATAGTCAAAGAATTGAAAAAGTATTACGGCGTTGGCTCGCCTTGCCGTACGCTCTTGTACTGTCTGCGGCTCGCCGCCTTGTACTACTTTTTCACTTCTCCGACTATATTCCTCATCAGCGGATTTCTCGGCGGTTTTACCACCTATTCCAGCTTTATCCTCGATTTCCTCAAACTCGCGCACAGCAGCCAAAGCTACGCCCTACTGCATCTTGCCGCACATCTCTTCGGCGGTATCGCCGCCTGCCGGCTTGGTATGCTCATCGGCAAAGGATTGCTGACATAAGACCGTCGTTTGTCTATATAATTACGCCTTATTTTTTAACGACCATTTTATGTTTCAACACACAGAGCGACACATAAAGGCGACACATAAAGCGTCGCTCTACGTGTTGCCCTGAATTGGAAGAGCTTGCACCTCTCCCACAAGATTATCCTCCTAAAGGGAGGGTTTCAAGCAGTAAGGAAATTTTGATGAACGCCACCCAATTCAGCACCATCGGCATTATCGGCAAATACGGCGCCGACCACAGCGAAGCCAATATCAACCGCGTAATTGCCCTATTGGAAACGCGCGGCATCGCCTATACGCTCGACAGCAACACCATGCCCGACACCCTCAAAGACCACCCCCACAGCCGCCCGATGAAACAATGGCAAGACGCGCTGGATTTGGCGATAGTGGTCGGCGGCGACGGCACCTTTCTCTATGCCGCACGCGCCCTGCAAAGCAAACATATACCGCTGATCGGCATCAATGCAGGACGACTGGGCTTTCTCGCCGACCTCTCCGCCGCCGAATTGGAAAGCCAATTAAGCGCCGTGCTAGACGGACATTACTGCCGCGAAAGCCGACAATTGCTATCGATCGAAATCCGCTCAGGCGAAACTATCCGCGCCCAATTTGTCGCCGTGAACGAAGTCGTTATCCACAAACGCACCATGGCGCGCATGGTCGAGCTTAATGCTTATGCCGGCGGACAATTCCTCTGCCACTACTACGCCGACGGCTTAATCCTCTCCACCCCCACCGGCTCCACCGCCTACGCCCTCTCCGCCGGCGGCCCGATTCTCGAACCCAACCTCAATGCCATGATTGTCGCCCCCATTTGTCCGCACACCCTGACCCATCGTCCGGTCGTACTCAGCGGCGACCGCGAAATCGAAGTCCTGCCCGGCAAAGACTCGCACAACATCCAACTCACCATTGACGGACAAGAAGAATTCCTGCTGACCGCGCAAGATCGCATCATCACGCGCCACGGCGGACATATCCACGTCCTTCACCCTGCCGACTACCAATTCCAACGCCGCCTGCGGCAAAAATTCAACTGGGGCATGAACCCAGAAAACAACCACAATCACAGATGATATAGTACCTTAACTTCAAAATGAGACTTAGAGATACACATTTTGTCAGGAGAAGCGCTTAGAATAATCTCATTTTGAAGTTAAGAGACTATATAATCCGCTCCTTCCAGCCCACCGCAAAAACCTATGCTAGACACCCTCTCCATCCGCCAATTTGCCATCATCGAACACAGCGAAATCCACTTCAAAAGCGGCTTTAACGTCCTTTCCGGCGAAACCGGCGCCGGCAAATCCATTCTCATAGACGCCATCTCCCTCCTACTCGGACACAGAGCCGATGCCGGCATGATCCGCCACGGCGCCGACAAAGCCGACATACACGCCGCCTTCAGCCAAATCCCTGAAAACCTCGCCGCACACCTTGCCGACAACGAACTGGCGGATGCAGACGAACCGCATGCCGCCCTCATTCGCCGCACCATTCGCGAAAAAGCCAGCAAAAGCTTCATCAACGCCCAACCCGTTACCGCCGCCCTGCTCAAACAACTTAGCGAACAACTCGTCAACATTCACGGACAACACGCCAACCAAGCCCTACTCCACCAAGCCGAACAACGCCGCCGCCTCGACCGCTTCGGCAAACTCGACCCGCTAGTCGAGACCGTGCAACAACGCTACCAAGAATGGAAACAGCAAGAAGCCGCTTGGCAGGCATGGCAGCAAGCTCGCGACAGCCTGAACGAACGCCTCGAACTCTGCGCCTACCAACTGCAAGAATTCGAGCAAGCCGCGCCGCAAGACAATGAATTCAGCGAACTGGCGGAACAACATGCCCTCCTCGCCTCGGCAGACGAAATCCTCAGCAAAGGCGGACAACTCAGCGACGCCCTCTATGAAAACGAACACAGCGCCGCCGCCCTGCTGCGCCAACTCGCCCAACAAGCCGAACAACTCGCCGCCCTGCACGGCAACTTCCAAGAAAGCGCGGAACTCCTCAACCAAGCCGCCATCTACGCCGATGAAGCCGCCGACGCACTGGCGCGCCAACTCGGCAAAATCGAACACGACCCCGAACAACTCGCCCAATTAGACGAACGCATGAGCGCCCTGCACAGCCTCGCACGCAAACACCGCATCGAACCCGAACAACTCGGCAGCCGCTGGCAGCAACTCGCCGAAGAACACCAACGCCTCAGCGCCGAAAGCGAAGGCGGCGAAAACAGCAGCGCCGCCCTGCAAGCCGCGGAAAAAGCCTACCGCCAAGCAGCCGAAAACCTCAGTCAAGCCAGACACCAAGCCGCGCAAAACATGGCGGCGCAAACCCTAGAATGGATACGCCAACTCGGCATGGAAAAAGCCCAATTCTCCGTCCACATCAGCCCAAGCGAAAAACCGAGCGCATACGGCATTGACGACATTCACTTCCTGCTCTGCGCCAACCCCGGACAACAACTGCAATCACTGGCAAAAGTCGCCAGCGGCGGCGAACTCTCGCGCATCAGCCTTGCCATAGAAGTCGCCTGCTTGGACGACAACGCCGTCCCCCATACCCTCATCTTCGACGAAATCGATGCCGGTATCGGCGGCGAAGTCGCCGATACCGTCGGACGACTATTAGCAAAACTCAGCCAAACGCGGCAAGTATTGTGCATCACACATCTACCGCAAGTCGCCGCCTACGCCGCCCATCACTTCCGCATCGAAAAAACCAGCGACGAACACAGCACCCAAACGCGCGTCATCCCACTAGACAAAGCCGCCCGCATTATCGAACTCGCCCGCATGCTCGGCTCCGCCGACAGCGAGACCTCGCGCAAACATGCGGAAACCATGCTGAAAAACAGCCGAACAATTTAGCTCAAGCGAAAGAAACATCTATTTACCTTAACTTCAAAATGAGACTTAGAGATACACATTTTGTCAGGAGAAGCGCTTAGAATAATCTCATTTTGAAGTTAAGAGACTATAAAAACAAAAAGAGCGGCAAGCCGCTCTTTTCAAGGTAAAAATATCCTTACGATTAAGGTATCGGCGCATCAATCAAAGTACAAGAACCGGAAATCGCCATACATTCACTTTTCTGCCGCATTTGACCATTACCGCGCACCTGCGGCATAAAAGTCAATTTATCGGCATCTGTCATGGCTATAGTAAGATCTTGACCAGATTCGCAAGCGGATTTCTTAAATACACCAATCGCACTACCAATACCTTTTTCGCCAATAGCCTGATTCATATAAGCCCTAGCTTCGCCTAAACAGGCACTGTTAGCGGCTTTTTGCATATAATTTTGATAAGCAGGCAAAGCAATGGCCGCTAAGATACCGATAATCGCCACCACAATCATAAGCTCTATCAGCGTAAAGCCTTTTTGCTTAACTTCAATCATGATAGTCACCATTTATTAGCACTTTCATTAAGTAATAAAAAAGAGCAGCTATGCTGCTCTTTTCTAAAGAACTAATTATTATGGATTTGCTGCTGCATCTGCCAGCTTACAAGTTGCAGTAACTGGATCACAGGTAGTATTCCTTTTAGCAGCTACTGCACCACGGTCTTGAGGTTCAAATACTAACGCAGCTGTGCCGATAGTTGTGGCATCTTTAGCTAAGGTAGCAGCCCCTGCTGATGAGCTCTTACAAGCAGAAGCTTTGGTTGCATAACTTTCAGAAGTAATCTTACCATCAGTTGCAATTTCAGCTACTGCACCGTTTACGTATGATTTAGCTTCGCCTAAGCAAGCATTGTTAGCTGATTTTTGCATATAGTTTTGGTATGCAGGCAATGCGATAGCAGCCAAAATACCGATGATTGCGACTACAATCATGAGCTCGATAAGGGTGAAACCTTTTTGAATTGATTTTTTCATTTTTCTCTCCTAGAGAATTAATACATTACAAATTTAAATTAACTACTTGTTTGAAGCTAGTTGCCTAGCGAATATACTTATGCCTTACGCGTGCCAAGTTTATTTTTATGTTTTAATTCAGTGTGTTAAAATTATGCACTTTGGTATACCACACTTTTGCCGTCTATGATTTTCCTATAATACTCATCTTATTTACTTCTCTTTGCCGAAGCATTGGCAGTATAGTCAAAGAATTGAAAAAGTATAGTACCTTAACTTCAAAATGAGACTTAGAGATACACATTTTGTCAGGAGAAGCGCTTAGAATAATCTCATTTTGAAGTTAAGAGACTATATTACGGCGTTGGCTCGCCTTGCCGTACGCTTTTGTACTGTCTGCGGCTCGCCGCCTTGTACTATAGTCGAAGAATTGAAAAAGTATTACGGCGTTGGCTCGCCTTGCCGTACTATCTGCGGCTCGCCGCCTTGTACTACTTTTCCACTTCTCCGACTATACTTTTCCACTTCTCCGACTATACTTTTTCACTTCTCCGACTATAGATACCGACATAATGACATTTTGTGCTGCTTTATGGATTACAAGCCTTTAGGCTATCATTCTATTTTCAGTATTCATCAAATAGTATTGCTTGCAAACGCGCCATGACATCTTCTATGACCATATTAGGCACCTTCTCTTTAAAGACGGCTTGGCGTATGCGCCAATCGATTGATTTGAGTTGATGGCAATGCACGTTACCTTGCGTGTGCGTGCCGCTGCCTTGCAAGGTAGATAGCATTCCAAGGCTTCTCGCTCCGCCAGCCATGCCTTGCGAAATCGGGCAAACATAAGCCAAACCTGTCGCCTGATTAAAAACTTTCGGCGATAAAGCCAGTGCATAATGCCTGCCTTTCATTTCCGTACCGCTGGCAGGATCAAATTGGAGATGAATAATGTCCCCTTTTTCAGGAATGTAAGTCATTATTTCACACACTCACTGCCGCATTCTGTCAATTCATCCCAACCTTCGGCACGTTGCAAATCAGCATCCATTTCCGCCAGCAAGTCTTGCAATTGATACTTTGCTCGTTTACGAATAATCAAAGCATCATCATATATTTCTGCTTGCAAAGTATCACCTATTTTGAGCCCTAATTGCTTTAGGGTTTGTGCAGGCAGGCGCATAGCCGCACTATTTCCCCATTTCTGTATGCGTATCATAAATACTCCTGACTAATAATGTTTAGACAATGTAGCAACAAAAAATAGGCGCGTCAAATGATGCTATGATGCGCTTTTTAAGCGAAAGGATGGGCTATGCAAAGGCTTGATGCGGTAATTATTGGCGGTGGGATTGCAGGTTTATGGACGTTAGCGGCTTTGCGCGCAGGCGGTTATGCCGCGATTTTGCTTGAACGCGAAGGGCTTGGTGCAAAACAAACCTTAGCCAGCCAAGGGATTATTCACGGCGGGACAAAATACGCGTTGCAAGGCAGTTTGACCGGTGCAGCACAAGCGATTGCACAGATGCCGGCGCGCTGGCAGGCGGCTTTGCAGGGCAAAGAAGCGGCGGATTTATCTGCTGCCAATATGCTTTCCGCGCATCAGTATTTATGGACGACTCAGACTGCCGGCGGAAAATTAACGGCTTTTTTTGCCGGCAAATTGATGCGCAGCCGCATGCAGCGTTTAAATGATGCGGAATTGCCTGCATTTTTGCCGCCGCATTTCGGCGGTCATGCTTATGCTTTGGCAGAGCCCGTGTTGGATATTGTGTCTATACTCCATTGTTTTGCCGAGCAATATGCCGATTTTATCTTAACTGACGCAAATTGGCAGCGCGACGGCGATGTCTTATTCATCGGCGACAGACAATTTTTGCCGACACATTGGATTTATACGGCAGGCGAGGCGAATGGCGAATTAAGCGCGGCTTCGCAGCAAATTCGTCCTTTAAATATGGTGGCTCTGCGTTTGCCGCAATCTGTGCCTGACATTTTTGGGCATTGCTTAGGCATGAGCGACAAACCCAAAATCACGATTACGACACATTTGTTTGATTGGCAGCAGGCAGAGGGCGATAAGGTGTATTGGATTGGCGGACAGCCTGCGGAGGAAGGCGTGGGGCGCACAAGGGATGCGCAAATTGCGGCAGTTCGTCGCCTATTATTAGAGACTTTACCGTGGTGGGCGCAAGATGCGCAGCTCTTGTCTTATATTAATGACGACAGCCGTTATATTTGCGTGGCGCTTAATCGCGCCGAAGGTGCAGCAGAGGGCAAACGTCCTGATTTGCCGACCGTGACGCAAAATGGCAAGGATATTACGGCGTATCCGACTAAATTGGCATTTGCGCCTTTAGTGGCGGATCAAATTGCGGCACTGCTATCTGCGCCGCAATTTGTCAGTGAGGCGGTATTTACTGATAAGGTGCGGATTGCGCCGTATTTGTGGCAGTAAATTTGTTTGCAAATCCGTGCACAGCTCTTTAGAATAAGGCGCCAACAACACTCGACACGCTTAGAGCAACTTGTGCATACTCGTTCTCGCGGACCAGGTCGAGTTTTTTTATGCTAATGTTTTACAAATCAAAAGCCGCATTGATAAGGCGCTGCGTGTATTCGGTTTGCGGCTGATGGAAGATTTGTTCCGCGCTGCCGGTTTCGACGACTTTGCCTTTTTGCATCACAATCACGCGATCGCTCATGGCGCGCACTATCGCAAGGTCATGACTGATAAAGAGATAGCTCAGACCGTATTTTTGCTGCAAACCGCGTAAGAGTTCCACGACTTTCACTTGAATGGAGCGGTCCAGCGCGGAAGTCGGTTCATCTAGCAATACGAATTTCGGCTGCACGATGATGGCACGCGCAATCGCGATACGCTGTCTTTGTCCGCCGGAAAATTCATGCGGATAGCGGTTCATCATATCGGGCGAAAGCGCCACTTCGCTCAGCATCGCCGCTACTTGTTCGCGCCGTTGTTTACCGCTGAGTTCGGGGCGGTGGACTAATAAGCCTTCGCCGATAATTTGTCCGACGGTCAGACGCGGCGACAGGGAGCCGAAGGGGTCTTGGAAGACCATTTGCATATCCGCTTTCAAATGTTTGGCGGCTTTGCCTTCCAAACTGCGGATGTCCTGCCCCTCAAATGCCACATTGCCCTGATAATCCAGCATTTGCATAATCGCTTTGCCCAGCGTGGATTTGCCGCTGCCGCTTTCGCCCACAATGCCTAAGGTTTCGCCTTGCTTGAGCAGCAGGCTGACATCATCAACGGCATGAAAATGCGTTTTGGCTTTGCCAAAAAAATGCCGCTCGGTCACAAATTGCACTTGCAGACGATCCACCTGCAATAAAATGCCGGCATCTGCCGCTACCGGCTGTTTCATGCCTTTGGGCACGGCATTAATCAGCTCTTTGGTGTATTCATGCTGCGGATAAGCAAAAACGCTTTTGATATTGCCGCGTTCTAAAATCTCGCCCAAGCGCATCACGCAGACGCTGTCGGCATAATGCTCCGCCAGTCCCAAATCGTGGGTAATGAAGATAATCGCCATGCCCATTTCTTGCTGCAACTGTTTCAGCAAATCCAGTATTTCCGCTTGAATGGTCACATCAAGAGCGGTAGTCGGTTCGTCGGCAATCAGCAAATCGGGATCGTTAATCAGCGCCATGGCAATCATCACGCGCTGCAATTGTCCGCCCGAGAGTTCATGCGGATATTGCTTGAGGCGGCGCGCCGGCTCGGGAATACGTACTTTGCCTAGCATTTCTTCGGCACGCTGCCATTGCGCGCTTTTGCTCATGTTTTTCTGATGCGCGGCAAGGGCTTCGCAGAGTTGCTCGCCGATTTTCATAAAGGGATTCAGCGAGGTCATCGGCTCTTGGAATATCATGCCGATGCGTCCGCCGCGCAAGGCGCGCAATTGCTCGTTGTCGGCTTCCAAAATAGACAGTCCGTCAAATTCAATACGGCTTTCAGGACTATAAACGCCGGTATTTTCAGGCAATAAACGCACAATCGATAAAGAAGTTACAGATTTGCCGCTGCCGCTTTCTCCGACCAGCGCAAGGGTTTCGCCTTTATTGACGCTGAAAGATACGCCGCGCACGGCATGCACGTGATGGCGCGCTTGGCGGAAGGTAATGTCGAGGTTTTCAACGCGTAATAGCGACATCTTAACGCTCCTTAGGATCGAAGGCGTCGCGTAGTCCGTCGCCGATAAAATTAAAACAAAACAGCATCGCGGCAAGGAATAGCGCAGGGAAGACCAGCAGCCACGGCGCGCTTTCCATCTGCTTGGCGCCTTCGGAAATCAGCACGCCTAAGCTAGTCATGGGTTCTTGCACACCCAAGCCCAAGAAGCTCAGAAAACTTTCGGTCAAAATTGCCAAAGGAATGGTCAGCGTTACATAGACGACGACCGTTCCGAGCGTATTCGGCACGATATGGCGGCGCAGAATCGCGCCGGTCGGCACGCCCAAGACTTCCGCCGCCTGCACGAATTCTTTATGCCGCAAGCTGATTGCCTGACCGCGCACAATCCGCGCCATGGTAAGCCATTCCACCGCGCCGATGGCGGCAAACATCAAAAAGATATTGCGTCCGAAAAAGACCATCAGCAGAATCACAAAGAACATAAAGGGCATGGAATACAGAACATCGACGACCCGCATCATGATGCTGTCGGTACGCCCGCCGGCATAGCCGGCAATCGCGCCGTAGCTAACGCCGATTAATAAGCTGACGCTGGTAGCGCAGAGTCCGACCAAAAGCGAAATCTGCATGCCGTATAAGGTACGGACAAATAAATCCCGTCCGTTGGCATCGGTGCCGAACCAATGTCCGCTTTCTATAGAAGGCGGTGCTTGAAAGGCATCCCAAAAGATTTCATCGATTTCATAGGGGCGCAGATGCGGTCCTAGGATTGCCAATAGTACTAAGGCAATCAGCAAAATCAGTGCGGCAAGCGTCGCTTTGTTGGAAAAAAAGCGGCGCAGCGCGTGTTGTAACAGGCTTTCACTATGATTCATGACAATCTCACTTTAGGGTCAAGATAGGCATAGGCCAAATCGACTAATAAATTAAACAGCACAATCAAGGCACCGTAAAAAACGACCACGCCCAGCACAAGGGTGTAATCCCGATTGAGCGCGCCTTGGACGAAATAGCGTCCGATGCCGGGAATGCCGAAAATCTGTTCGATGACTACCGAGCCGGTCAGCACCCCTGCGCAGGCAGGTCCCAGATAGCTGACGACCGGCATCAATGCCGGTTTTAAGCAATGGCGCAGAATAACCCGCATTTCGGACAATCCTTTGGCGCGCGCGGTGCGGACGTGATTGGCGCGCAAAACTTCAATCATCGAGCCGCGCATCAGGCGCGAGATATAGGCAATTTGCGGCAAGGCTAAAGTCAGCACCGGCAAGACCATTTGCTTCCATGAATTTCCCCAGCCGCCCGCCGGCAGCCAGCCCAAATAAACGGCAAAAATCAAAATCACCAAGGGTGCAATCACGAAATTGGGAATGGTGATGCCTGTCATGGCGGCAGTCATCACGGAATAGTCAATCACGCTGTTTTGGCGGATAGCGGCAATTGTGCCCAGTAGGCAGCCGATAAGCACGGCAATCAATACGGCGGTTAAGCCGAGTTTCATCGAGACGGGAAAACCGTAGCCGATGAGTTCCGTTACCGTGCGGTCGGCATATTGGAAAGAAGGCCCGAAATCGCCCTGCACAATACTGCCCAAATAGCGCAGATATTGCTGCCATAGCGGTTCGTCCAAATGATACATGGCATTAAGATTGGCTTGAATTTCAGGTGGTAAGGTGCGTTCCATATCAAAAGGCCCGCCTGGGGCGACCCGAATCATGAAAAATGCCATCGTGATGATAATAAGCAAAGTCGGCACGGCGACGAATAAGCGCCGAATAACATAGCGGAACATGGTCTTACTCTATTTATAAAAAGGTGGCTATCATAGCCTGAAATACCGATGATGCCTAGCCTTATGCTCAATGAAAAACTGCCCTTTTTTGTCAGCAAACCGCTATAATTTACCGCCTTTCCTACAAATTCCGTCGCAATATTGCAGGAAGGCGAGCGCTTTTTAGCAAAAGGAATACTTATGCAAACACTTAAACAGGCTGTCGCCGGTGCGCAAATTCTGTTCGTCGCTTTCGGCGCAATGGTTCTCGTCTCGCTGCTCACCGGACTTAATCCTTCGATGGCGCTACTCGGCGCAGGTATCGGCACTTTGCTGTTTCAATTATTGACCAAGCGAAAAGTGCCGATTTTTTAGGCTTCTCTTTCGCTTTTATCGCTCCGATTATTTACGCGCTCAACGAATGGGGTATG
Source organism: Suttonella indologenes (assembly GCF_900460215.1). Lineage (NCBI taxonomy): Bacteria > Pseudomonadati > Pseudomonadota > Gammaproteobacteria > Cardiobacteriales > Cardiobacteriaceae > Suttonella > Suttonella indologenes. Next base: position 272,156 of record NZ_UHIA01000003.1, read on the forward strand.
GGCGGCACCATGTTCGGGCTGTTTGCCGCCGGATTTATGTATTTTATAGTACATTAACTTCAAAATGAGACTTAGAGATACACATTTTGTCAGGAGAAGCGCTTAGAATAATCTCATTTTGAAGTTAAGAGACTATATCTTTGCCGCCCTGATTAAATGGCGCGGACTATAGTCAAAGAATTGAAAAACTATTACGGCGTTGGCTCGCCTTGCCGTACGCTCTTGTACTGTCTGCGGCTCGCCGCCTTGTACTACTTTTTCACTTCTCCGACTATAGCGGCGGTACACCGCTTATTGCCGCCGGTGGTCATCGAGCCTGTGATTATCGTCATCGGCTTGTCGGTTGCCAAAGTCGCCAGCGAAATGGCAATGGGGCAAGCCGGCGGCGAACAAGCCTATCCTTATATAATGTTCGTATTTGTCATGAATCGACTATAAAAGCCTGTTTTCAACAAAAAATAAAGGCTGCTTTTTGCAGCCCTTATTTTATTTTGAGTATATGATAACTATCCGATCAATGACATACGCTTGCTAATCGATTCGGCTAATTTGCGCGAACCGTGCAAAATATGTGCAAGCATCGACTGCTGAGTCGCTTCAATCAAAAGAATCAGAGATTTACCTTTTCCGCCATCAATAGAATAGATATAAACCTTACCCTTATCATTATCAATGGTAATTGAGCGACACATGCCCTGCCCCATTTGCTCGCCTACCGAACTGCCGAGTGAAAACAATGTACTTCCGACAGCTGCCAAGTTTTCTGCGCTATAGGTGCCGCCGTCGCTACTTTGCGAAGCAATTGAAAAGCCGTCTGGAGTAGCCAATAGCACATGTTTTACGCCATGCGTTTCTGATAAAAATGAATCCAATGCCATTTCGCAATATTTTACGAAGGCACTGTTGCGATATTGTTCAAGTGTAGCCATATTCTTTCCTTAGTAAATTTGAGCTTCAATAGAGGCAATTAAAGTTTCAACAAGTAATAATACATCGTTTTTCTCTCTTGAGTCTACTTCAAATACAGGGAACTGAAGTTTTTTCTTTGCTAATGACTCTAAGGCTTGCTCTTGAGATAAGTAGCCGGGCAAATCAGTATGCGTAAGCCCTACTACGATATTATCCATTTTATGCTTATGGAAATATTCGACATAATAAGGCAATTCTTCAGGAGCTTTAGTGCTTGAAGAATCCACAAGAATAATAGCGCCCAAAGCGCCTTCTGTAACAATCCGCCATACTAATTCAAAGCGTTCTTGTCCCGGTGTGCCGTATAAACCGATTTTAACATCCGGCGGCAATAGAATTTGACCATAATCAATGCCTACGGTAGTCAATAATTTACTGTGCGATTTTGTATCAGTATTTTCAACATCAGTGGAAACAACTTCCTTATCGGATAAGGACTGGATAGCTGTCGTTTTACCAGCACCCATACTCCCGGCAAAAATAATTTTAAACTCTTTCATATAAATATTTTCTACTTAAATGTGACTCATTAAAGACCAAGTTTCGCACGAAAACGCTGCAATAAGCTACGTTTTTCTCGTTTTTCTGCTTCATCCATTTGTGGGCGTTGTGCAACTGTTTGTTTTACAGGATCAATTACTTCTTCAATATATCCTGATGAAATACTTGCAAAAAGAAAACGATTAATTTGCTCTAAAGGATAATTCGTCTTCTCTTGCAACATTTTAATATCAATAGGGAATGATTGTACACAAGCAGCCAAGCGCAAAGCTTCCGTACGTCCGTTGCGCCCTAAAGGCTGTGGCCAACGCAGTAAACGAAAATGCGCATTTTTATTGATATGCTCAGCGCCGTCCAGATGAGATTGCCATAAGGTTTCAAATAACCATACATCAATTCTTAATTGACGTGCTGATGCGGGGATTTCATTAGTTTTAACTTCTTTCCATTTCCACAAATCATAACCCGGAACATTCTCACGCGGATAATTGATATAGACCAAACCTTCCGCAGGCTTAATCCAAGTAGAATTATCGCCATTTATCGCATGCAAAACAATATTTTCACTGCGGCGTATTTTTTTCAATATATCGCCATTTGCATCAGCTGACATGTGTGATGCGGTTTTATTCGGCGTTTTTGCTGTTTGAGTTTGATTAACAGTTTCTGTTTTTACGATCGGGTCGGCAATGGTTTCACCCATTAATTTTGCCGTCCACAGTTGAGCATCTGCCTGCTCGTCTGTCCATGCTATGCTGTGAAATTGTGAGCGACCAGCCAAATTTGCTCCCTCCGCATTAGCATGCGCACATACTATCGGACATTTAATCATGCCGATATATTTTTGAATTTGGGGTGCTTCTAGAAAACCGGCATTAATCACTACGCCATCTAAATTTTTATCATTTGCGGGCACCCACTCAAAAGTTTGCGAACCAACATTTTTTTGAATAATATTTTTGATTTTTTGTTCCGCTTCTTGAGCAAAACCCAGTAAGCAAATGCGTTTTTTGTCAGACATGATGAATTCCGTAGTGGCTTAATATCAATATAAGAACCTCCCATGGATAAATGGGAGGTTCCAATATACAAGTTTTTATGAAAAATCAAGATCTTTTTCGAAGCCGCGCAATTGGTGACGAGCCATCGCCAAGTTCGCGCGCGAACGATCCAATACCAAATATAAGAATAATTTACTGTTACGCTCTAATGGACGAATCAAGTGATATCCTTTACCTAATGAGATAAGGATATCATCGATATCGTCATGCAATTCAAGAGAAGCGGCAACGCGACGTTTTGCGTTTAATACTTCCGTGTTACCGGCTGCAGCCAATTCCAAATCAATGCCTGAACCTTCGGTTGCCAAAGCCAGACCACTGTCTGAATCTACTAATGCAACTGCTTTGAAACCGTCAATATCTGTCAATGAGCTTAAGTCAATTCTTGCCATAATAACCTCTGTAATAACTAATTTGAATGTGCCTAAATGGGCATTCGCTCAAAAGCGAATTTAATACCATGTTTTATAATTCATTATTTTTCATAATCTTACTCTTATTCCAAAAAAGCATAAAAAAATATCCCGTTTATGCGATACACTGGACGCACAGATTAAGGAAAAGCCATGAATCAAATAAATGTAAATGAAATCAAAAAGTTATCAAAAATGACCGCTCAATTTATTCAAACTTATCCTCAAGCGGTTATCTACTTACGTGGCGATTTAGGCGCAGGCAAGACCACTTTTGTTCAAGAGTGGCTAAAAAACTCAGGATATCAGGATATTATAAACAGCCCAACTTACCAATTGGTCAATGAATACGTTTTACCCAATCAGAAAATTGCCATTCATGCCGATTTGTATCGTTTAAGTTCAGCAGATGAATTACTTTATCTTGATGTGGATGAATGGCAAAATCGCGCCGATTGGATTTTTATTGAATGGCCTGAAAAAGGCGGTGATTACTTACCGCCAGCTATTTTAGACATTACACTGACGTTTAACGGCAGTCAGCGTTTTTTAAATTTAAAAACTGACAAATAATGTCAGTTTTTTGCAAGTAAAATAAATGATATTCATTATCATCTAGCCAAAAGCATGTGCTGCGGCAGATGCTCGCGGAAATAGGCATCGATACTGCCGGCAATCGCACGCGCTAATTTTTCTTGATAGGCCTGCGATGCTAATAATTTGGCATCGCTCAAATTAGAGATAAAGGCGGTTTCCACTAGCATGGAAGGTATTTCCGGCGAGCGCAAAACGGTGAAATTCGCCCGTTCTACATGTCTTTTATGTACTTTCCCGATTTTGCCCAACTCCGATATGGTTTTGCTTGCCAGAATATTGCTGGATTCCAAAGTCGCTTCCTGCTGAATGTTCAATAAAGCAGCCTGTATATCGTCATCATATTTCTCTACATCAACACCCCATTTTAAATCTACTGCGTTTTCAGAATTGGCAAGATAGCGTGCCAGCTGCGAGGTGGCACCGGTAGTGGATAAGATATACACCGAGGAACCGCTAGGCTCGCTTCTTTCGACGGCATCGGCATGAATAGATACGAATAAATCTCCTTTGGCTCGCCGACAAATATTTGTTCGCTCACGTAGCGGGATAAAAATATCATTGTTACGCGTCATAACCACCCTATAACCCGGCATGGTATCCAATTGTCTTTGCAAGCGTTTAGAAATTGCTAATACCAAATCTTTTTCACGCAGATTCAATGTTTGATTAATGGCACCGGGATCTTTTCCACCATGCCCTGCATCGATACAAACAACAATATCGCGCTTATTAATCAAAGGCGGGGTACTGACTTCCACTTTTCTTTGTACCAAACCATTACTGGTAACTTCCCGCTCAATGGTCACGGTCGTTTGCGCAGGAGCGGCAATCGTTGCGGGGGGCAAAGCAGCAGCGACAGCATTGTGCTGAGCGTTGTGATTAGGAGCAACTCTTGCAATGGGATTTTGATTGGCTTGGGTGTTTGCAGTCGCACTACTACCTTGATCTTCCAAAGCCGCGCCTGAAAAAATCACATTCGGCATGCTTTCATCGATAGAAGTGAGGGTTAATGCAGGATTGCTCTCAAAATCATACACATCCACCACAATACGATTACCGTCCTGCCGATCGGGCGGCAGGGTATAAATATTTGCTTTGGCAGTGGCGATTAAATCGATGACGACGCGCAAGGTATTCGGATCGCGCATTCCCGAACGCACGCCGGCAACCGCACCCTCATTGACGACTAATCCCGCCCGCCCGCTGCGATGAACGTTTTTAAAATCCAATACGATGCGCGGCGGATTCGCCAAACTGAATTGCTGAAAAGGGATGGCCGCATCGGTATCCAAAACCAGCTGCACTTTCTGCGGCATGCGGTTATAGCGGATGTTAGAGACAGTCGCCGCCTGCACAATGCTTGCACAACACAGCAACACGAGAAGAAGGGGTTTTTTCCAATACATGAAAGATAAGCCTCAGCGCAAAATGAACCGAGATTATCGCTTATTCTGAGCAGAAAAAAAACCGCTGAAGCGATTCAGCGGTTTTCGTATTCTGGTGCCCAGGGCCGGACTCGAACCGGCACGGTATTTCTACCGAGGGATTTTAAGTCCCTTGCGTCTACCAATTTCGCCACCAGGGCCAAGAGGCGGCAATTATATACCTTGCCTAAAAGAGGTCAAGCCTTTTCTTGGAATTTCCGCTTATTTATTGTCGTATCAATAAATTTTTCTGCGCATTCCACAAGCGGTGGCTATCGCGAAAATCATCGCCCAATTGTGCCAACAAGCGCTCGGCGGCAGCAAATTGCTGAGGACTGAATATCGCCTGCGGCTGACGCAAGACCGCTTCCAAGCTGTGCAATAATTGCTTATCCGCCTGCGGTTCAATCATATTGATGCTATGCTCCGCTGCCCGCAGTTTTAGCAATTGCAGTAATCCTTCCGCCTGCCTGTGCGCAGCACCTGAAATGCCCTGCTGTTCCGCCAAGGCTTTTAAAGCGGCGATTTCCTGCTGCATTGCCTGTTGCTCTGCAGCATAAGGTTCGGGGGCATTGGCAACTTTATCAAAGACTTTCAACACGCCCCATAAACCGGATACCGCCTGAGCAATTTTGCGCTCCGTTTGACTGCCCTGCGCCAATTCTTTTTGCGCCGCATTGACTAAATCTTCGATTTGCGCGGCGTTTGCCTGAGTAATATCCGATATGCCCTGCTTGGCCTGCCATTCTTGATACACATGACCGCCGCGGCGTAAATATTGCGCGGCTTCTGCCAATTGCTGCCCATGATTTCCGCTTGCGCGGTTGATTTGCGCCTGCAAATTCTGCAAATAATCCGCCGCCTGATTGACCTGCCCTTGGCGCAGATTATCGGCAAATCCCGTCAAGGTTTGCAGCGCCTCATTCACTTCTGTCTGCAAGGCTTGACTTTGCTGCGGCGAAATCGTCGCCGCCGGCTTACCCTCTTGCCGGGCGATTTCCTGCTGCGCACCGTTATAAGCGGCGATTAAGACATCCAGCGCGCGCGCCAATTCCTGCGTATCCGTCTGCTGCTGTGCATAAGCGGCACTGCAAAATCCGCAGGCAAGCATTAACCATAAACCTTTCATTGTGCCTCCAAACGCGATTGCAGTTGTTGAATTAAAGCGACATCTTTATGCTCGGCATATTGCTGCGCCAAACGCTGCAATAATTGCAGGGCATCCGCATCTTGTCCGAAATCGCGCTGCATAATTTCCGCTGCCAATACATAATTTTTCACCACATCGTCGTGCTGCGCATGGAGGTGGCTAAAGCCGTTGAGCAGGCGCAAAGCTTCATCGGATTGACGTTCTTCGGCGGCATAATGCGCCAGCGGATAAATCCAGTCGCCGTCCAAATCCGTGACTTCAATCTGCCCTGCCCTGCTGGCGCGCTGATATTCGTCAAAAGCGCGGGCAACCGCCAAATCCGCCAATGCCTCCGCAATCCGCTGACGCGCGGCACGCATTTGCGCACCCTGCGCTTCAATATCGGCAAACTGAGGCGCGACGCCGTTTTTATGTTGATCAAATACCGACATACTTATCCCGCCCGCAGCAAAGCTTGAATATCAATCAAAGCGGCGTTCACACGCGAGATATACGATGCCATGACCAATGAATGATTGGCGGTAAAGCCGAAACCGCGCCCATTTAAAATGATCGGACTCCAAACCGGTTTTTGCGCTTTCTCCAATTCGGCAATGATTTGATCCAAAGAAGCCAAAGCGGTTTTCTGCTCCAGTGTCACGGCAAAATCATGACGGATGGCGCGCAATTGATGCAGCAGCGCCCATGTGTAGCCGCGCGCAAAATAGAAATTGTTATCCACCTTCAAGCGCGGCGTTCGCTCTTGACGCACCGCCACCGTATTCGGCTTGGCGATTGCCTCGCCTGCGGCGCTTTGCGCGACCACCGCATCGCCCACGCTTGCCGACAAACGCTGGGCAATATCACCCAAATTACGCGATATCAAGCCGAAATAATTTGCCAAATTATCCGCACGGGCAAAGAATTGGGCATTATTCGGATTGCCGTCGCTCAACTCCACCGCATATTGGATTAATTTCTGCCGCGCTTTTTCATACTCGTCTTCGGCACTGGGGAACATCCATTTGTCAAAATCGATATTCAGCGCGCCATTAGCCTGCGCCAACATTTCCGGCTGCGTCGACTGCGATTGCGAGCGGCTAAATTCGTCCTTCAACATCAAACTGGTTTGGCGCATCAGCGTCAGCACACCGGCTTCCCATTGCGGGATATTATCCATCAGCACGCCCGGCGGCATCACATCGTTTTTCAAAAATCCGCCCGGTTTGTTCAGCATAATATCTAAAGTTTTGATACTGGTGCCGACCAAATAAGAACCCACCACCGGTTTAGCATCCGCCGGAATGTAAGCCGTCGCCGCCTCTTCGACCGAAAATTCGCTAGGCTCACGGCTCCACCAAAACATCAGTACCAATATCAACGCCAAGAGCGTACCCAACAGCAAAGCAATCCGCCACAGCCAATTATGCGCTTTCCATGCCGCGGGTGTGTACATATGCGCCACACGCTTTGCACCGTCAATCGATTGTTCTTTCAAAGACATAATATTTCCTTATATGCTAAAACTCGTACCGCAGCCGCAAGTGCTCTGCGCCTGCGGATTATCGAAACTAAAACTTTCGTTCAAACCGTTTTTTTTCACATCAATCTGTAAATTCTGCAACAGCGGCAAATCCGCCTCCGCCACCGCCACCTGAAATTCGGGATAAGCGAACACCACATCCTTTTCCGCCAAGCCCTCAATCACTTCGATATCATAGCCATAGCCAGAACAGCCGGAACGCTTCACCGCCACACGCACGCCAATCGCGCCCGCCTGCTTCGCCACAAAGCGGCGCACGCGCTGCTGCGCTGCCTCACTCAAATAAATCATCTCAACTCCTGCAAAAATTGCACCAAACGCTCGATTTCCGCCGCCTGCGTCAAATGCGAAAGACTAATACGGATTGAACGATTCGCTGCCGCCTGCAAACCCATTGCCTGCAAAACATGCGAACCCTCATCTGCTGCCGATTGACAAGCCGAACCTGCCGACAATGCCAATTTCGCCGCATTTGCCGCCGCCAAGACTTCCGCCGCAGGACGCGCCGTATCAATGCTCAAAATATGCGGCAACGCACCGCCCTTTTCAAGAGCAAAATCCCAATCGCGATTACCATTATGTTGCATAACAGCAGGCAGAGCGGCTAATAATTTTTCGGCATAAGCACGCACAAGCGCGCTGCGCGAAGGCAATTCCTGCGCCGACAACTGCACCGCCTGCGCAAAAGCGGCAATCAAAGGCAAGGGCAAAGTGCCGGAACGTCTCGAACGTTCCTGACCGCCGCCATGCAATTGCGCCGCCAGACGCATTTTCGGCATACGCCGCACATACAAAGCCCCGATTCCCTGCGGCGCATAGACTTTATGTCCCGAAAAACTCACCGCATCCGCATCCCAAGCCCGCACATCGACCGCCATTTTGCCCAAAGCCTGCGCCGCATCGACATGCAATTTCGCCCCATAACGATGCGCCAATTGCGCAATCGCCGCCAAAGGCTGCACCACACCGGTTTCATTATTGACCGCCATCACGCTGACCAATGTCGTCGGCTTGGCTTGCAATGCCTGTTCCAGCAATGCCAAATCCAGCAAACCGCTTGTTTGAACGGGCAGAAATTCCACCGCCACACCCGCTGCCGCCAATGCACCGGCAGTATCAATCACAGCTTTATGCTCGCTTTGCAGGCTAATCAGGCGCGGATTTTTCGCCCCCTGATACAGACAGGCGCCTTTTAAAGCCAAATTATCCGCCTCCGTCGCGCCGCTGGTAAACACAATTTCCGCCGCCTGCGCGCCGATTGCCTGTGCAAATTCCTGCCGCGACTGCTCGACAATCCGCTTCGCCGCCAAACCCAAATCATGCGCCGCACCGCTGTTGGCAAAATAACGCTGCGCACACTCTTGAAATCTCGCCAAAACGCGCGCATCCGGCGGCGTGCTGGCACTGTAATCAAAATACGCCCAATCAGTCATGTGCTTTATCCACGGCAGCGCGCAAAGCGCGATTCTCCGCCTCCAACACCTCGATTCTCTGACTAAGCTGCTCAATCGCATTCAATACCGGATCAACCACATCGCCGCCCTGCGCATAGGCTTCAAATTTCTTACATTCTTCTTCGCGGCTCGCCACCACCTTGGCGGGAATACCCACCACCGTGGTATAGGCAGGTACGGGCTTGACCACCACCGCATTCGACCCGATCCGCACATTATCCGCAACCGTAATCGCGCCCAGCACCTTCGCGCCGGCGCCGATAATCACATTATTGCCAATCGTGGGATGGCGTTTGCCCTGTACCAAGGCGGTAGAAGTGCCGCCCAAGGTAACGCCTTGATAAATACTGACATCATCGCCTAATTCCGCCGTCTCGCCAATCACAATGCCCATGCCGTGATCGATAAACAGGCGTCTGCCGGCTTTAACCGCAGGATGAATCTCCACCCCCGTAAACCAGCGGCTCCAGAGCGACAACCAACGCGCCAGCCAATGCCAACCACTATGCCAGATCGCATGCTGCAGGCGATACGCCGCCACCGCCCAAAAACCCGAGTGCAAAGATAAAACCGCCCACACGCTGCGCGTCGCCGGATCGCGCTCAAAAACCGTGCGAAAATCCTCGCGCAATAAATTCCACCAAAGCATAACCGTCCTTAAGATTGATAGCGTTTTGTCACAAAAGGCATATTCACTACCTGCATCGGCAACAATTTGCCACGCACCTGCGCCTGCAATACCGTTCCCGCAGCTGCCGCCTCCGCACTCACCAAACCCATTGCCACCGGCGCATTCACGCTGGGCGCAAAACCGCCGCTCGTTACCTCGCCCACCGCATTGCCCTGCGCATCAAATAAAGGCGTATGCGCGCGTACCGGCAATTTGCCCTCGGGACGCAGCCCCACGCGTTTGCGCGCCGCACCTGTCGCCAATTGCGCCGCCAAAGCCTCGCTGCCCCAATAGCCACCTGCTTTTGCCCCCTCGGGACGGCGCGATTTAGCAATCGCCCATAACAAGCCCGCTTCCAAAGGCGACACATCGCTGCGCAAATCCTGCCCATACAAACACAAACCCGCTTCCAGACGTAGCGAATCGCGCGCGCCCAAACCAATCGGCAGCACGCGGCTATCCGCCAGCAAACGCGCAAAAAAAGTCTCGACAAAAGCCTCGGGAATCGAGATTTCAAAACCGTCCTCGCCCGTATAACCCGAGCGGCTGACCCAGCAAGCCACGCCGTCAAACAAATACTCCCCACCGCGCATAAAGCCCAATTCGCGTACCTGCGGCTGCCATTGACTCAAAACATCTACCGCCGCCGGCCCCTGCACAGCCAATAAAGAACGATCTTGCCAATACTGCACCCGTTCCTCACCGAAAGCCGCACGCAAACGCGCCACATCATTATCCTTGCGCGAAGCATTCAGCACCACATAAAAATCCGCTTCGCGGCGCGTAATCATCAAATCATCTTCCACGCCGCCTTGCTCATTCAGCAGGAAGGAATACATCTGCTGCCCAAGCGCCTTATCCGCCGTATCCACAGGAAACACCGACTCCAATTCCGCCGCGCTGACCTTCAGCAAGACCTGCCCCATATGCGAAACATCAAACACACCCGCCTGCGCGCGCGTATGCAAATGCTCCTGCAAAATCCCGCCGCCATACTGCACAGGCATGGCATATCCTGCAAAATCCACCATTTTTGCGCCTAAGCGCACATGTTGATCATATAAAGCCGTGTGTAAACTATCGCTCATCTTACGCTCCTGCAAATCAAAAACTTAGCATATCATGCTGAAGCAATTTTTAACTGAAAAAATTTGATATTTTCTATTTACGCTTTTAAAATAGCGCGGCTTTTTATTAATACACAGGAAAAAATGTCTAAAGAAGAAAATATTGAAATGACAGGTACCGTCATTGAAACCCTACCCAACACCATGTTTCGCGTTGAATTGGAAAACGGACACCAAATCAATGCCCACATCTCCGGCCGCATGCGCAAACACTATATCCGCATCCTCACCGGCGATAAGGTCAAAGTCGAAATGACGCCTTACGACCTCAGCAAAGGACGCATTATTTTCCGTGAAAAATAATCCCAAAGCCGCCCAAGGCGGCTTTTTTTCCAAAATAAGAAAACATACCACCGCAAAAAGAAGACATTATTATGATAGATCTCTCCCTCCAATCTTTTGAAGATGCGTTAAAAAATATTCGCGAACATATTCCCGACTACGACTACCAACCCGGCACCCTGCTCAATTTCCGCCTCTTGCAAACCCTCAGCCGCGCCGCCTATCATTATTACGACACATGGTTGGCGCAATACGATATGAGCACCTTGGAATATTTTACGCTCACCTTGCTCTACGGCTCGCTCAGAGGCTACCTTACACCCTCAGAAATCAGCGATATATTAAGCATCACGCGCACCGGCGCCACACGCTTGGGCGATCGTCTAGTCTCGACCGAATGGGTCGTCCGCGAAATTAGCGCCGAAGACCGCCGTAGCGTCAAACTGCGCATTACGGAAGAAGGACGCAAACTCATGGAACAAATCACGCCGCAACTCTCCGAAGTACGCAAACATATGTGGCAAGACCTCAGCGAAGAAGAAATTCAAATTATGGAAAGAGGAATACGCAAACTCATTCAACGCTTGGAAAACACGCCTTTTCCCTAAAAGCTTCATGTACAATATCAAAACGGCAGATATAGTCTCTTAACTTCAAAATGAGATTATTCTAAGCGCTTCTCCTGACAAAATGCGTATCTCTAAGTCTCATTTTGAAGTTAAGATACTATACAAACCCTAGAGAAAAATAAAAGCCGATACCCTCTTATTTCTTTGCAATGCTCAGAATAAATAAGGACAAGTTTTATAGTCAATTCATGGCAAAATTAATCATTTTTTTCAATCGGGTAGATCGGATACTTGTATCCGACATTACTTAAAATATAAATTTGTCGGATTCAAGAATCCGACCTAATCCTTATAAATTAGTAGTTTAGATATTTATATCCAACACAATTTGTCATGCGAGTGCTTTCCGGCATAAACGCCTAAGCTAAGGTTAAAAATATAATGTTCGTATTTGTCATGAATTGACTATATTTTGTCCTTATTTATTTTCTCTTAAGCAAACATAGGTTTGGCACTCGAATCATTGAAAAAACTTACAGCACTAACTCGTCTTGTACCGCCTTTCCATTTCTCCAATAATCACTACAAGACCTCTTTTGCCGACATATCGGCATGATAGGAAGAGCGCACCATCGCGCCGGAGGCGACATGAATAAAGCCCATTTCCTTGCCTTTGGCGGCAAACATCTCGAATTCTTCAGGCGTGTAATAACGCTTGACCGGCAAATGGTGCTGAGAGGGCTGGAGATATTGCCCGATAGTTAGCATATCGACATCATGCGCGCGCAAATCTTGCATCACTTGCAAAATCTCATCGCTCTCTTCTCCCAATCCGACCATGACGCCCGATTTGGAAATCACTTTTTTCGTACAGGCCGCCTTATAGTCTTTCAATAATTTCAATGAATTGCCATAATGCGCGCCGGGACGCACCGCCTCATATAAACGCGGCACGGTTTCCATGTTGTGGTTAAACACATCCGGCGGCGTTTGCAGCAGAATCTCGAGCGCGATTTCTTCGCGACCGCGAAAATCCGGCGTCAAAATCTCAATCGTCATGCGCGGCGCCAACGCGCGGATTTCGCGGACACAGGCGGCAAAATGCGCCGCACCGCCGTCGCGCAAATCGTCGCGATCCACGGAAGTAATCACCACATGCGACAAACCCAAATTGCTGACCGTTTCCGCTAAATGGCGCGGCTCATTCTCATCCAAAGCATTCGGACGCCCATGCCCGACATCGCAAAAGGGGCAACGACGAGTACAAATATCGCCCATAATCATGAAAGACGCCGTCCCGACACGAAAACACTCGCCCAAATTCGGACAACTCGCCTCTTCGCAGACGCTATGTAATTTCTGTTCGCGCATCAAACCCTTAAGCCGCTCAACCTCCGGCCCGCCGGGAAACTTCGCCCGAATCCAACTCGGTTTACGCAAACGCTCTTGCCCGACATGCTCGACATTAATCGGAATTTGACGGATTTTATCCGCCCCTTTACGCTTAACACCCATCGCATTGGGCTTATGAACAATCGGGGATTCTGCTTCACTCATGATGATTCTCCAAGTGTTTTTATAGACTTAGCGCGGACGCGGCATTTTATCACGCACAGGCTTAGTACGCACTAATGCCATTAAATCAGACAATTCTCGCGGCTCAAGCAAACGATGTTTGCCGGCAGGCAAAGATTTCGGCAAGCTCACATTGCCGTAGCGAATGCGTTTTAATCGGCTGACTTGACAGCCCACCGCTTCCCACAGACGGCGCACTTCGCGATTGCGCCCTTCTTTCAGCACCACGGAATAATAGCGGTTGTATTGTGTGTCGTCATCATTCAAAGTCTGCAAAGGCTGAATATCGTCAAATTTGGCGAAGCCGTCTTCCAACATCATGCCCTTGCGCAGTGCCTGCAAGGTTTCTTCATTCACTTCCCCTGCCACGCGCACCCAATATTCGCGCTCAATCTCGGTACTGGGATGCATCAATTTATTCGCCAAAGCGCCGTCATTGGTAAAGAGCAGCAGACCGGCGGTATTGATATCCAAACGCCCGATGGCCACCCAGCGCCCCTGATGAATACGCGGCAAACGGCGGAAAACCGTCGGACGCCCTTCTTCATCTTTGCGTGTACAAATCTCGCCCACAGGCTTGTGATACATCAAAACCATACGCGGCGATTCCTGTTCCGCCGCCACACGCAGCGTCCGCCCGTCAAGGCTAAAACTCTCATGCCCGCTCACGCGCTGACCAATCTCCGCCGGCTTGCCGTTCACGCGCAAACGCCCTTCTTCAATCCACACTTCTATCTGCCGCCGCGAAGCAATACCGCGGCTTGCGAGAAATTTCTGAATGCGTTCATACTCTTGTTTCATCTTCATTTCCTTCTAAAGCCGTCAAATTCGGCATCGGCGGCAAATCTGCCGAACTTGCCAAGCCAAAATCATCTAAAAAAACCGTCGTTGTCGCCAATAACTCCGGACGGCCGGGCATCTCACGCCGCCCGACAACCTCAATCCATTCCAAATCGAATAATTGGCGATAAATGCCGCTGCTTGTCACCACCCCGCGCACTGCATCTATCTCCGCGCGCGTAACCGGCTGATGATAAGCAATATACGCCAAAGTTTCCCAAAAGGCGCGTGAAAACCGCGGCGGCTGCGCCTCCGCCAAAGCTAAAATATCGGCGAAATACGCTTCTCTTAACTGCAAACGCCAACCGCTTGCCACCTTCGCCAAGCGCATCGCCGAGTTCTCGTAACGCATAGCCAAGTCTTGCAAAGACGCCTCAATCTCCGCTTCCTGCGCCTGCAAAGCGATGGCCAGCATATTAACCGTTAACGCCGTATCGCGGGTAAACAACAATGCCTCAATGCGATTTGCCAAACTCATGCCGCCTGCCTCGCACGTAATAACACCTCCGCAAAAGCGTCTTCCTGCCGCCACTCCAACACCTGCGCGCGATCCAATTCCAGCATCGCCATCAAACTGACCACCAAGCCCGGACGCCCTTCATCGGAATGATAAAAGCCCTGCAAAGCATGCCAACCTGTCTGATGCTGCAAACGATTTTCCATCATTTCCACGCGTTCCGCCAAAGAATAAGCCTCGCGCTCCACCTCATGCGCACGCCGCAAAGCCTGCCGTTCATAAATCGCCGCCAACATCTGCTGCAATTTATTCACATCGCGTGCCGGCTTAATAATCGGCACAATGCCTGCCGGCGCCTGCTGCGCCGATAAAGCAAAACCGGCATCCAAGCGCGCCAAATCCGCCAAACGCTCCGCCAATTGCAAGGTCTGTGCATAAATCAAGAGACGATCCGCCAATTCCGCCCGCGGATCAGGCTCCTGCGACTCCGCATCATGACGTTGCGGCAGCATCATGCGCGCCTTAATCTCGGCTAAAGTCGCCGCCATTAGCAAATATTCCGCCGCCAAATCGATATCAAGGGCTTGCATCATCTCCATATACGCCAAATATTGCTCGGTAATCAGGCTGACCTCAATATCTAAAATATCCATATTCTGCTTACGGATCAGATAAAGCAATAAATCCAGAGGCCCTTCAAAGGTTTCCAGCAAAACCCGCAACGCCTCGGGCGGAATATACAAATCTTTGGGCAAAGTCTTCACAGGTTCGCCGAATACTAAAATCTGCTGCTGCACGCCACCCTCAAAAAATGGCGCATTATACCGTTTTACACTCACACTTACCGCAATTTATGCCGACTAAATCCCAATCAGAGAAACAGAAATTGATACACAGCGGGAGGTGTGCTAACCGTAGAAAAGGCATAGCAAGACGAGCAGCCTTAGGTTTTTTCAATTCTAAGATATATAGTCAAAGAAGTGAAAAAGTATTACGGCGTTGGCTCGCCTTGCCGTACGCTCTTGTACTGTCTGCGGCTCGCCGCCTTGTACTACTTTTTCACTTCTCCGACTATAGTCTCTTCAGATTAAAATGACACACCTTAAAACAACATATTTAAATATTTTTCAATATGTTGAAAATTTTTTATCATCTCATGTTAATCTGAAGAACTATAATATCGCCCTTGCTTTAGCGCCACAGTAATAAAAAAAGCGGCAAGGCCGCTTATTTGACAATTTTTAAATGACTGGCCTTAGATTTATCGGCAGCTGCTTTCTTTTCCTCTTTTATCGGGGAATTCTTCGGACCTTCCGCCACATCGGGCGCCAATTCAAACCAAGAGCCCTGATTATTCTCACGTGCCAATAAGGCGGCAATCGCCGGCATTGCCACCGCAACCCGATGCGGCTGCCCTGAAAAACGCGTACTGAAATAGACCGCATCATTCTCAATTTGGCAATCAGGCGAAGCGCTAGGGGAAATATTGAGCACCAACTGCTCGTCTTGCAGCAGATGCTCCGGCACGCCACTCACCCAACCTTTATTCGGATAAGCAATGATTAAATGCGGCGTGCAGTCATTATCTACCAGCCATTGATAAATGGCGCGCAAAAGATAAGGCTTTTGGTCGCTCATTGGCGTCATAGCACATATTCGGGACGCAATCCCGCCTCATATTTAGACAAAGCCTTTTTGAAATATTCCTGTTTGAAATGGAAATCCATATATTTAAACAGAGATTGTGTAAAAGCATTTTTCGGCAAATCGATTTCCAAATGCTGCAAACGCCATAAGACAGGCAAAATGCAGCAATCTAATAAAGACAATTCCTGACCGATAATATAATGGCTGTTTTTAATCATCGGCGAGAACTGCACAATCTGCTCGCGCAAAGTCTTTTGATACGCCTTTTTCTTGGCAGGGCTGAGTTTCTCATGCTCCAATTGATTAACCAAATCATACCATTGTGCTTCGATTTCCAAACCGAACAAACGGATTTTCGCCCGCAATTCCGCTTCAATCGGCATCAGCGCCGGATGCGGAAAACGCTCGTCCAAATATTCGGAAATCACGCGATCATTAATCAGAACCAAATTCCGATCAAACAAAGTCGGCAGACGACCGCTCGGATTAATTTCCAATAAGTCTTCCGGCAAATTGTCAGCATCCACTTCAATGTAATCAATTTCCAAATCTTTGGCATAACTGACTAAACGGATGCGATGACTTGAAATATATTTGGGGCTGCTCACCAGAGCAAGCCCACCGCGTTTTTGACTGACAATACTCATGAAATGTCTGTACCTGATTATTTAATATCTCGCCAATATTCCCGCTTGAGGAAATAGAACACGATTGTTAATAAGACCATGAACAATAGCACCCAAGGCCCCATTGCCGCACGGTTGAGCGCCGAAGGATCAGCGACATAAGTTAAGAAATTGGCAATATCGTAAGATAACTGCTTATATTCTCCCGGACTCATGCTGCCTGTTTGAATCAAGTCAAAACCGGCGATTTCTTTCGTGGTCGAACATTGTCCGTCGATGCAGCTTTCATGCTCTTCATAGACCGGCGTTTGCAGACCTTGGAACTGCCAGAGCGGATTAGGCATGCTCGCCCCCGGGAAGACCGAATTGTTAAAACCTAATGGGCGGCTGTCGTCCACATAAAAACCCAACAGATAGTTATACACATACTGCCCTGTTTTCGCGCGGGCAGTCAGCGATAAATCCGGCGGCGCCGTGCCTAGCCACTTCGCCCCCTCTTCTTTTTGCATCGCGCTGTGCATTTGTTCAACGACACCGACGCCTGTGAAAATCAGATTTTCTTCGCCGACTTTAGGGTCGATACCTAAATCTTTGAACATGCGGTTATAGCGTTGAAATTCCAAGCCATGACAACCGGCACAGAAATTAACAAAGTAACGCGCGCCTCGCTGCAAAGATTGCTGGTCATTGATATTGGCAGTAAAGGATTCATGCGGATAACCGCCGCCACCTGCCGCCATTGCCTGTCCGATTATGGTCACGCCAAGTAGCGTGAGTAATATTTTTTTGATATTCATATTAGTAACGCACCCTTTGTGGAACTGGTTTAGTTTTGTCCATCTTGCTGTAAATTGGCATCAGCAAGAAAAATGCGAAATAGATCAAAGTCATCCATTGCGCCCATAGTTTCACCGCATTTGTCGGCGATTGCGTACCCAAATAGGTCAGCACGATAAATGCAAAGGTGAAAATCGCCAGCGCCGCTTTAAAAATCGGACCTTTATAGCGAATGGATTTCACCGGCGAACGGTCTAACCAAGGCAGAAGGAAAATCATAAACACCGCGCCGAACATCGCGATTACGCCCCACAGTTTTGCCGGCACGCCGAACCAATCCCAAGTCATGGCACGCAAAATCGAGTAGAAAGCACCAAAATACCATACCGGCGCAATATGCTCGGGGGTAACTTGCGCATTGGCGGGTTCGAAATTCGCATGCTCGAGGAAATAGCCGCCCATTTCGGGAATATAGAAAATCACGCCTGCAAAAATAAACAGAAATACGCCTAATGCCACCAAGTCTTTCGTGACCAAATGCGGATAGAAAGGCACGCCGTCCAAAGGAATGCCGTTAGGCGCTTTATGTTCTTTGATTTCGATGCCGTCCGGATTGAGCGAGCCGACTTCATGCAAGGCAATAATATGTGCCGCCACCAGCATCACTAAGACCAGAGGAATCAAAATAACGTGCATAGAGAAGAAGCGGTTCAATGTGGCGTCAGAGATATAGAAATCGCCTTGCACAAAGGTCACAATCGCATCGCCGACTAAAGGAATGGCACTAAAGAGCGAGATAATGACGTTCGCGCCCCAATAAGACATTTGCCCCCAAGGCAGCAGATAACCCATGAAGGCTTCCGCCATCAGGCATAGGAAAATCAGGCAGCCGAACAGCCAAACCAATTCGCGCGGTTTGCGGTAAGAACCGTACATCAATCCGCGGAACATATGCAGATAGACCACTACGAAGAAGGCGGAAGCCCCTGTCGAGTGCATATAACGAATCAGCCAGCCGTAAGGCACATCGCGCATGATGTATTCGACGCTGGCGAAAGCCTCCGCCGCGCTAGGCTTGTAAAACATTGCCAACCAAATGCCTGTGAGCAATTGATTGACCAAAACGACAATCGACAAAACACCGAACACATACCATACATTGAAGTTTTTGGCGGCATAGTATTCCGACATTTCGTTTTTCCACAATACGGTAAGCGGAAAACGATCGTCAATCCAACCTAAGAATCCGGTGGTTTTATGCGGGTTAATTACCTTAGCCATTGCTTGCCTCCTCGCCTACGACAACGACATTATCGCTTGTGAAATGATAAGGCGGCACAGGCAGATTGATTGGCGCCGGAACCCCTTTGAATACGCGCCCTGCATAGTCGAATGAAGAACCATGACAAGGACAGAAGAAACCGCCTACCCATGAATTGTCGCCGCGGGCGGCACGTCCCTGCTCTTTGCTTTGCAACATCGGCGCGCAGCCCAAATGCGTGCATACGCCAAGCATGACGATTACGTCTTCGCGTATTGAGCGGAAAGCATTTTTAGCGTATTCCGGCTGTACGGATTCTGCGGAATCGGGATCGCGCAAACTGGGCGCCGCCTCAGCCAAGGATTGCACCATTTCAGGGGTGCGGCGCAGGATATACACCACTTTGCCCTGCCATAAGACGGTTTGCAAAGCACCGTCGGCTAGTTTGCTGATATCCACCACCACCGGCGCACCGACGGCTTTTGCTCGCTCGCTCGGCAGCCAACTGGCCAAAAAAGGAACCGCGACAAATCCTGCGCCGACGACTGTTGCACCTGTTGAGGCTGCAATCAGCATCTTGCGGCGGGCTGGATTTTCCGGTCTCTGAGTCGGATCATAAACCGGCTCTAAAGATGAAACATTACTCATGATAATTCTCCGCGCATCGATTGCGATGATCAATACGGCTATATTGCCAATAATCTATTATAAAGACCATCTGAAAATTAGCAAACATTCATTAAGAAGAATTTGTTTGCCCACACAAAATTTAGCTTATTCCTCCTGCTAAAAAGGGTTGTCCTCATCAAAAAAACGGCTTTCCAAGGCATAATCCAGACGAAAACGCTCCGCCATTGCCTCAACGCCGAAACGCTCCGTCGCATGATGTCCGCATGAAAAATAGCCGATGTGCCATTCATGGGCTTCATGGAAAGTGCGTTCGGCATATTCGCCGCTCAAAAAAGCCTGCGCGCCTTCTTGCGCCGCCAATGCCAAATAATCTTGCGCCGCCCCTGTGCACCAAGCAATGCGCCGAATCGGCGCGTCGATGCTGCCGACCATTTGCGCAGGACGCCGCAATACCCGACTAATCCGCGCCTGCAATTCCTCGGTAGATTGTGCGGCGATGTCGCCATGCCACAGCAGTTTTTCCTGCTCGGATTGGCGAATGTTCTGCACGCTCAAGGCTTGTCCGAACAAAGCATTATTGCCCACTTGCGGATGCAGATCCAGCGGCAAATGGTAGGCAATCAAATTGATATCATGCGCCAGCAAAGCTTTGATGCGTTGATATTTAATCCCTGTCAATTGCGGTGCTTCGCCTTTCCAAAAATAGCCGTGATGGACAAATAAAGCATCCGCCTGATAGTCAATCGCCGCTTCAATCGCCGCTTGCGAGGCGCTAACCGCCGTCAGAATGCGGCGAATTTCTTTTTTACCCTCGATTTGCAAACCGTTGGGCGCATAATCTTTGATTTTGTCGCTTTGAAAAAAATTATCCAGCGCGCTCAATAATTCATTGCTGTGCATCAAGTTCCTCCAAGGCTTTGAACAAGAGCCGATTATCCTGCGCCTGACTGATCGTTAAACGCAGACAATCGGCTAACAAGGGATGCGCGCCGTGCAGATTTTTAACCAAAATCCCCCGCTCTTTCAATTGCGCAAACCAAGCATCGGCATTCGGCGTGCGCAAGACGACAAAATTCGCCTGCGACGACCAATACCTGCAATGTCTCAAGCCGTCCAAAGCGGTACAAAAAGCGGCGCGTTCCTGCTTGATTAGCGCTGCTTGGGCGGCAATTTCCTCATAATGCTGCAAAACAAACAAGATGCTTGCCTGCGTCAGCACGTTCACATTATAAGGCGGACGCACTTTATCCAATTGCGCCGTCCATTCTCTAGCACCGAATAAATAACCGAAACGCAGTCCTGCAAAACCGGTTTTGGATAAGGTACGCAAAATCAGCAGATTATCATATTCCGCCAATAGCGCCTGCATGCTGCCTTCGCTAAAAGCCAAATAGGCTTCATCAATAACGACTAATCCTTGCGCCGCTTCTGCAATGCGGCGTATATCCGTTTCGGGATAGGCTTTGCCGGTAGGATTATTCGGCTGAGCCAGAAAAATCAGCGCCGGCTGTTCTTGCGCAATCGCCGCCAACATCGCCGGCATATCCAATGAAAAATCCGGCAGTACGTCGATACTGCGATAACGCAACCCCAGCCAATCGCATACGATGCGGTACATGACAAAAGTTGGCGCAGGCGCAAGCACCACAGCATCTTTACGCAAAGCCATCAATAAGATTTGAATCAGCTCGTCGGAACCGTTACCCAAGAGCAGGCCGTAATCGTCATCGATACCGAATATGTGGCGCAATTGCGCTTGCAAAACCAAATCGCGTGCCGGCGGATAGCGGTTTAAAGGCACATCCGCCAAAGTGCGCAACCAAGCCTCACGCAGATGCGCAGGAAAATCCTGCGGCGCTTCCATTGCATCCAATTTGAGCATATCCGCCGGCACTTCCGCCACCGCATAGGCTTTGCTGCCTAAGACCGCCGGACTAAAAATCGCCTCTTTACGCATCGCCGCCCCGCAATTGCGCGGATAAGGCATGCGCAAACAAGCCTTCGCCTTTGGCGAGATGTTCTGCAATCGGGCTGAGCTGCCCTGCCGCTGCACGGGATAATTGCAGGACGCTGCTGCGTTTTTGGAAATCGTAGACGCCTAAAGCAGAAGCGAAACGCGCACTGCGCGAGGTCGGCAAGACATGATTCGTACCGGCACAATAATCGCCGAACACTTCATTGGAATGCTCGCCGACAAAAATCGCACCGGCATGGCGGATATGCGGCACATAATCCGCCGCCTGCTCAAACATCAATTCCAAATGCTCGGGCGCAATATGATTCGATAAAGCAATGCATTCGGCGATATCTTCGCAGACAATCAGCGCACCGCGCTCAGCCAAAGAACGCTCAATAATCGCCGCGCGCGCCTGCTGCGGCAGCAATTTGGCGATACTTTTCTGCACGTGCTCCGCCAGTTGCGCCGACGGTGTCAGCAAAATCGATTGCGCCATTTCGTCATGCTCGGCTTGAGCAAAGAGATCGGCGGCAATCCAATCCGCCTGCGCCGTATCATCAGCAATAATCACCACTTCGGAAGGGCCGGCAATCATGTCGATTCCCACCTGCCCGAAGACCTGTCGTTTGGCTTCCGCCACATAGCGGTTGCCCGGACCGGTAATTTTATCCACCGCCGCAAGGCTTTGCGTGCCGTAAGCCAAAGCAGCGACTGCATGCGCACCGCCGATTGTCCAGACCTCATCGACACCGCATAAATAAGCGCTTGCCAAAACCAAAGGATTCGCCACCCCGCCCGGCGTAGGAACGACCATCACGATTCTCGCCACACCCGCCACTTTCGCCGGCACCGCGTTCATAATCACGGACGACGGATAAGCCGCTTTACCGCCCGGCACATAGATACCCACGCTGTCCAGCGGACGTACTTGCTGCGCCAAGATACTGCCGTCGGAACGGGTATAAGACCAATCCTGCAATTTCTGCCGCTCGCCGTATTCCGCCACATTGTCATGCGCGGTTTGCAAGGCTTTTTGAGTTGGCGCGTCCAAGCCTTCCCAAGCGGCTCGCAAAGTCTCCGCACTCAGGCGCAATTGCCGTACATCATCGACTTCTGTCGCGTCCAAAACGGCGGCATAATGCAATAAAGCGGCATCGCCGCGCGCGCGAATATCGCCGATGATGTCCGCCACGCGTGTACTGACTTCGTCTTGACTGACGCTGCTCTGCGCCAGCAAATCCTGCATCGCTTGGGCAAAATCCTCCGCCCGACTGTCTAATCTGCGAATCTCCATTTATCTTCCTTTGTGTGCCGCTTGTTCAATGCTTTGAATAATCGGGGCAAGCTGCGCCTGTTTGAGCTTGAAAGCCGCGCGGTTGACAATCAGGCGCGAGCTGATTTCGCACACCGTTTCCACCGCTTCCAAGCCGTTGGCTTGCAGGGTTTTGCCCGTATCCACCAAATCGACGATGCAATCCGCCAGACCGACCAAAGGTGCCAATTCCATCGAGCCGTAGAGTTTAATCACGCTGACTTGCCGCCCCTGCGCGGCGAAATAATTCTTCGCGCTGCGCACATATTTGCTTGCCACGCGGATATGCTGCGCAGGCAGGGACTGCCCCTGCTTAACCGCCACCATCAAACGGCAGGCGGCAATCTGCAAATCCACCATTTCCAATAAATTCTGGCAATCCGATTCCAGCAAGACGTCTTTGCCCGCAATGCCGAAATCCGCCGCGCCGTATTCGACATAGGTCGGCGCATCCGAAGGGCGCACCGCCAGCAATTTCACATTTTCCAGCGTGGTAGGGAAAATCAATTTGCGGCTCTCGCTGATGTTTTCCAGCGGCGAAATGCCCGCCGCCGCCAACAAAGGTAAGGTTTGCTGCAAAATTCTGCCCTTAGACAGGGCGATGACGATGTCCTGCCCCTGATTCGGCTTAACTGCGGATGCGTTCAATGTCTGCTCCTACCGCGCGCAATTTTTTCTCGATACCGTCATAGCCGCGATCTAAATGATAAATGCGGTCAATGAGAGTTTCACCCTCGGCAGCCAAGGCGGCAATAACCAAGCAGGCGGATGCGCGCAAATCGGTTGCCATGACCGGCGCACCGCTTAATTTCGCCACGCCGCGCGTGGTCGCGGTATGTCCTTCGACAAAAATATCCGCGCCCATGCGGCTTAATTCCGGCACATGCATAAAGCGGTTCTCAAAAATGGTTTCCACCATTGTCGCCGCCCCTTCCGCCAGACAATTCAATGCCATAAATTGTGCCTGCATATCGGTGGGAAAAGCCGGATACGGCGCAGTACGAATGCTCACGGCTTTTAAAGGGCGGTTGCGGTGATCGATTTCAATCGTATCTGTGCCGCGCTTAATCAGACTGCCCGCCGTTTCTAATTTTTCCAATACCGCTTCGAGGAAAGTCGGCGTGGTTCGGCGCAGCAGCAAATGTCCGCCCGTAACGGCGGCGGCAATCAGATGCGTACCGGTTTCAATCCGATCGGGTAAGGTGGAATAGCGCACCGGATGCAGTTTTTCCACCCCTTCGATGGTCAAGGTCGCCGTGCCGATACCGCTGATTTTCGCCCCCATGGCATTGAGCAAATGCGCCAAATCGCTGACCTCGGGTTCGCGCGCCGCATTTTCCAAAATCGTCGTGCCCTTTGCCAAAACCGCCGCCATCAGGATATTTTCCGTGCCGGTTACGGTAACGACGTCCATCACGAAACGCTGTCCGCTTAATTTACCCTTGGCATGGATATAGCCTTCTTCAATATCGATTTCCGCGCCCAAAGCGCGCATGCCTTTGATATGCTGATCCACAGGACGCGCACCGATCGCACAACCGCCCGGCAAAGACACTTTCGCCTCGCCGAAACGCGCCAGTAAAGGCCCGAGCACCAAGACACTGGCGCGCATGGTTCTGACCAATTCATAAGGCGCAACGGGATTGTCGATATGGCTGGCATCGACTGTTACCTGATTCTCATCGGTAAACGCCGCCTTGGCACCCATGGCGTTCAAAACCTCGATTAAGGTATGCACGTCGCGCAGACGCGGCACATTGTCAATCACGGTTTCGCCTTCCACCAATAAAGTGGCGGCGAGAATCGGCAATACCGCATTTTTCGCGCCGCTAATCGCAATCTCGCCTTCCAAGCCTTTGCCGCCGATGATTTTGAGTTGCTCCATTATGAAGTCGCCTGCGTTTTGAGTTGCAGGGCATGCACCTCATTACTGCTAATCACATCTTCCAAGGCTTTCATGACCATGCGGTGCTGCTCAAGGCGGGAATGACCGGCAAAGGCTTTCGCCTTGACCACCGCCGAATAATGCACGCCGTCAAAAGTGGAGAGTTCAATCTGGGCATCATCGCCCAAGGCGGCACGAATCCGTGCTTCAATTAGCTGCTCTTGCATCGCTTAATAATCCTTGTGTATCTACATCATATAAATGCAGCAGTTGTTGCAACTGCGGCGAAAAACCCTGCCAAACAATCCGAACCGCCTGCTGCCGCCCATGACGCAGCAGCCATAATAAGGCGGCGATGCCGGCGCTGTCGCAATCGCGCAAAGCTTGGGCATCCACCAGTAATTGCGTCGGCAAGACAGGGGCTTGGGAAAAATCCTGCCCCGCCAATGTCTGTGCGCACAGACGCTCGGGCAAGCGCAGACAGCCGTTGCTGATGTCGGCAAACACGCTTATTCCATCGTGCGCATTTTGCCGATTAAGGCATCAACGCCATTTTTCTGAATCTCGGTATCGAAAGTGCTGCGATAACCGCTAATCAAAGAAATATTGGAAAAAGTGGCGTCGTAGAGTTTCCATACGCCGCCGTCATACCACAGGGCAAACTCCATCGCATGCTGCTTGCCCGCATTGTCTTTGATTTGCGCACGCACGCGAGCGCGGTTGTATTTATCCACCGTCGGCAAACCTAAAATCGTGATTTGCGCATTAGTGTACTGCGTCCAGCTTTTGGAATACACGCGAATCAATAACTCACGGAAAGCGGCGCTAAACGCCTCGAATTTGCCCGCATCGCGCACCGCCTGCAAATGCCGCCCTAGCGCAATTTCCGCCATGCGGTCAAATGCCAGACTCGGTGCCACGCGGCTGTTGATAAACTGATTGAATGCCGCCGGATTGCCTTGATAAGTCGCCTGATTGGCGCGTAATTCCTGCAAAATCTCGCCGGATTGGCTTTCAATCATCGCTTTTGCGCCTTCCGGCGTGGCTTGCGCGAACACGACGCCGCTCACGGCAGCTAAAATGCTAACTAATAGAAACTTTTTCATTTTTCCTCTCTTACTGTTGCATTGTCATATTACTAATAAACTGTTGAATCACACGTTCTAAGACCACCGATGAATTGCTGAATTGAAATTCATCGCCGTCTGTCAAAAATTGGCTGTCGCCGCCGACGCTAATCGCCACATATTTGCCGCCCAGCAAACTGCTGCTGACAATATCGGCGCTGCTGTCAAAAGGAATATGCCCGTATTCTGCGGCAATTTCCATCTCTACGATCGCTTGGAAACTCTGCTGCTCCAAGCGAATCGCGCTCACACGCCCGATTTGCACCCCCGATTGCGTCACCGGCGCATCAAGATTCAAACCGCTGACATCGCTGAAACGCGCCGTCACATGATAAGACTTCTCCGGATAAAAACCGCCCTTGCCGCCCATAAACTGCTGCAAAGCCTTCTCCAGCACCAAAGCCCCGCCAGTGCGGCGCAACGTATCGCCGTCTTTGAGCGTTTCGCTGCTGCTGCCCAAACTGATGCCGATATAGCGTTCGCCCAGCAGACCCGAAGTCAGAATCTGCGCCGCGCTGTCGACAGGCAGCCGCGCCGCGCCGTCGATATTGAGCAAAACCTCCGCTTCATTGCGCGCTAAATTGAGCCTAATCTCGCCCACGCGTCCGATTTGCACGCCCGCCAAACTGACTTGCGCATTCTTGCTCAAACCGCTGACATCGCCGAAATTGGCGCGGATTTGATACACGTTCTGCGGACGGAAACTGCCCAAGCTGCTGGCTTTAAAGCCTAAAAAGAATAAACCGGTCAGGGCGCAGAAAACAAATGCGCCGACCGCTATCGTGATTGTTTTTTGATTTTTCATCTCACATTCCAAACATCATTGCGGTCAGCAAGAAATCCGCTGCCAATACCGCCAAAGAAGATAATACCACCGTACGCGTGGTCGCATTCGCCAAACCCTGTGCGGTCGGCGGCGCGACAAAGCCCTGATGCACCGCGATTGCCGCGCACAAAGCGCCGAAGACAAAGGACTTGACCACAACACCCAAAAAGAGATTGTGATAAAAATCTACCCCACGCTGCAATTGCGCCCAAAACATCGCGCCGTCCAAGCCCAAATGCCAGACCCCGACTATATAGGCGCCCAACATCGCCACCGCCACAAAGACTATCGCCAATAAAGGCATGGCAAGCAAAGCGCCGTAAAAACGCGGCACGCCGACCTGTGCCAGCGGCTCAATCCCCATCATTTCCATGGCAGCCAATTGCTCGGTCGTATTCATCAAACCGACTTCCGCCGTAATCGCCGAGCCGGCGCGTCCGGCAAAAAGCAAAGCGCTGACCACCGAACCCAATTCGCGCATCAATGCCAAAGCCACTAAAGTGGCGGTAGCGGTTTGCGCACCGAAAGTCGCCATATTCACATAGGCCTGCAAAGCCAAGACCATACCGACAAACAAGCCCGACACCACGATAATCGGCAAAGACAAAACGCCCGCCTGATACACGGCGCGCAGCCATGCCAAGGGACGCCGCCACAGCATCATGCTATGACGCAACAGGCGCAGCGCAAATAGGCTAAAGTCGCCGAGAGCGAACAGCCATTTCATCGTTCACTCTCCTTGCCGAGCAGGCGACTGCGATAATCCTCTGCGGCGGGATAATGGAAGGGAATCGGCCCGTCCGCCTTGCCGTGCATAAATTGCGCGATTAAGGGATCTTTACTGCTATACAAAGCGTCGGGAGTATCGAAAGCCAAGATATTGCCGCCGGAGAGCAGCAGGATTTTATCGACAATGCGGCTGACTTCCGCCACATCATGGCTGACGATTAGGCTCGTCATGCCCAATGCCTGATGAAAATCGCGCAACAGGCGGCTTAATACGCCCAGCGTAATCGGGTCTTGACCGGTAAAAGGTTCGTCATAAATCATCAATTGCGGATCCATTGCCATCGCGCGCGCCAAGGCGGCACGCCGCGCCATACCGCCGGATAATTGCGCCGGCATCAAACCTGCCGCACCGCCCAAGCCCACTGTTTGCAATTTCATCTCCACCATGATGGCGATCAATTCAGGCGGCAAATTCAAGACTTCGCGCAAAGGAAAAGCAATATTTTCGCCCAGCGTCAAATCGCTGAATAGCGCATTGGATTGGAACATCATGCTCATGCGGCGGCGCAACTGCATCAATTGCCGGCGCGACAAATCCGCCAAATGCTGCCCGAAGACGATAACCTCGCCGCGATGCGGCTGCAATTGTCCGGTAATCAAGCGCATCAAGGTGGT
The DNA here is from genome assembly GCF_900460215.1 of Suttonella indologenes. Taxonomy (NCBI): domain Bacteria; kingdom Pseudomonadati; phylum Pseudomonadota; class Gammaproteobacteria; order Cardiobacteriales; family Cardiobacteriaceae; genus Suttonella; species Suttonella indologenes. Next base: position 300,219 of record NZ_UHIA01000003.1, read on the forward strand.
TTTGCCGGTGCCGGAAGGCCCCATCACGGCAATCATCTCGCCGGTAGGAATACTGAGATTCAGCTGCTCGAAAATCGCATGTTTGCCGCGATAGAAACAGACGTTTTTCAATTCAATCGCGGCTTCTGTCATCTGCCTGCCCTGCCATTGCCACAATGGTTTCCCATTCCGTCGCCTGCACGGGCGTAATCGACAGGCGATTGCCCTTGCGCAGCAACATCATTTCCGCCAAAGCCGGTTCTGCCCGCAAAGCCGCCAAGGGCAGCAGCTCCATAAAGGTGCGTACCAATTGCACGTCCACCAAATCCCAAATCGGCCGCTCCGGACGCGAACGCGGATCGTATTTATAGCTTTGCGGATCAAATTGCGTGTCATCCGGATAGGCGGCACGCACGATTTTCATGATACCGGCAATGCCCGAAGGCTTGCTGTTGGAATGATAAAAAAACGCCAAATCGTCCACCGCCATTTGGCGCAGGTAATTGCGCGCCTGATAATTGCGCACTCCGTCCCAAGGTTCGGTCTGCTGCGGTCGCGCCTGCAAATCCTGTAAGGAAAATTTCTGCGGCTCGCTTTTCATCAGCCAGTAGTTCATCCGCCGCCCCTAATCCGTTTCAAATTCATAAATCACATCCACCGCATTGCCGTCCAATTGTGAGGACGAAGCCTCGACGCTCAGGCGGTCGGTAATTCGATAACGTGCTAAAAATCGCGTCAAACCGGAAAAGAAATCCGATTTCATACCCACATATAAATCTTCCATCAGATATTTACCGGCTTTAAGCCCGCCTACGCCCAAATCGAAGACGTCCAAGCCGGTTTTCTGCGCCAAATCGTCAGGGAACAGTCCTTTGGTGCCGATCACCGCCGCCTTTTGCAATAAGGCGGTGCTGTCGGTGCCGCTGTCGGGCGCGCGTCCGAAAATCAGATAGGACAAGACCGCCGAATCCGGCATTGCAGGGTCGGATGTCAAATCCAAACGCATTCTTTTCACGCTGCCGCTAATCCGCGCGCCGGCTTCCACATTTTCCACTTTGCGCATGGCAATAATGTCAATCGAAGGATTGCTAATATCGTCGGAAAATGTCACCCAGCCGCGCTGAATATTCAGCTCCTGTCCATAGAGTTCATAGTAACCGCTGGCGACCTCGATTCGTCCGCGCCCGCGAATCGGCTGCGCAGGGCGTACTAATACATCAATCGCGCCCATCAGGCGGATATTCATATTCGGATCTTTATAAAACACTTTATCGCCCAAACGCAGGGCAATATCGGCTTGCAACGGCGAACCGGCAGGGGCGACATAAGGCACATCGTCTTTGGTCTGATTATTCACAATCACCACGTCTTCGGAAACCGCTACCGCACTGCGCGTATCGGGAATGGCAATCTCCGCCTCAGGAATCAGAACATCGCCTTTAATAGTCACGCCGCTATTAGGGTCGATGCGAATATCGAATCGCGGCGTTACTAAGAGACGCATTTCTTTAGAATTTGCCAACAGCATATCTTTGCCGTTGAGTTTCAGATTAAGGTTTAAGGGCTGCAAGCGCAGCAGACCGTCCGCCTGCAGACTGCCCTTTGGAGTGCCGATATTTCCGTCGATAGCGATATTGCCGTCGCGACGGGCGGACAGACGTAGGCGGATATCCTTCAAATCCGTGGCGTATTCAGGAATTTGCAGCGCGCCGTTTTCCAAACGCAGCTCGCCGCTGGCCTGCGGCTGGCTGAGAGGACCTGAAAATTGCAAATCGCCCTGCACACGCCCTTTTAATTCGGAAACCTGCGGAATAAAGTGCTGGAATTTGCCGATATCGGGAATCGACATCGTCAAATTGCCGCTTAATTGCGGATTTTGGAAATTGCTGATGCTCACATCGGCGCGCACATTGCCGGTATCGATAAAATCGATATTGAGCAGACTGCGGCTGCGCTGTTCGTTAAATTGGGTATTCAACACCGCCTCTTTCAGCTTCAGCACAATCGGCGGCTGTCCTTCCACTTGTGCAGTGATACTGCCCGGCGTTAAGCGTAAATCCGCCTGACCACGAATCACGCCCTGAGCATTAATATTTAATTTGCCCTCGCCTTTGAGCAGGGTGTCTAATTTGACATTCTCGGGGATGAAGGCGGCAAAACTGCGCGGATCGATTTGATCAATCGCATAGTTGATTGAAGTTTGTTCTTGATGCGCCAGATTCAGGCAAAAGGCCGAATATTGATCTGCCAGACAGGCATCGCGCACAGACACCTCGCGCGGCGATACGGCAATCTGCGTCGGGCGGCGCAGCTGCCAACGCAAATCCTGCACCTGCGCCTCCAATTGATTTACCTGCCCCGCCCAAGCATCGAGGGCGCTAAATCCGCCTGCCGCCTGCAGATTCAGATTATATTCGCCGCCTTCGCTTTTCAGCGTCAAGCGATGCTCTTGATACGTCCCTTGGGTATCCAAGCGCAAAGCCGACCATTTCTGCCCCGCCGCTTCAATACCGCTTAAAACAATCTGATTATTAAAAGCCGCGCCTGCTTGCAAGCCCGTATCCAAGACAATTTCCGCCGCCGCCACGCGATTATCGGCAAAAGCCAATTGCTCGCCTTTAAGATTCGCCTTCACTACAGGCGATTGAGTACTGCCGCCGGCATTGAGACTGCCGCGCAGCACGCCGTGCAATTGCGGATGCAGCTGCGCCAAGTTCAGCGCCTGCAACTCAATATCGCCCTGCAAGGCTTGTTCCTGCAATTGCACCTGACCGCTGATGCGGTTATCGCCGACCTGCACGTCCATATGCTCGAGCCTGACTTCGCTACCCTGCACTTGCGCTGTTAAAGCGCCATCCAGTTTCTGCCCCTGCCAAGTACCGCTTAAATCGCGCACATCCGCTTGCGTATGCAGATTGCCCTGCGCATCAATACCGCCTGTGGCTTGCAGCTGCGCGCTAATTTGCGCTTGCATATCGGGCAAATAATATTTCGGACGCAGCTGCTCCAATGTGGCCGCCACGTCCCAAGTAATCTCGGGCGCAAAAGCCGCCTCTCCTGTCAAAGCGACCTTGCCTTCCATGGTATTGACGACAAGATCAATGTCTTTGACCGCCTGCAATTGCGCCAATACGGCAGTGCCTGCCACATCTAAGGCAGGAAAATCGCGTCCCTGCGCCTTACCTTGCAGTGTTAAGTGTAAATCCTGCATATTGCCTTGCGCTTGAACGGCGCCGGCAGAAGATTGCACTAATGTTTCCTTATTATCTTGTATCAGCAAATCTTTCCACTGCAAATCCGCTTCAATAGCAGGATTGGCCGCCGCACCGCCTACATGTACCGCCCCCTGCACCGCGCCGCTGATATTCGGCAGCAGGCGTCCCAAGGCTGCGGCATCAATCTCGGCCTGCAGATCAATTTCCTGCGCATTGGCTTGTCCGTTCACCGCCACACGGTTATCCGCCAAATTCAAGAGCAGGTCGCGCACATGAATATCGCTGCCCTCAATCCGCACATCGCCGCTGCCGGCAATCGGATACTGCTGCCAATGCCCGTTCAATTGCGCAATCGCAAATTCCGCCGATAGCGGCGCAGCGGCGCTTTGCTGTCCCTGCGTGTGAATATGTGCGTTCAATGCCGCATCCAGTTCGGCATCGTATTGTCGCCCATCCAAGTTTTGCACGCGCAAATCCGCCTGCCAATTCAGACCTTCGCCAAATTCGGCAAAACCCTGCAAATCGATGCTGCCGCCTAAGGTATTGACGAGCAAATGCACATCGCGCAGCGCCTGCGGCGAAAGATGGGCATTGCCGCTTAGCTTCAGATCAGGCATCCCTTCACCTCGCACTTGGCTGTCAAGCGCCAGATGCAAATCCTCAAAAGCCCCTGATAATGCGATATTTCCCTGTGGGATTTCAATACCTTGCTCCGACAACGCAATATCTTGCCAATGTAATTCGCTTGTTAAAGTCTTCGCCGCCAAATCAATATCCGCCGCACCTTCCACTGAGGCTTGCAGCCAACCTTCCGCTTGCAGGTGCAATGCGGGCTGCAAGAGGCTGCCGCCAATCTCCAAGACAAATTCTTGCGGCGCTTTCTCAGGCAATTGCAATTGAGCCTCACCTTTGAGTGTCAGCGGATAGGCGCCGCTTAAGCGCAGATTGCCGCTCACATCCGCCGTCGCCGCAAAAGCGGCGGGCGTGTCCGCCGTTTTGCCCTGACTCAAAGCGCTGTGTAAGGTCAATTCCAGCGCGCTGTCTTGTCCGTGCAAGGCGCCTTGCACATCGTGAAGCGTGATGATTTCCTCTTGCCCCTGCCGTATCTCCAATTCGCTGAGGCGCAGAGCATCAATATCGATTTGCAGCGGCAATTGAATTTCCGGCAATCTCTCAAGCGAGGCATGGTTTTTTTCTTCCGAAGGGGAATTATCGCCCTGCGGCAACTGCAAGGTGCTGTGGCTTAATTGCAGAAGCGGCAGATGCAGACGTTTGCCAAATAGTTCATTACCGGCAAAATCGATGATTAAGGCTTCGGCGCGAAAATCCAAACCCTCAGGACCAGTCAGATGCAGATTGCGCCATTGCTGTCTGCCCCATAATTTGCCTTCTAAAGTCTCGTAACTTAGCTGAAAAGGCGTGAATTGATTCAGCAATTTCGGCACTTGGCGGTAGCCGCTTTCCGTGCCGAGCAAATAAAACGCTAGCACCGCAGACAGCAGCGCTAACAGTAAAATCGTTAAGAACAGCCATTTCAGGCTTTTGATAAGAAAACGCATTAGAGATCCAACTCCGTTCCAATGGTGAGATGCAGGCGGTAATTATCGCCGACGTCTTTGTCAAAACCGTGTCCGACATCAATATTGATTGGACCGACAGGAGAACGCCAATGCAGTCCCAGTCCCGCGCCGATATGCGCTTTGGGATTGTTATTAAAGGCATCGCCGGCATCGACGAATGCCGCTACCGCCCAATCCGGTTTAAAGAAATATTCGTATTGTACGCTGCCGACCAATAAATGTCGTCCGCCGATATTATCGCCGCTGCTGTCGTAGTTGCCGATTTTTTCATAGGCATAGCCGCGCACGCTGCGATCGCCGCCGGCGAAATAGCGCAAATTCGGCGGCAGGCGGTGGAAATTATCCGTCCATGTGCTGCCGCCGTCGAAGCGGAAGAGCAGGCGGTTTTGCGCGTTTAAGGATTGAATATAGCGGAAATTGACATTGGCTTGGGCAAAACTCACATCGGAGCCGACGCCTTCAACGCCGCCTAAGACGCCAATCCGCGCCTGAAATCCGCTATCGGGGTTGAGGCGGTTGTCCGTAGAGCTGTAAGTCGCTTGGAATTGCGGATAAGTCAGCGTAATTTCGCCGCGATCGTTGCCAATCGAGAATTTGTCATAGGCGGCGGTGCCCGATACGCGGTACTCCCATTGATTTTTGCGCCAATTGTAGCCACCCTCGATGAAGCCGCGTTTGGTGTCGTAATCGTCTTCTTTAATCCAGCCGCCGAAACGCAGGAAATAGTAATCGGTGGTGGGATTGGCCGCCGGAATGCGGTAAATATTGTCCCAAGAGCTTTGTTTTTGCGAGGCATAGAGACTGCTAGAGAAAGTGTGTCCGCGCGAATTAACCCAGCGCCAGTCAAAATCTATTTTGCCGCGCACGCCGCTGTCGGTGGAATAGCCGATGCCGAACAAATAGCGTTTATTGCTGTTCATGGTTAATTGCGCTTCCACCGGCACGGTTTTGCTCTGCGTATCCGGACGTCCGCCGACCAAGACTTGTTTAAAATAGCCGCTACCCTGCAAATCATGCTGCAATTGCTCGACTTCTTTCGCCGAATACGCCTGCCCGGTTTGGAATTGCACGAAGCGTTGCAGCAAATCTTCATCTAAAGGAATCGGGCTAGTGCTGCCGTCTTTTTCCGCCGCCGGCGTGAAATTGACATTGGCGAAATCAAAACGCTGTCCGCTGTCATAAAACAGGGCGATGTCGGCGTTTTGAGTGTCGGTATTGACCTTTACCACATTGCTGGTGAATTGTCCGTCAAAATAGCCGCGCGCCACCGCCAATTCCAAAAAGCGCGCTTTATAGGTTTCGTATTGCTCATGGCTTAAGACTTCGCCCTCGCGAAAAGGGTTTTCCGTCAATAATTGCTGAAATTCGGGATCATCCGCCGCCATGCCGCTGACATTGACTTCCACGGCGCGAATGGTGGTCGGCGCATTGAGATTGACGTGATAAGTCACAATCAAATTGCCTTCCTGAATATGGCGCTCGCTGCGCACTTCGCTTTGGTAAAAGCCGAAAGGCTGCTGCGATAAGGCGATTTCCTTAGCGCCGTTGTCAATCAGATAATTCACATAGGCGGGCTGGCTAATCGCTTCGCCTTTCACGCGGCTTAAGCCTAAAAAGACTTCCGCATTGTTCAATTGTTTTTCGTCTTCAATGCCTAAGATGCGGATTTCCGTGAGCGTCAAGCCTTGCAGCGCGTCAATCTGCGCATCGCCCAGCGATTGGCTCAGCTCTGTCGCTGAACTTTGTCCGAGATTTGCTTGTTCTGCCGCCGCCATTGCATCAGGAGCGGCGATTTGAAACAAAGGTTGCTGCGCGAAAGAAGCGGCGGAGCTTAAACCCAAAGCCGTTAGCAAGCAAATACGCATATTATTCTCCTAAAATAAACTGTTGTTTACGCACACCTAAGGCATAGAGTGCGACAAAGTAGGTCATGATACCGACGGCGATTAACAGCAGCAAATGCCACAGGCGCTCGAAGCGCGTCCATTCCAGCCATTGTCCGGCATCGCCCTGCAGATACAGCAGGCACAATCCCATCGCCGCATTCGCCGCCAGCAGTTTGAACACAAAGCCCAGAGAGGCGGTTTTAATTCTAATCCCCTGCCGCCACAGGAAATACAGCAACAAGCCGACATTGACCACCGCCGCCAAGGCGCTGGCGGCTGCCAAGCCCACATGTCCGTAAAAACGGCTTAAGACAATCGCGGCTAGCAAATTCGCTGCCATCGCACAAATACCGGCGCGTACCGGCGTGCGCATATCATGGCGGGCATAAAAAGCCGGCGCCAAGACTTTGACTAAAATCAAAAACACGGCGGCAATGCCGTAGGCGCGCAGGCTTAAGGTCGTCATCAATAAATCTTGCGCCGTAAATTCGCCGCCGTAAAAGAGCGTGGCTAAAATCGAGGGCGCCAAAACGGTCAAACCCAGCGAAGCGGCAGAGCCGACTAAGATGCCCCAACGCAAAGCCCAATCCAGTGTATAGGCGAAACGCTGCTCGTCATCAAGGGCTTTCAGCGCGCTTAATTTGGGCAGAATGACCGTGCCCAATGCCACGCCAATGAGGGCAATCGGCAATTCCACCATGCGGTCGGTGTAATAGAGCCAAGAAATACTGCCCGTGAGCAAATGCGAAGCAAGGAACGTATTGACTAAAATGGTTAATTGCCCGACAGAAGAGCCGAACAAGGTCGGCAGCATCAGCCGCAAAATGCGGCGCACGCCACTATGCTTCCAGCCCCATTTGGGCATGACCAATAAGCCCAAACGGTATAAAAAGGGCAATTGCAAAGCAAGCTGCAAGATGCCGCCGATTAAGACCGCCCAAGCCAATTCCATGCCGACATCGCCCGCATCGCCCCGATAGGCGCGCCACAGGCAGGCGCTAATCAAAGCGATATTGAGCAAGACCGGCGTCAGCGCAGGAATGGCGAAACGCCCATAAGTATTCAACACGCCGCCCGCCATCGCGGTTAAAGAAACCAGCAGGATATAAGGAAACATAATCCGCAGCATCTGCTCCGCTAATACAAACTGCTCAGGTTTGGCGCTTAATCCGTTGGCAACCGCATAAATAATCGCGCCTGAAAAAATCACGCCGACGGTGGTAATCGCTAACAAAAAACCCAGCAAGGTGCCGCTGGTATGGCGCAGCAAATCTTTTAACTGCTCGGGATGCTCCGCCTTGGTCGCAGAGAAAACCGGCACAAAGGCATTGGCAAAGCCGCCTTCAGCAAAAAAACGCCTTAAGGTATTGGGAATGCGCAGGGCGGCAAAAAAGGGATCGGTAATGCCGGCTTCGAAATAGCGCGCGACCAAGATGTCGCGCAATAAACCCAAGACGCGCGAAATCAGCGTCATTGCCGCAAATACCAAAGAAGAACGCCCAATGCTGCGCGCCATCAGTCAATCCAAGATAAAGCACGCCCTATGGCTAAAATAGCTTGCGAACGGTTCATCGAATAAAAATGCAAAGCCGGCGCTCCTTCTTTCACGAGACGTTCGCATAAAGACGCCACCACTTCCGTGCCGAATAATTGCAAAGCCTCGACATCATGTTCATAGGCTTCCAAACGTTTGCGAATCCAACGCGGCAATTCCGCGCCGCAGGCATCGGAAAAGCGGGCTAATTGGCGGTAATTGGTAATCGGCATAATCCCCGGCACCAAGGGTATCTCAATCCCCATCGCACAAGCCTCGTCGCGAAAACGCAAAAAAGCGTCGGCATTAAAGAAATATTGCGTAACCGCCTCATTCGCTCCCGCTTCGGATTTGATTTTCAAGGCTTCCAAATCATCGTGCGGGGTTTTGGCGCGCGGATGTTTTTCAGGATATGCCGCCACGACAATATGCGCCGTATCGCCCCATTTTTTGCGCACAAGCTGCACCAAATCCGCCGCACTGTCCAATTCGCCCATATAAAAGCTGCCCGGCGGCACATCTCCGCGCAAAGCCAATAAGCGTTTGATGCCAATCGATTGATAAGTATCCAAGAGGGCTTCGAGTTCGGCATAAGTCGCCGAGATGCAGGTCAAATGCGGCATCACGGGACGCTCGTCCTCTTCGCAAATGCGCCGCACCAATTTCAAAGTACGCTCTTGCGTGCTGCCGCCGGCGCCGTAAGTGACCGAAAAATATTCGCAGTCAAAAACAGCTAAAGCACGCCGCACCTTCGCCAAATTTTCCCCGCCCTGCTCGGTGGCGGTAGGGAAAAATTCACAACTAATCGGCACAGGAATGCGGCGCTGCACGTGATTTAACGACATTATTTGGCAAACTCGCTGGCTTCGATAAAGAGCACCAGATTGTCATTGATAATATAGTGTTGATTATCCACATCATCGAAGCGGTAATAACCGTCGCCATCTAGTTGGGGTTTGCTGCGCGTGTAAAGAGAATCGCCGTTCATCATGCGCACTTCATAAAGCTTGTGTTTATCTGAAAATGACATTGTAGTACAAGCGCTTAAAAAGACGGAAACTACCGCCGCACAAAGTAATTCTCTCATGTTATATCCCTAATTCGTCCGCAGTAGAAATGAAAAATTATAGCACCTCGATACATGCTTTTCATCTACTCATAGCGCAAAATATCGCCCTGCTTAATATCTGTCTTGTGAAGCATCTCAAAAGCGCATTATAATAATGTATGTCATCGGCTTTCCGTTCCGTGAAAGACGATTTCAAGCAATTGTTTTTCATAAATTTAAACAAATATCATCTCAGGCATCGGAAAATCATTCGGGGAAGAAAATGTCAGCATCGCATTCGCATATTTTTGATGAAGGCAATCCGCTTGCCGAGAAAAAAGTTCTTATCGCTACGCTATTCACAGGCGCAATGATGCTGGTTGAAATCGTCGGCGGTATCTTATTTAATTCAATGGCGCTGCTTGCCGACGGCTGGCATATGAGTTCGCATATGCTGGCATTGGGCGTGGCTTATCTCGCCTATCGGGCGGCGCGCCGCTATGCGCAGGATCCGCGTTTTTGCTTCGGCACATGGAAAATCGAAATTCTTGCCGGCTACAGCAGCACCATTGCCCTGATGGGTGTTGCCCTCATGATGGGTTTTCACTCGATTGAGCGCCTCTTCAATCCTTTGGCGATTCATTATAATGAAGCCATTTCGATTGCCGTACTCGGTCTGGTGGTGAATATCGTCTGCCTATGGCTGTTACATACCGACAGCCATCATCAGCATAAGCACGAGCATCACGAACAGCATCACCACCATCATCATCACGAGCAAGATTTAAATCAAAAAGCGGCGTTTTTGCATATTGTCGCCGATGCCGCCACCTCCGTTTTCGCCATTATCGCGCTGATTGCCGGCAAATATTTCGGCTGGGATTTTTTAGATGCCGTCTTAGGCATTATCGGCGCATTATTGGTCGGCAAATGGTCTTGGAACGTACTCAGCCAAGCCGGCAAAACCTTATTGGATGCGGAGATGGATGCGCCTGTCGTTGCAGAAATCCGCGAGGTGCTGGCATCATTTGAAGCCATCGTAACTGATTTACATGTGTGGAAAGTCGGCAAGGGCAAATTCGCCTGCATTATCGCTTTAAACAACGCGACAAAAGACCTCAGCCCGGCGCATATCCGCCAAGCCCTGTCTATTCATGAAGAAATCGTGCATATTTCGGTGGAAATCAATCCGCCTCTCAGCACAGATACCGATATTCGCTGAGATAGTCGAAGAATTGAAAACGTATTACGGTATTGGCTCGCCGCCTTTACTATTCCACTTCTTCGACGATAAAAAACGCCTCGCAGAGAGGCGTTTTACTAAGAAAAGATTAATCGTCGCTATTTAAGACGTGTTTGGGTTTTAAGACAATCAAAAATGCGGCGGTCACGGCAATCGTAGCAATAACGCCGAAAATCAGCGAAACCGTCCAATTCAATCCGAAGCCGATTTTGGCAAAGGCAAGATAAGTGCCGCAGACCGCCGTCATCCAGATGGCCGGAACGGTGCAAATCCAATGACATTTACCGTGGCGGTATAAATAAGCGGCGGCTGTCCACAGCATAATCGTCGCGGTGGTTTGATTCGCCCAGCCGAAATAACGCCATAACACGGAAAAATCTATTTGCGTCAAAGCAATGCCAATTGCAAACAAAGGCAGGGTCAGCATCAGGCGGTTTTTCACGCTGCCTTGTTCGATATGGAAAAATTCCGCAATCTGCAAACGCGCCGCGCGAAATGCGGTATCGCCGGAAGTGATCGGCAGCACCACTACACCCAAGACCGCCAACATGCCGCCGAAGGTGCCGAGCATACTAATCGCCGCCTCATATACAACTTTGGACGGCGTACCCGATTTAATCGCCTCATTGAGCATTTGCACATCATCATAAAAACTCAAACCCACCATGCACCAAATCAGGGCAATCACGCCCTCGGTAATCATCGCGCCGTAGAAAATAAAGCGTCCTTCGCGCTCATTTTGCATACAACGCGCCATCATCGGCGTTTGCGTGGCATGGAAACCGGAAATGGCACCGCAGGTAATGGTGACGAAAATCAAGGGGAAAATCGGCATGTTTTCAGCCGGATAAAAATTCTTAAAGAAATCGCCGATGCCCATGCCTTCATCAAGCCCCACGGTTTGGAAAAGCGGAATGCCTTCAAAGAGCAAGCCAAAAAGCATACCGGCCGTCATAAACATCAATAAAGCACCGAAAAGCGGATAAACGCGCCCGATAATCTTATCAATCGGCAGCAAAGTGGCGATGATGTAATAAGCAAAAATAATACAAACCCAAGTGGTGACTAAATAATCATGCGCCGAATTACCCTTCTGCACCAACTCGCCGGAGCGCCCTAAGATTTGTTCGGTTAATTGTGTCAGCAAACCTGCGGGAGAGACCACAAAAACTACGCCGACCAAGACTAATAAAATGAGCGCGATAACATTAATCAAATGCTTAACAGGTAGGCCGATATAACGCCCTGCCATATGCGGAATGGAAGCGCCGCCATTGCGCACGGAAATCATGCCGCAGTAATAATCATGCACCGCGCCGGCAAAGATACAGCCGAGCACAATCCACAGCATTGCTACAGGCCCGTATAAAGCCCCTAAAATCGGGCCGAAAATCGGACCGGTGCCGGCAATATTTAATAATTGAATCAACCAGATTTTGACTTTAGACATCGGCACATAATCCACGCCGTCCGCCTGCGCATGGGCAGGTGTCGCGCGCTCGGGCTTAATGCCGAAAATCCGCTCGGCAATCGATCCGTAAATAAAATAGCCTGTGACTAACAAAGCTACGCAGAATAAAAAAATCAACATAGTTTCTCCTTTTCTATGTAATGCGCTGCAAACAGCTTGCACATTGAAGCATGGCAAAAGGAAAATTGCAATATGGTAAGATTAAGATTTTACTGTGAAAACACAGTGAATTAACAGCATTGTCTTGAGTAGTTTGTATGCGTCTTTGCGTACGATACAGCTGCCGTTTCGGAGAATTGAAAAATTATTTCGGGCTTGACTCATCT